>NZ_JAOVUC010000001.1:0-382893 GCF_027737875.1 Campylobacter sp. JMF_08 NE1
CTCCCCCTTACCAACCCCCACCCCTGTAAAACCTTAGAAGTGGCTAAATTTTAAAAAGCGTTGCTTTTTAAAATTTAGCTGATTTTATTTTTACTGAAACGGCTTACGCCGTTTCTAACAATGACAAATAATCAAAAATTCAAACATAAATTTAGCTTAATTTTATAAATTTTTCAGTATAATCCAAGTTTCATTTCACACGCATTTATCCTTATTTAGTTGCAAATTTGGCAAGTTGTGAAAGCAAATTTCACGCCCAAAAAGCCCTAAATTTGCTAAAAAATGCGGAGGAAGAAACTAAATTCGGGCTAGTCCCATAAGGAGAAAACTCATGGTTACAATGAGAGATTTATTAGAATGTGGCGTTCATTTTGGTCACCAAACACGCCGCTGGAACCCAAAAATGAAAAAATTCATTTTCGGCGAGAGAAAAGGTATCTATATCATAGATTTGCAAAAAACTATCCGCTACTTCCGCTACACTTACAATGTCGTTCGCGACGCAGCAGCTGAGGGCAAAACTGTCCTATTTGTCGGCACTAAAAAACAAGCAGGTGCGACTTTGCGTGAATACGCTGAAAAATGCGGAATGCCATTTGTAAATCATCGCTGGTTAGGCGGTATGCTAACAAATTTCAGCACTATCAAACAATCAATCCGCAAACTAGAAGTCATCGAAGCTATGGAAGAAGACGGCTCAATCAACCTTCTAACAAAAAAAGAAGCCCTAATGCTACGCCGCAAAAAAGAGAAATTAGAGCAATATCTAGGCGGAATTCGCAATATGAAAAGCTTGCCTGATATGATTTTTGTTATCGATGTAGTTAAAGAAAAAATCGCCGTAGCAGAAGCAAACAGACTAAAAATCCCTGTTGTAGCTCCACTAGATACAAACTGCGACCCAGATGTTGTAGATTTCCCAATTCCGGGCAATGATGACGCTATCCGCTCGGTTCAACTTTTCTGCCAAGAAATGGCTGAGGCTATCAACGAAGGAAAAGCTCTAAGAGATCAAGACGGCGAAGTAAGCGAAGAAAAAGCAGAAGTAAGCCAAGAAGAAAAAGATGAAATCGTAGAAGAAGCGATGAGCGAAGAAGATTTCGAAACAGCAGAGGACGCAGAATAATGGAAATTTCAGCACAAATGGTAAAAGAACTGCGCGAAAGCACTGGCGCAGGTATGATGGACTGCAAAAAAGCATTAGTTGAAACAAACGGCGATATGGAAAAAGCCGTAGATCTACTACGCGAAAAAGGTCTTGGCAAGGCTGCGAAAAAAGCAGATCGCCTAGCTAGCGAAGGTCTAGTATGTGTCGAAGTAAATGGCAACGCTGCAACAATCAGCGAGGTAAATTCAGAAACTGACTTCGTCGCAAGAAACCAAAATTTCATTGATTTGGTTAAAAATATCACTATTCATGTCCAAAAAAACAGCATTGAAACAGTAGAAGCGCTAAATGAGAGCGTAATCGACGGCGTGAAATTCGAAGATCACCTAAAAACTCAAATCGCAACAATCGGCGAAAATTTGGTTGTTCGCAGATTTGAAACCGTCAAAGCTGGCGCAAATGGTGTAGTCCAAGGATACTTGCACTCAAATAGCCGCGTGGGCGTCATCATCGCAGCAGCTTGCGATAGCGAAAAAACTGCCGAAGGCGCAAAAGATCTAATCCGCAACCTTTGCATGCACGCAGCAGCTATGAAACCAAGCGTGATTAGCTACAAAGATTTGGATAAAGAATTTATCGAAAAAGAATTCGCAGCACTTGTGGGCGAGTTAGAAAAAGACAATGAAGAGAGAGTAAGACTGGGCAAACCTTTGCACAAAATCCCAGTATATGGCTCACGCGCTCAAATCACTGATGAGGTTTTGGCGACTGAGACTGAGAATTTAAAAGCAGAACTTAAAAAACAAAACAAACCTGAGCAAATTTGGGACAAAATTATCCCAGGTCAAATCGATAGATTTATCGCTGATAACACTCAAATCGATCAAAGACTTACGCTTATGGGACAATTTTTCGTAATGGACGATAAAAAAACTATCGAGCAAGTAGTGGCTGAGACAGCTGAGAAACTCGGTGGCAAAATCGAAATCGTAAAATATGTCCGCTTCGAAGTCGGCGAGGGCTTAGAGAAAAAAGTCGATGATTTCGCAGCAGAAGTTGCAGCTCAAATCGGCTAAAAATGACACTTTTAAAGGGCGTTAATCTTACTCATGCGTATGATTATACGCTCTTTAACGATATAAATATCACAATAAATTCAAATTCTACTAGCGCCATTTTGGGCGTGAGTGGTTGCGGTAAATCCACACTTTTGCACATTTTATGCACACTTTTAAAGCCAAATTCGGGCGAAGTTTTTTACAATGACACAAATTTATACTCGCTAAGCGCGGACGAACGACTTAAAATTCGCAGGCATGATTTTGGCATAATTTTTCAATCACACTACCTTTTTAAGGGCTTTTCTGTCAAAGAAAATATCGAACTTGCAGCCAAGCTTACAAATAACAAAATTGATTATGAAATTTTAGAAAAACTAAAAATTACTCAGACTTTGTCCCAAAATATCGGCGAGCTTAGTGGTGGTCAGCAACAACGCGTCAGTATTGCTAGGGTGCTAAACAAACGCCCACGCATTATTTTTGCCGATGAACCAACTGGGAATTTGGACAAAAGCACCGCTAATGAGGTCATGGAGGTGATATTTGATTATATCGCCAAAAATGACGGCGCACTCGTGCTTGTTACTCACGATGAAAGCTTAGCTGGCAAATGTTCGTCAATTTATCGCCTAAATAATCAAAATTTAGCTAAAATATAAGCAATCACTAACCAAAATTATCCTAAAATAGGGAAATTTTTTTTCAAAAAGGCTAAAAATGAAAATTTTACTTGATAGCACAAATGAACAAGTTGCAAAAGTAGTTAATATTTGTTGCGAACGCACACACTCTGATTTAGCGAATTACAGCATTGATGAACAAGATTATGATTTGGTGATAAAAGATTATAGCGAAGAGGATAGCATTTCTCATTTTGATGTCGATAAAACCCTGTTTTTGATCTCCAAAGACGATATTATCGTAGGCGCGACACACACGCTGACTAAGCCATTTGCGCCTGCTGAATTGATTAAATTTATTAGCGGATTTTCATCTGCAAAACCAAATCCTGAGATAAAATCAAAAATGGCACAAGAATTCGCCGATGTAAGCTCGATGATGAAAGAGATCGAGTCAATCGATGAAAAGGGCGATAAGGGCGCTGATATGGGAATCGGTCTAGCGCCAATCAATGATAGCGCGGACGAGGAAACAAAAGCTGAAAACCCTGCGCCAAAACCAAAACCAGCTCCAAATATCGATGCTGGCGATACAATCTCTCTTGCTACTAGCGCAGAAGCTAGCGATGAGACGCAAAACGAAGTAAAATCTGAACCTGCAAAAAATGAGCCTTTTAATATCGAAATTCCTGATAATTTAGATGATTTGGTTTTAGAACTTGCTCCTAGCGAGCCAGAAGCTAAACCAAGCGATGAGAGTGTTAGCGAGCCTGCAAACGAGGCCGAAACTACCGCAGAAGTTAGCGTAGAGCCAGCTAGCGAGGTAGCTTCTGAAAGCAGTGAAGCTAGCCAAAATGAGGCTAGCACGCAAAATTTCGAAAGCCTTTTAGATGATTTTTACAACTCTGACGATGATGTTCCGCTATCTGCATTAGCTGAAAATATCGATGATGATACGCCGCTTTCCGCTATGCTAGATAATGTAAATGACGATGTTCCGCTATCTGCATTGGCAGAAAATATCGATGATGATACGCCGTTAAGTGAAATTTCGCTTGATGATCTTGACGATGATAAACCTTTAAGCGCATTAGCAGATGAAATTTCGCTAGATGATATCGATGATGACATGCCACTAAGTGCTGTTATGGATCAAATTTCAGACGATATGCCGCTTAGTGAGATTGCGCAAAATAACGAGCCAGAAGAGGCACAAGAAGAGCAAAAAGAAGAAGCAAAAGTAGAAGCGCAAGAAGAAGCCAAAGAAGAGCCAAAAGAGCAGAGCGAAGATTCATCTGATAGTGATTTTGGGTCGATGTTTTCTTCGATGTTTGATAATTCTAGTGATGATGAGCCAGAGGATAAAGCAGAGGGCGAAAAAGAGAGCGAAGCCCTAATCGCGCTAGCTAGCGACAAAGAAATTCCTTTGGCGAATGTTTCGTTAGAGCCAGCATTTGAGAGTGTAGAGCATGGCGAGGACGAGACAAAGGCTGAGCCAGAAGCCCAAATTTCACAAGATGAGACCCCAGATGAGGACGATGAGGAAACTGGCGATGATGATTTGCTATTTGATAATATTTTAGCCCTTGAAAAAGATAAAAAAGTCGCTTCCGAGCCTGTTAAAGCGGCAGCGCAAGATGAGAAAAAAGATGAAAAACCAAATTTTGATGATTTGGATTTACCGCAAGTCGCAAGTGGCGTAGAGCTACCTGATATCAAACCAGCTGTCGATGTCAGTGTCGAGCCGACCGCTCAAAGCGAGGTTCCTGCGCATGTCGCACCAAAAACTCGCGATGAAGTTAATCGAATTTTAGAGCAAGAGCGCAGATTTTTGAGCGTTGATGAGCTAAAAGAGCAGTTGCGCTACGATTTAGAGGCAAATATCGCTAGTGTGTTGGAGCAATTCTCTGGCGAGGAAAACATACAAGAAGCACTTAAAGACCTTAGAATCAATATCAATATCTCATTTGAGGATAAATAATTGCTAGGTAAAATTTTACTAGTTTCAGGTCCAAGCGGCAGCGGTAAGAGCACTCTTATAAAGAGGCTTATCGCTGAGTTTGGCACAGATGAGATATATTTTTCTATCAGTTCTACCACAAGAGATATGCGAGATGGCGAAAAAGACGGCGTGAATTACCATTTCATCAGCAAAGACGAATTCAAAGCTGGCATAGAAAATGACGAATTTTTAGAGTGGGCGCTCGTGCATGGCAATTACTATGGCACATCGTTAAAAGCCGTGCGAAAGGCGCTAAATTTGGGTAAAATTGTGATTTTTGATATCGATGTGCAAGGTTTCGAAATCGTTCGCCAAAAAGTAAGCAAAAACGAGCTTACCACGGTTTTCGTAACCACTCCGAGCCCAGCAGAGCTAGAAAAGCGTCTGCTAGCACGGGCAGATACAGCCTCTGGCGATATCGCTACTCGTTTGCAAAACGCAAAAGACGAGATTAAATATCTCGCACAATATGATTATTTCGTAATCAACGACGAGCTAGAAAGCGCGTATTTAAATTTTAAATCAATCTACAAAACAATCAGATTAGAAACCGCTAGATGCGATATTTCAGCGGTTATGAAATCTTGGAAATAAGGAGAGACAATGGGCGTTAGCGTTCAACAATTGCTAATTATTTTGGCTATTATAGTGTTGCTTTTCGGAGCGAAAAAAATTCCTGAGCTTGCAAAAGGCGTAGGCAAGGGTATCAAGTCGTTTAAAAAAGAGATGGAAGACGATCCTAAACTCGAAGAGAGTGTGAAAAAAGAGAGCGAAACTACCAAAGCTGACGAATCTCAAAAGGCTTAGTTTTTGAAAAATTTAGCTATAAACGAAATCTCTCGCGTCCTAGGGCGCGAGGTAATCATCGAAAAACCAAAAGACAAAACCCTCGCTCACTATGCTTCACCTGTGGCGTTTTCGCTTGCAAAAGAGCTTAGAAAAGCCCCTAAAATCATCGCCCAGGAGCTAGCGGCTAAATTTAGCGATAATGAAATTTTATCAGCAAGTGCGATAAATGGGTATTTGAATTTTCATATAAAACCTAGTGTGCTTGGAAATTTAGCCCAAAATGCGCTAAATTTGGGCGAAAATTTTGCGAAAAATAGCGCAGAGCATAAAGGCGAAAAAATCCTGCTTGAATACATCAGCGCGAATCCAACCGGCCCTCTTCACATAGGCCATGTCAGGGGCGCAGTATATGGCGATACCTTCGCTAAGGTAGGAAACTACCTAGGTAGCGAGGTTTGCACAGAGTATTACATAAACGACGCTGGCAATCAAATCGAATTGCTTGGTATTTCCATGATACTGCGCGCAAAGGAAATTTTCGGGCAGAGCGTCGAGTATCCCGAGAAATACTATCGCGGCGAGTATATCGATGAGCTGGTAAATTTAAGCGTAGAGAAATTTGGCAAAGAGATTTTTTACGATGATGGTAGAATTTTAGAGCTTGCAGAATTCGCCAAAGACGAGGTTTTGAAAATCATCAAAAAAGATTTGGCTGATTGCGGGATTACTATACAAAACTGGGCTAGCGAAAAGAGCCTTTATGGCGAGCTTGACGCGACGATTGCCAAGCTTGAAAAAAGTGGCGAAATGTATAAAGAAGGCGGTAAGGTTTGGATCAAATCCAGTGCTGTGGGCGATGAAAAAGACCGTGTCGTCATCCGCGAGGACGGCCGTCCGACATATCTAGCGGGCGATATTGTATATCACAATAACAAATTCGAGCGCGGATTTGAGCGATATGTCAATGTCTGGGGAGCAGATCATCACGGCTATATCGCGCGCTTAAAGGCGGCAATTCACTTTCTAGGATACGATGAAAATGCCCTAGAAATCGTGCTTATGCAAATGGTAAATTTGCTAAAAAACGGCGAAGCGTTTAAAATGAGCAAACGATCAGGCACCAGCGTGCTAATGAGCGATGTGTTGGGTGCGATTGGCAAGGATAATTTGCGCTTTATGTTTATTAGCAAAAAGGGCGAAACACCGCTAGAATTCGACATTGACGAGCTTGGCAAAGAAGATAGCTCGAATCCGATATTTTATATCAATTATGCTCATGCTAGAATTTATCAAATTTTTGGCAAAGCTGGCAAAAATATGAGCGATAGCGAGGTTTTGGGCGCAGATTTTAGCACGCTTGATGAAGCTGGGCTAAATTTGGCTTTTGAGGCGATGACGCTAAATGAGGTTTTAAACGAAGCCTTTGCTAGCAGGGGACTGCAAAAAATCCCTGATTTCCTTAAAATTTTAGCCGCAGATTTTCATAAATACTACAACGAAAACCGCGTGGTTGGCAGCGAAAACGAAAATGCCAAACTCAAACTTTTTGCCCTTGTCGCGCTTAGTATTCGCACGGCGTTTGGCTTAATGGGGCTAAGTGCGAAAGAGCGCATGTAAATTTTGCCGAATTTTCGGCAAAATTTCATTTCAAAATGAAAAATCCTATCAAAACTCTATTTTATAAAATCAAAAAACCGCTCCCGCCGGGTGCGCGCAAAATCAGCGGAATCATCAGCGATGTGCGTGCCTGCGAGGTGAGGGAGAATTTTTTTGTCGTGATTTTTCATGTAGGAGGGCTTAGGTTTAGCTCGATTTTCGCCAAATGGTGGGCGAAAAACGGCGATTTGATCGATGTGATTTACACCAGAGGCTGGCAGGAGGGCACTTATTCTGCGCTTAGTGTCACTAGCTATTCGACCACGGCTTATTGGGGAAATTGGAACTTGATAAAGCGATTTTGTGGCGTGGTATTTTCGCTACTTTTCGTCGCATTTATGAGCGCAGTCATCGTATCTGGCGTGGAAGAAATCGCGCGGATAGAGTATTTTTACGACAAGTTAGTTTATTTTCTTTTCTTTTGCATTGTCGCAATCGTCTATGGTATGGGCGTGGTAAATGCCTATGTCAAATTTAAAGTATTTTTTAGTTTTATCTACTACAAACGCAAATCTGATAAATTTTTAAAAGCCCTAAATTTAAGATTTCCGTTAAAATAAATTTTAAATTTAGCCCAAATTTTGATTTTTCGCCTTAAAATAGCTTCCAATCTCGCTGATTAGCACGCCTGCGATTATCAAAACAGCGCCTAAAATTTGCCAGCGATTTAGGATTTCTCCACCTACGAAAACCCCCATAATACCCGCAGTTACTGGTTCTAGCGTGAAAAACAGAGCGACTTTGATCGGCGTGGTGTAGCGTTGCATCAAAGCCTGCGCAAAAAACCCAAAAACCGTCCCTACAAGGCAGATAAAAATCATTGCGATGAAAAATTTCGTATCCAGCACAGGCGCGACACTCACGCCACTGACAAAGTAGCTAGCCAATGCGCAAAATAGGCTAAGCGAGGCGATTTGGACATAGACCATGCCAAAAATTTCGCATTTGCGCACGAAATTCGCCGTAAGCACGATATGAAACGAATACGCGCTCGCGCAAACGAGTGCCAAAATTTCGCCCGCTCCAAAGCCAAGCTCGGTTTGGCAGATGAGATAAAGCCCCGCCACAGCGAAAGCAACGCCGATATAGGCGTATGAGTAGATTTTGTATCCAAACAAAATACTGGCGATAAATGGCACGAGCACGACATTTAGCCCCACGATAAAGGCCACCGACGAGCTAGCGGCAAATTTCATTGCAAAGGCTTGGCTTACAAACCCTGCGAACAAAAACAGGCTCAAAACCACGCCATAGCGGATTTGTGTGCGCGAGATAGATTTGATTTTGCGCCAAAATAGAGCCGCGATAATCACGCTAGCGATAAAAAATCGCCAAAAAAGCAAGACAAAAACATCGTTGCTCTCAATCGCCCATGCTGTGGGCAAATACCCCAACCCAAAGGCAATCGCCACAAAAATCATACCGATATCTGCTCTAAATTCCATGCTTAAATTTTTCATAAAGACCCTTTTTGTATTTGGCAAAAATTTAGCAAATTTGGCTTAAATTTGGAATTTTAAAATGTAATTAAATTTACAAAATAATCAAGAATTAATTATAAATTTTCCGCTTCGCAAGCCCGCAACCCTGCGCCAGAATTTAAAATTTAAAAATGGGGTCAAATTTGACCCCATTGCACTTTTTAAAGCAGAGTTAGAAAGTTATTTCTATGATTTCATAAGGCTTAGTGAAGCTTTCGTCCTTGACTTTGAGCAGGTTTTGAAGCTGTGGCGCTAGGACATAATAGACGATTTTTACATCGACAGTGTAGGTGTTTTGTGGCATAGTTACGCTAAATTCTCTGCTCTCCCCAGCGTTTAATCTCGTATCTTCCTTCAAAGTTTTTGCGGCATACGATAGGGTTTCATCGCCTCTACTGTCTGTATAGATCGCACGAAGCGCGCCTAAATTTTGTGTTGATAAAATTTTGCCAAGCCTGTCTTTGAATCTGACATGCACTTCAACCGAACGCCCGCTAAATCCTGTCGGAACCTTGTGAGTGGTTAAATTTTTTAAATTTATCACCGCTTTGTCGCCGCCTAAGCGATTAAATCTAAGCTCAATCGCCTCTTTTAGGATATCTGAATTGCGTGCGCCGTTGAAAAAGTGAGATCTGATATCTCTGATAACCGCGCCCTCCCTAGGTGCGCCAGGGGCGATGATTTTTTTGGTCGATTTGCCCATGTGGCAATCCACGCAAAGTTTGGCATTTTGCACGCCTGCGCCCTCAGCCTGTGTGTTATAAATAGAAAGCTTAGATTTGCCACCTTGTCCTTGGTGGCAAGAGTTGCAAAGCTCGTCGTTGTTTTGGAAAAAATCTCGTTTTTGGCTTTGGTGATACAGTGCGTCAGCCTCGCTCACATCGTATGGTCCAGTCACATAATCCTCGCTCCACGAGAAGCTTTTGTATCCAGAGATACTCGGATCGCTTTGGTCTGGTTTGATTTTATCGACATTGTGGCAAATGTAGCACGAAATGCCGTTTTTGACATCTTCGCTTTTGGTAAATTCTTTGACCTTGTCTTTCTCGCCAAGATCAAGCGACAGCGCCACGCTCATCGATACATCGAGCTCTTTGATTTTCATTTTTGCGTTGTGGCATTGACCGCATGATAGCGTTAGACTCTCTTCTAAATTTCCAGTTTCTTTGGCGATTAATGAAATTGATTTTTTGTAAAGTTCGTTAGAATCCTCGTGTGATAGCGCGTGTAGAGATTTGGCCCATGCTTCATGCACATCGCTGTGGCAGGTGGCACAGACATTTGGATCAGCGAAATCAGCCTCAGCGGCAAATAAAAATGAGAAACCTAGCCCCAAAAGCCCTAAAAATTTAAACCTCATAATCTCCCTCCAAATCGAAATTTAGGCTATTCTAGCAAAAGAATTCTTAAAATATTCTATTAGTTAAATTACACTTTTTATACAAATTTAATATTTTATTTACTCGAATTGCGCTAAATTTCGACGAATTTTTGGAGGTTGAAATTTGAAATTTTTAGAGCAATTTAGCATTATTTTAGGAATTTCTCTGTGCGCTGAAATTTTATCCAAACTTATCCCGCTTAGCATACCGGCTAGTATTTATGGGCTGATACTTATGCTTTTGGCTTTGATTTTTAGGGTGGTTAAAATCTCGCAAATCAGGGAGAGTGCGTCGTTTTTCATGCAGATAATGCCTGTGATTTTTATCCCAGCAGGGGCTGCTATCATCGTAGCTGGCGATGTTTTGATGGCGAATTTTTGGGCGATAATCGTGATTGTGGCGATTTCTACGATTTTGGTAATGGGTGCTAGCGGATTTGTAACGCAGATTTATTACGAAAAAACGCTAGAAAAAGAGCGCAAAAAGCTCTACGAGGACGAAAAATGAGAGAGATACTTATAAATTCGGCGTTTTTTGGCGTTTTTTTGTGTTTGATTTCGTTTCAGGCTGGAATTTATCTGAAAAAACGCTTCAAACTAGCGATTTTCAACCCGCTTTTGGTAGGGACGATTTTGACGGTCTTAACCCTCGTGCTAGTGGATATCCCATACGATAAATTTAACGCCAGCGCCGCGCATGTGAGCTTTTTTCTCACGCCGATTACGGTGTGTTTGGCGGTGCCATTATATGAGCAACTCTCGCTCTTGCGCAAAAATTTTGTCGCGATTTTTGCGGGGCTGTTTTCGGGCGTGCTGGCTGGGACTTGCAGTATTTATGCGCTAGCTTTGATTTTTGGCATAGACCATGCGCTCTATGTAACACTGCTACCCAAATCCGTAACCGCGCCCATTGGCATGGGTATTAGCGAGAGTTTGGGCGGAATCGTAAATTTGACCATGGCGTGCATAATCGCAACGGGGATTTTAGGAAATATATTTGGAGAGGCGATTTTAAGGCTATTTCGTATAAAAAAATCCGTAGCAAAGGGGATTGCGCTTGGGTGCGCAAGCCATGCTATGGGGACAGCAAAAGCCCTTGAAATCGGAGATATCGAGGGCGCAATGGCGTCTTTGGCGATGGCTGTAACCGGGCTTTTTACCGTGGTTGGGGCCAGTATTTTTGCAAACTTCATTTAAGGAAATTTTATGGTAATCACAATCGCTAGACAAACAGGGGCAGGTGGGCGCGAACTAGCCCAAAAATTGGCAGCTAGGCTGGGATACACTTACCTCGAAAAGGCCGATTTGCTCAAACGAGCCGATTCTTTGGGGTGCTTTGAGATGATGTATGAATTCTACAACGAAATGCCCATAAATATGCTCTTGCACGCCATTTCGCACAACGAAATCGCAAACGAAGAGAAGCGCGAACGCATAGCCAAAATTTATCGCCAAATCGCACATGACGGAAATATCATAATTTTGGGGCGTTGTGCTGGGTATTTTTTGCGCAGTAGAGGGGATTTGCTGCGTGTGTTTTTGCGCGCGGAGGACGAGTTTAAACTCGCTCGCCTTGCTAGCGAAACTAAGGGCGATGTCAGGGAGTTTATGGAAAACTCAGACTCTGGCAGAGCGAGCTTTCATAGGTATTACACGAACGAAATTTGGGGCGCGTCGCAAAACTATGATATCTGTATAAACACATCGTTTTGCGGTGTCGATGGCGCGGCGCAAATCGTGGAAAATTTGATTAAATTTAAAGAAAATTTGAGCGATAAATGATTTTGTATTTCAAAACTTACAGCGCGTAGTATAAAATTTTATACAATCAATTTTGAGAGAATTTATTAAAAATTTTGCTTTCAAAATTGATTGATATTGATAAAAGTTATTGACTTATATTCTAAATTTTGTTAAAATACCCCGATTTTTGGCTATTTTCAAAATTTATATATTTTTGATAAGCAAAATTTACAAATTTTATCCACGGGGGAAATTTATGGATTTTCTAAAAGACTATATTGATTATATAATTATTTCTATTTTGGTTTTTATGAGCTTTTTGGTCGTTTGGTTTAGCATAGAGCGGGTGCTGTTTTACAGAAGAGTATCGCCAAAAGACTACAAAAGCAAGGCGCTGTATGAGGAGGCGCTGAGCAAAAATCTCACCGCACTTTATATCGTGTATTCTAACGCCCCGTATATCGGGCTTTTGGGCACTGTGGCTGGCATTATGATTACATTTTATGATATGGGTGCTAGTGCCAATATCGACGCAAAGGCTATCATGCAAGGCCTTTCTCTCGCGCTCAAAGCCACTGCGCTGGGGCTTTTGGTCGCTGTGCCTACGCTGATGATTTACAACTGCTTTTTGCGCAAAGTCGATGTCATGCTCAATCGCTACGAGGGCTAAAATGCGACTACCTAGGAAAGAGGGGCTAAATATCGTCCCATTTATCGATATTATGCTGGTTTTGCTAGCGATCACGCTTAGCGTTTCGACCTTTATCGCACAAGGGTTAATCAAGGTCGATTTGCCAAGCGCCAAAAGCGCGCAAAGCCCAAGCGAAGAGAAGAAAATCACCATTAAAATCGACGAGCACTCGCAAATTTTCATCGATGATATCGCCGTGGATAGCGAGGCTTTGAAGTCAAATTTAGAGCATTTGCAAAAGCATGATTTGATTGTTTTAGAAAATGACAAAAACTCCAAATTCGAGGCTTTCGTCATCGTAATGGACGCCCTAAAAGAGCTAAATCACGAAAATTTCGCAATTGTGACGAAAAAAGATGAATAGCGCAATCGGATTTTTTACTTCGCTGATTTTGCATATTGCCTTGCTTGGGCTTGCGTTTGCGAATTTTAGGGCGCCAAATTTGATGCAAGATGAGGCGTTAAGCGTGATTAGAATCGAAAATTTCGTCGCTTTGAGTGATACTGCGCCCGAAAATGTGGAAAATTTAGCCGAGCAAAATTCACAGCCTGAACCTGCCCCAGAGCCCGAACCAGAGCCCGAACCAGAACCAGAACCTGCCCCAGAGCCCGAACCCGAGCCTGCGCCTGAGCCTACCCCAGAGCCTGTTCCTACCCCTGCGCCTGAACCGCTCCCTAAACCTGAGCCAAAGCCAAAACCTAAACCAAAAAAAATCGCAAAAGAAAAGGTTGTAAAAAAGAATTTCGATAGCAACAAAACAGGCACAAATTTGCCAAATTTAGCCCAAGCTAATGCTAGCGCAGGCGCACCAAAAGCGGGCATGGCAAACATACAAGGCAACGCCAAGAGCGATAATATCGGTGGCGTGATACAAAAAATCATCGCAGCCTACGCGCAAAAAAACTACCCAAAAAGCGCGAAAATGCGTAAGCAAACCGGCATGGTAAAGGCGGAGTTTTCGTATTTGCCCGGTGGCGCGGTGCAGGGCGCAAAGATCACGGCTAGCTCTGGTGTGGAGGCGCTCGATGAGGCTGTTTTGAAGGCGATAGAGCGCACGAAATCGAAATTTCCGCCCACGACAAGCGCGCGAACTTTTGTCGTAAATGTGCGCTTTGTGCTGAAATAAATTTCAAAATTTTGCAAATTTAGCGACTTTAAATTTTAAATTTGTAGATTGCCGCGCTCGTTTCACTCGCTCGCAATGACAGATTAAGGAAAATTTGCCAGCCATTGTCATTGCGAGCTTTCGCAGAAAGCGAAGCAATCTACGAGATTAAATTTACGATTGATTTTTATGTTATTATGAGTAAAGCTTTGCAAAGCAAAGAAGCTTTATTTAAATGATTATTAAATTATTTTATCTTTTTTTTGTGGGCAAGGACGCCAACCTTACGATACTTCTCTACTACCTGTTGAACTCATAGTTCTCTCCTTTAAAAAAAAATTGGTTTTATTAAATTTGTTATCAAAAAATTGAATACCTTTTTGGTAAATTATCAATATTTATATTTTTTTGTAAAAAATATTTCTTTACTTCACTATATATTTCATCACTATATAGATAAATCATAAAATATCTAATTGATAACGGCGAACCGATTGCAGTTTTAGCTGGATTATCAATTTGAATAGATGAAAAAATTTCAAAT
This sequence comes from Campylobacter sp. JMF_08 NE1, assembly GCF_027737875.1. Classification (NCBI taxonomy): domain Bacteria; kingdom Pseudomonadati; phylum Campylobacterota; class Epsilonproteobacteria; order Campylobacterales; family Campylobacteraceae; genus Campylobacter; species Campylobacter sp. JMF_08 NE1. Next base: position 14,183 of record NZ_JAOVUC010000001.1, read on the forward strand.
CCTTTTAAACTCTTATTCAAAAATATATAAAAGAAAAATCTTATAAAAATATATGAAAAACAAAAAGATACAGCTAAACTAACAATTAATATAGGTTTGTAGAATAAAAATACAACCAACATAATCATAAAATACATAGTGACAATATTTTGTTTGCGATTGCTTACATCACAACAAGTAAAAAATGGTTTTGCCATTTTATTTTCTACAATTTCACATCGCCTTTTTAATTTCCCATAATCATAAAATTCAATATATCTATTTGTAAATTTAATTTTATGGTGTGAAAAATGCGTTTTTTGAAACATAAAAATAATACTTATCCAGCAAATCGGAAAAAGAATAAGCCAAATATCTAAATTACCGCTATTTGCTAGATATAATTTTTCAAATAAATTATAAAAAATCCCACTAATCATTAAAGACGGCACAAATAACGAAAATACAAAAAATTCTTCATAGTTTTGTATTATCAATGGATTTTCATCATAATCCCTAAAATTTGGGTCGGTTTGTTTTTTGTTTTCTAGCCATTGTTGATATTTAGCTTCTTTTTCTTTTGCTTGTTGAATTTTCATTTCGGCTTTTTTAGTCATTTGCTCTGCTTTTTCTCGCATTATTTTTTCATTATCCAAATTTAATCCTTTTATAAAATCTCGGTCAGTATCTGCGATACTGAATTTATCAAATTTTACAAATTCAACCCCGCTTAATCAAATGTAAAATTTAGTAAATCACATTTGCAAGATAAAGTCCATTTGGTGGGGCTGGTATGCGGGTGAGGGCGTGAGAGAGGTCTAGGGGGCGATTTGATTTGAGCGAGGCAAGGGCGTTTGCTAGCATTAATCGCACTTGCGCACGCAAAAAGCCGTTTGCGACGAAATTTACCACGCTGAGATTTTTGTGCGAATACGCGCGCGCTACGAAAATTTCACGAACTGGGCTTTTTATCTCGCTTCCAACCTTCATAAACTCGCTAAAATCGTGCTCGCCGATAAATTTCGCAAGAATCAAATTTAGCTTTTCGGTATCAAATTTGGGCATAAAAATTTGAAAATCGCTTAGAAATGGGTTAAATTCGCCGTGGTTGATGATGTAGCGATACGCCCTAGCTTTCGCGCTGTATCTTGGGTGAAATTCATCGCTTACCACGCGCAGGTCGCGCACGAAAATGTATGGCGCACAGTGGCGATTAATGAGCTCTTTAAGGCGCGGCAAGCTTTGGTAGAGTTCGCATTTAATCGTGCTTGTTTGGCGCAGGGCATGCACGCCCTTGTCGGTGCGAGAGCTAGTGGTGAGCGCGCCAAAAATCCCAACTCTGCCTAGCGCGATTTTGAGCGCGTCCTCGACGCTACGACCATGTGGCTGGGACTGCGAGCCACAAAATCGCGCGCCGTTGTATGCGTATGTAAGAAGTAAATTTTGCATTTTAATATCGCGGTTTGATTTTGAAGTTATAATAAATCCAAGATAGGATAAATGTCAGCAAAAATGTAACGCTAATGGCGATTTGTGGGCGTTTGGCTAGTATCATAATCAGCGCAAAATAGCTAAAAAGCACCCCGAAAATCCCGGCGTAAATAAAGCCCTTTTCGTAGCGGTAAGTTACGATTCCAAAGCTTAGCGCAAAAAGCACGCTTGCTAGCGGAAATAGCGAAACAAGCACATAAATGCTGAAATCTTTTTTGCGTTTGTCGTTTTTGCGCATTTCGCGCCAGTATCCTAGCACATCGCTCCCTGTGCGGATATTGCTCTTAGAAAGTGTGCGTATGATAAGCTCGTCAAACTCAGTAATATGCCACTCATCGCTATCGACGGTGTAGATTTTGCCATCATGCAAAAGTGCGGAGAAGCTTTGATTTTCGCTTACAAACTCGCCTTTTTTGGCGATGATTATGCGTTCATCTTCGCCTTTTTTGCCGTGGTTGTAAAATACTAAATTTTTGTAAATTTTGCCGTTTTCGCCCTCGTCTTCGCCCTCGATGAAAACCATCCACTCCGAAAATTTCTGCCCAAATTCGCTAGCTTTGATATTTAGCGTGGCGCTGACTTTTTTGTAGTCGATGAAATTGTCTTTGAGATTTTCGGCGATTGGCATCATCACAAGCGAAATAAAGAGCAAAAGAACCGAAAAAATCGCCGCAATCACGCCGAAAAACACAGCGATTTTGCGCGTAACATAGCCGATAGTAAAAAGCACGATTGTCTCGTTTTCTTTCGAAAGGCGGAAAAGCGCCATGCTAAGGGCGACAAAAAAGGCAATCGGCACGGTGAAAATGAGAATTCGCGGTAGCATGAAAAGATAGAGTTTGATTAGCTCTATCAAATTTATCTCGATAAAAGAGGTAATGCGCGCAATCTGCAAGAAAAACACAATCGACATAATGATAAAAAGCGTGCTAAATAGCGACGCAAACGAGCTTATGAAGTTGCTAAATAGGTATTTTTGAACTCTATCCATAAATCATTTCCAAAAGCTCTAAAATTTGAGCTTTGAATAAAATCGTAAGCAAAAGTCCAGCTGATAAAAACGGCACAAACGGCAGTTCGTAGCCTTTTTTGTTGGCGATTGCGTATGCTGGCAGGGTCAAAATCGCGCCGATATAAATCGCGATTCCGCCGAGCTTCCAGCCCAAAATCGCGCCGATGATTATGGCGATAAAAATATCGGCTGAGCCCATGGCTTCGCGCTTTAAGACCTTTGTGATGATGAGGCGAAGCGCGAAAAACGCTAGCCCATACCCAGCGGCTGGATACAGCAAGCTAATGTCAAAATCATAAAGCAAAGGATAGACTAGGCTAAGTGCGGTAGCTGTGAAAAGTAGGCTATCTGGCACGGCCTTAAACTCGAAATCGATTGCCGAAAGTGCTAGTAAAAGTATGAAAAGTAGCGCTAAAATGGCGGCTTTGATGATATCTGGCTCGCAGATATACGCGCTCGCGGCTAGCGCGCCAGCTAGAAACTCCACGATAGGATAGCGGATAGAGATTTTTTCCTTGCAAAATGCGCATTTTCCGCCCAAAAACAGCCACGAAAACAGCGGGACATTGTGGTAAAATTTAAGCGGAGTGCCACATTTAGGGCAGTGCGAAGCAGGGAAGTTGATACTCTCGCCACGCGGAAGCCTGTGGATTAAGACATTGCTAAATGAGCCGACACAGATGCCAAAAAGGGCGAAAATCGCCATATAAAGGTAGTATTCCATAAAAATCCATTATTAAGTTGATAAATTTTGCAAACGGCTATTTTACAATTTTTTGGCTAAATTTTGGGCAAATTCGGGAGTGAATTTGCAAATTTAGGCTTAAAATTTTTTAGACCACTTTTCGCAAAATAGGAATTTTTGAGAGTATAAACGCCAAAAGTGCAGAAATCACAAAAACTGCCAAGCTTAAAAGTGGAATCATTATTATTGGATTTAGCGTTGTGTTTGTGATTTGTAGTTTTATAATAAATATATCTCTAATTGCAGCGTGTATAAGATAAATTCCAAAACTTAGTGCAGAAAGTTTGGTTATAAGTTTTGCAAATTTGCCGTTGTTTTGGAAATTTGCAAATAAATTTTTAAAGAAAATAAAAACGCCAAAGCTTACAAACATAACATTTATTAATCTATAAGTAAAAATAAATTCCTTGCCTTTGGTAGTATGTGTCGCAAAATATGAATTAAAACCTATCGTAATAACAAGAGAAATAAATGCCAAAATGTAAAAAAGAGTTCTAGTTTTTTTGGAAATTTCAAAATTTGCAAAATAAAATCCGGCTAAAAAATATATCAAATAACCACTGAATTCAGGGACATTTGAACGAAAATATAGAGTTTTATTTAGAAAAAATTTCAAAAATACATTGATAAAATCATAACCGCAACAAAAAATCGCTAAAACAATGAGCAAAAGTTCAAAATCTTTTTTACTTAAATTTCGCACCAAAACTTGTAAAAATGGAGCCAAAAAATAAAGTCCGATTATCATATATAAAAACCAAAGGTGATATTTTGTGCTTTTAAATAAAAAATCTGTTAATCTAAATGGATTGGTGTCAAATTTGCCATTTAAAAACATATCAAAATAAAGATAAAAAATACTCCAAACGATAAGTGTAATGGATAGTCTAAAAATATTTTTCTTTAAAATTCTGCCTAAATTTTCGCTCACACTTTCACTATATCGCCTAAAATCAAGCAAAAATATACCGCTAACCATGACAAAAACAGGCACGCACCAACGAACTAATCCGTTGTAAAAATTTACTATTTGCCATTCGTAAGATTGCGATGGCATTTTGTATTGTCTAATAACAGCTACATGCAAAAATATAACCGCAAAAATCGCAATAACTCTTAAAAAATCAGGATAAAAAACCCTTTGCGGTGTGTGTATGTGTGTGTTAGAAACGCCGTTTGTTTGTGAAGTGCTAGAAATTTTCAAATCTTGCAAATTTTGTGCGTTTTTCTCATTTTGTGGCATTATAGCCCTCCAAATCTGCGGTTTTTATTTTTAAATTCGCTGATGATTTGAGATAATTCTGCGTTAGAAAACTCAGGCCACAAAGTATCGCTAAATGCTAGTTCGGCGTAACTTGCCTGCCAAAGCAAAAAATTTGAAATGCGTTTTTCGCCACCTGTGCGGATTAGCAAATCCACATCGCCACTGCGCGCGGTATCCAAATGCGCTGAAATTTCGCTCTCGCTAAATTCGCTCCCAGAGCGTGAAATTTCACGACACGCTCGCACGATTTCATCACGCGCGCCGTAATTTATCGCCAAATTTAGATTTAAATTCGCACAATTTTGCGTAAAATTTTGCAAATCATAAATTTTGCTTTTCAAATCATCGCTAAATTTCGCTATATCGCCGACGGCTTTGAAATTTATCCCATTTGCCAAAAAACTCTCTTTTTTATCAACCAAAAATTTCGCCAAAAGCTTCATCAAAAACTCAACTTCGCTTTTTGGGCGCTTCCAGTTTTCGGTGCTAAATGCGTAAAGAGTTAGATTTGGGATTTTTTCGTTTATGCAAAATTCGCAGACACTCTGCACGACCTGCGCGCCCACTTCGTGCCCGCCAGTGCGCAATAGGGCGCGTTTTTTAGCCCAGCGCCCATTGCCGTCCATAATGATTGCTAAATGGTTTAATTGATTCACGATTTAGATTTTTTTAAGCTCGTTTGCTAGTTTTAGCGCGATTTCATCTTTGCTCGCAGTGTCTAGCTCGGTAATAAAATCGTTTGTCAAAAGCGTGATTCTCGTGACATCGCCACCTAGTTTTACCACATCATCTAGCGTATTTAGGCACACTGCGTCGAGATTTTTCTCATCTAGCATGCGTTTTGCTTCATTTAGTGCAGTCTCTTTGTCAGTTTCGAGCTTGAAGCCGATTTTTTTGATATTTGCATGCACTGAGCTTAGGATATCATCGGTCTTGCCAAGGCGCAGGTTCCATACATCGCCGATTTCTGTCTTTTTGACCTTGCCTTTGTAGCGGACTTTTGGAGTGTAGTCGCTAACAGCTGCTGCCATTATTAGGTATGAGCCATCAGGGAATTTTGTGCTATCAAGGGCTGATTTTAGGCCGATTGTGCTCTCAAAAATCGTAAGTTTGTAAGGTAAATTTGGATAATCCACGCTCGAAATCAGCGTTACATTTGCGCCTAGATAATAAAATGCGTCCGCGATTGCCTTTGAGGTTTTTCCGCTAGAAAAATTTGTAATTCCGCGGATATTGTCGATTTTCTCGGTTGTTGGACCGCCTGTGATGACGACATTTTTACCTTCCCAAAATTTATCCTTATGGATTGCGCGTTTTACGGTTTGAAGTATCGCCTCTGTGGTGGCTAGGCCGCCTTTGCCCTTTTCGCCACAAGCTAGCATTTTTTCGATAGGCTCGACAAACAAGGCTTTGACATTGCTTTTTAAAATTTCAATGCAGTTTTGGGTTATGTTGTTTTCAAGTAGCGCAGGATTGGCTGCTGGTGCGATTACGACCTTGGCTTTGGCGAAGGCTGCGTTTATGGTTTGTAAAAATACATTATCACAAACTCCCCAAGCAAGCTTGTTTATCGTATTTGCCGTAGCAGGAGCGATTAAGACTAAATCTACTTTTGAGTAGTTTATGTGATTTACCCCTTTTTGCCAGTCTTCGTTGCCACTGCATAACACAGGGTGATCGCACAAAGCCTCGAAAGCCTTGTAGCTCACAAACTCGCTCGCACCCTCGCTAAGTGCGACATAAACATCGAAATTCGCCTTTTTAAGCGCAGAGAGAATTTCAAACGCTTTATAAAAACTAATGCTTCCACAAACTGCTAGTAAAATTTTCTTCTTACTCATTGTTGCTCCTAAAAAATTTATAGAAAAATTCAGCTTTGTTTGTTTGTTTTGATCTAGCTATCGCTAGTGCGCCGTTTGGGACATCTGAAACGATAGTTGAGCCCGCTGCTATGATGACATCATCGCCTATTTTAACTGGGGCTACGAACTGCGTATCGGAGCCTACGAAGACATTTTTTCCGATTATGGTTTTGTATTTTTTCTTGCCATCATAATTGCATGTAATCGTGCCGCAGCCGATATTTGTGCCGCTACTAATCTCGCAATCTCCAAGATAGCTTAAATGACCTGCTTTGATATTATTAACTTTCGCGTTTTTTAGCTCGACGAAATTTCCGATATGAGTGCCCACAATCTCGCATTTTGGGCGTATGTGCGCCATAGGGCCAAGGTCAGAATTTTTGATAAGTGAGCTTTCGACTACGCTTGAACTTTTGATTATAGAGTTTTCGATCACGCACTCGCCGATAATGCTGACATTTTCTTGCAATTCACACTCGCCGATAAATTTCGCCCTGCAATCGATATAAATCGTGCTAGGAAGGCGCATTAGCACGCCAGCTTTCATCAAGCGCTCTTTTATGCGATTTTGCATAATTTCCTCAGCCACGCTTAGCGCAAATTTATCATTTATGCCCATGAAATTTTGCTCATCAACCCACACAGCAGAGCATTTTAAGCCCATATCCTTGGCGATTTTTATGCTATCTGTGAGGTAATACTCTTTTTGGGCGTTGTTTGGTGTGATTTGAGGCAGTATTTTTTCTAGCACCTTTGTGTCGAAGCAGTAGCACCCAGCATTTGCGTCGCAAACTAGCTTTTCTTCTTCGCTAGCGTCCTTTTGCTCGACGATTTTTAAAATTTCGCCGTCTTTTGTGATAACTCTGCCATATCCAAATGGATCTTTTGCGCGAAATACGCTCAGGGCGACATCTGCGTCGCTACTGCAAAGCGAGCGCAAATCCGCGCTGTCGATTAGTGGCATATCGCCACACACGATTAGAGTTTTTTGGCTATCAAATTTGATATCTTTTAGCGCGCCTGCGGTGCCCGGGAAGTTTTCGTGGTCTTGTTTGTAAATTTTGGTGTTTGGATACTCGCTCAAAACTGCCTCTTTGACACGATCAAATTGATAGTGCAAAATCACGCTCACATCATCGCTAATCTCATACGCGCGCTCTAAAACATGGCTTAACATCGACTTTCCGCAAAGCTCAAATAGGACTTTTGGGCGGTCTGATTTCATACGCGTGCCAAAACCAGCGGCTAGAATTACTACTGAAATTTCACTCATAATTTTCCTAAAAAATAAAAATTTAGGGATTTTATCACAGCTAAGATTAATAAAAGATTACTTTTGCGCGCCGAAAATTTAAAATTTGCCATTAATAAAATTTGTAATATAAATTTAATCTCAAATTTTATAAAATCGCTAAATTTTTAAAATTTTGGGGCAAATTTTGACAAAACTTATCATCGTTACATTTATTTGGGCGTTTAGCTTTTCGCTAATTGGCGAGTTTTTGCGCGGGATTGATAGTGCGTATTTGGCGCTTTCGCGCGTGGCTTTGGCGTTTGTGTGCTTTGTGCCGTTTATGAAAATTAGGGGTGTAAATTTGCGCCTAGCAGGGCAAATTTGCGCGATTGGCGCAGTGCAAATCGGCATAATGTATATTTTTTATTACAAAAGTTTTGCATATCTCAAAGTCTATGAAGTGGCGCTTTTTACGATATTTACGCCGTTTTATGTAACGCTGATATATGACGCGTTTGCTAGGCGTTTTCGCTCGCTTTATCTGCTTAGCGTCTCATTTGCGGTTTTGGGGGCGTTTGTGATTAAATTTAATGGTATAAATTCTGAGTTTTTAACCGGATTTTTGCTGATTCAAGGGGCGAATTTGTGCTTTGGCGCAGGTCAGAGCGCGTATAAATACCTCTGCGAAAGCAAGGGCCTTGGCGAGCAAAAAGAGCTTTTTGGCTATTTTTTCCTAGGCGCGGTGATTGCTTGCGCGCTTGTGGCGGCGCTTTTTGGAAACGCGGCGAAATTTAATCCAAACGCAGAGCAGGTCGCAATCATAATTTTTATGGGCGTAGTAAGCTCCGCGCTTTGCTATTTTTTGTGGAACAAAGGCGCTTGCGAAGTCGATGCTGGCGTGCTTGCGATTATGAATAACGCTCTAATCCCAGCTGCAATTATCGTAAATTTAGCCCTTTGGCACAAGGACGCCGAGCTTGGCAAATTTCTAATCGGTAGCGTGATAATCGCATTTTCACTAATCCTACACAAAAAAATAATGAAATTTTACGCAAAAGCCTAAAATTGGTTAGTTTTGATTAGCTTTTGTAAAATTTAGAGATAGAATTTGTAATTAAAATTTCGCAAAATTTCATTAGGTTTAAATTTGTTCGCTAAAATTGCGGATTTGAATTTAAAAAAAGTTGGAGAAGATGAAAAAAATAGTCAAAATTTTAGTTATTTTAGCCCTGATTTTGGGCGGATATTTCGCGTATAAAAAATTTGGCGCAAAAGATGAAGCCCCAAAAATCCTAACCACAAAAATGCAAAAAGGCAATATCCGTGGCACCGTGACAGCTACTGGCGAGGTTTATGCGCAAGAGTTAGTCGATGTGGGTGCGCAAGTAGGCGGTCAGATCAAAAAGCTCTATGTCAAAGTCGGCGATGTGGTCAAGGCTGGCGATATGATAGCCCAAATCGACTCAGTTACCCAAGAAAACAATATCGCCAAGGAAAAGGCGCAGTTAAATATCTATGAGGCAAATTTGGTTTCAGCCAAAATAGCTAGTGATAACGCCCAGATTCAATACAACCGCGAGCTTAAACTCTACAAAGCAAACGCGACCTCGAAAGAAGCCCTAGAAAACGCCAAAAACAATCTCGCTGCAAAAGAGGCAGCCAAAAAACAGATCGAAGCGCAAATCGAGCAGACCAAACTCTCTTTAAGCACGGCTGAGACAAATTTAGGCTACACCAAAATCACAGCCCCTACTAGCGGGACAATCGTATCTGTTCCAGTCGAAGAGGGAAAGACGGTCAATGCCAACCAAACCACGCCAACTATCGCAAAAATCGCGGATTTAAGCAAAATGGAGATAAAAATGGAAGTCGCCGAGGGCGATATTTCTAAAATCAGCGTCGGCACGCCGGTAGAATATTATATTCTCTCAAATCTCAACGATGTGCGCCAAGCCCATGTCTCTCACATAGACCCGGGTCTTACTACGCTAAGTGACGGCAGCTACGACAAGGCTAGCACGAGCGCGAGCTCATCAAAAAGCGCTGTTTATTTTTATGTCAAATCCTTAATCGACAATAGAGATAATTACCTAAAAATCGGCATGACGACAGAGTGCGAAATCATCGTAAATCACGCAGAAGACACAAACTATCTGCCAACTTCTGTGATTAAACGCGATGAAAATGGGGATTATGTCATGGTAAAAAGGGCTTTTGGCTCAGAGAAAACCTATATCAAAAAGGGTATTAGCGATGATTTAAATACCGAAATTTTGGGTGGTTTGAGCGATGATGATGAGATTATCATCGCAGATGGTTCAAACGCCAATCAAATCGGCGATGGCAGAGGCGGACGCGCTCCTAGAATGAGATTTTAAAATTTAAAATTTAGCCATGATAAAGTTAGAAAATATAAACAAAAAATTCAAACTCGGCGACGATGAGGTTCATATTCTAAAAGATATAAATTTGCATATAAAAGCCGGCGAATTCGTATCAATCATCGGTCAAAGCGGTAGTGGAAAATCCACGCTGATGAATATCATCGGCTGTATCGATACACCAACTAGTGGAAGCTATAAAATCGATGATAAAGAGGTTGCTAAGCTTAGTTCAGATGAGCTTGCAAGCCTTAGAAGCAAGAAATTTGGCTTTGTTTTTCAAAAATACAATCTCATCGCCTCAATCGACGCTACCGAAAATGTCGCCCTACCAGCCGTGTATGCAGGCGTGCCATCTCATGCTAGGATTAAGCGCGCAATAGAGCTTTTAGAAGGTTTAGAGCTAGGCGATCGCACGAAAAATTTGCCAAACAAACTCTCAGGCGGACAGCAGCAGCGCGTCTCTATTGCAAGGGCTCTCATAAATGGTGGCGAGATAATCCTAGCCGATGAGCCAACAGGCGCGCTTGATAGCAAATCTGGCGTCATGGTAATGGAGATTTTAAAAAAACTCCACGAAGAAGGTCATACTATCATCGTCGTAACCCACGATAGCAATGTCGCCTCAATCGCTGATAGGATTGTCGAGATCAAAGACGGCCAAATTTTAAGCGATAATGTCAAAATGGGGCGCACTTTTGATTTGCATAAAGAAAAGTTAGAAAAAGAAAGCTCGCTTTTTTCTGCCAAAGATCAATTTATAGAGAGCTTTAAAATGTCGGTGAGCGCAATATTTTCGCATAAGTTGCGCTCGATTTTGACAATGCTTGGAATTATAATCGGAATTGCCTCTGTTATCTGCGTCGTTGCCCTAGGAAACGGCTCAGAAGAGAGGATTTTATCAAATATCCGCTCGATTGGCACGAATACCATTAGCGTCTATCCGGGGCGAAATTTCGGCGATATTAGAGCAGGCGGGATAAATACCCTGACCAAAAATGACTCCCTAGCATTAGCGCACCAGCCTTATGTGGATTATTCTACGCCAAACTCACGCACGAGTGGAACGCTAACTTACGCTAGTATGAGTGCGACGGGGCAGGTTTTTGGTGGTGATGTAAATTCGCTCGCAGTCAGCGGAATAGATGTGGTAGAGGGGCGAAATTTCAACGAAGATGATATAAAATATTCAAATTCTGTCATCATCATCGATCAAAACACCAAAAAAACGCTATTTAAAGGTGTGGAACCACTTGGAAATACGATTTTATTCAACGGCAGGGCTTTACGCATAATCGGCATAGCTGGCGAGGATAAAAACGCCTTTGGCAGTAGCGAGAGTTTGCGCGTGTATGCGCCATATACGACCGTGATTGATAAAATTTCAGGCGATAGGCAGATTAGCTCAATCACGGTCAAAATCAAAGACGATGTCAGCACCGCAATGGCTGAGGAGAGTATCACACAGCTACTAATTCAGCGCCACGGCACGAGGGATTTTCATACGCGAAATTCAGATACGATTAAGCAAACGATAGAGAGCACGACAGGCACGATGAAAATTTTAATCGGCTCAATCGCCTTTATTTCGCTAATCGTGGGCGGAATCGGCGTAATGAATATCATGCTAGTCTCAGTTACCGAGCGCACCAGAGAGATCGGAATCCGCATGGCAATCGGTGCCAAAGAGGGAAATATTTTGCAACAATTCCTAATCGAGGCGATTTTGCTATGCTGGTTCGGCGGAATTTTGGGAATTTTGTTTGCGCTTCTTATTGGATTTGGCTTTAACACCCTAAGTCCTGATTTTTCTATGAAATTTACCATTGCGCCGATAATCGTATCCTTTGTGGCTTCATCTGCTATCGGGATAATTTTCGGGTATTTGCCAGCAAGAAGTGCAAGCAAACTAAACCCAATCGACGCATTAGCACAGGAGTAGAGATGAAATTTAATATATTTGTAAGCGCAGTTTTTGTGGCGTTTTTTGGCGGGTGTGCCGCGATAAATAGCAACCTTGATTACGAAGTGCAAGATAGCTTTATAGACGAAAACGAAACCTATGAAATCGCGCAGGATTGGTATAAGGGATACAATCAGCCATATTTAAATGCCCTTGTTGATGAGGCTTTGGCGAAAAACTACGATTTGCGCGCAGCAGCGTTAAATTTAGAGCGCGCGTATGCGAATTTAGGCCTTAGCAAAGAGGATTTATTCCCTACGCTTGGGGCTTCGTGGGGAGCGGGTGCGAGCCGCGATATCAGCAGAAGCGATGAGTGGAGCAAGACTTATAGCTCTGGCTTTAATGTCAGCTATGAGCTAGATCTTTTCGGGCGGATTCGCTCGAACATAAATGCAAGCGAGTGGGACGCGAGTGCGAGTGTGTTTGACTTACAAAACGCCCGTTTGACGCTGATAAATTCGGTCGTGAGCGGGTATTTTGAGATGCTTTATCTAAATGACGCTCTAAAATGGACGAAGCAAAATTTAAAAGATTACGCGCAAATTGAGCAGATTGTCAAGGCAAAATATGATTATGGCAGATCCGAGCTTATCGAATACAAGCAGGTGCAAAACAGCATTTTGAATCTGAAAAACCGCGTTTTGGAAATCGAGAAAAATATCGAGGATAACCGCAAATTTATGCGCGATTTAATCTCGCCTGATTTGCAGTTTCGCGCAGATTTGCCAAGCATTGAGAGCGTGAAATTTCTAGGTGCAGACCTTAGTGTGCCTTACACTGCTTTGCATAATCGCCCAGACATTAGAGCTGCGATTTCTAGGCTAAATGCGGCGTTTTATGACCACAGACGCGCAAGGCTAAATTTCTTCCCGCGCGTAAATTTGGGCGCAGGGTTAAATTCGGCAAATACAGATAAATTTAGCGATGGATTTGATTTGAAATTTTTAAGCGGAAATGTCAGCATTAGCCTGCCGTTTTTGGACTATGGACGGCTAAAATCGCAGTTAAGGATAGCTGAGGTGGATTTTTACGCTTACCGAAATTCTTACGAAAAAACCCTAAGCGGCGCAGTAAATGAGACGCTAAATTTGTATAGAATTTACGAAATCAACCGCGCAAGGCTTGCAAATTTAGCCGATACTTACAAAACAGCCAGCGAAATCGAGCGAATTTACCGCGTCAAATACGACGCAGGTGCTAGCGAACTAAAAGATTTTTTGGAGGCTAGATCGAGTGCGATTTCGGCGCGAATAAATCTACTTGCGCAAAGATATGCGAGTATGCAAAATGAAATTTCAATCTACCGCGCTATGGCTGGTAAATTTCGCCAAAAATTTTAAATTTTAAAATTTGTTTAGCATTGAAAAATTTAGTTTTTCAATGCTTTTTAAGTAAAATTTTTGTAGAATCCACACCTTAAATTTTTTAAAAAAGGAAGAATATGAAAAGAACATATCAACCACACAACACCCCTAGAAAGCGCACACACGGCTTTCGTGTAAGAATGAAAACAAAAAATGGACGCAAAGTTATCAACGCAAGACGCGCCAAAGGTAGAGCAAGATTGGCTGCGTAGGTAGTTTCGCTCCGATAAGCGAAAATCAGGTTTTTTCAGAAGTTTATAAAAGTGCTGCGAAATGGCACTGTGATTGCGCTGTCGTGTATTTTATGGACGGCGAGCGCAGGTTTAGTGCGATAGCTAGTAAAAAGATTGGAAATGCGGTTAAGCGAAATCGCACCAAACGCCTGCTAAGAGCGGCGTTTTATAATCAGCAAAATTTATTAAAAGATGGCACTTTTATCATTATCGCAAAAAAACAGATTGAAAACATGAGTTTTAAAGAGATAGAGCGAAGTTTGCGTTGGGCTTTTAAAAAGATAGGTTCGATAAAATGAGAAATTTTTGTGTTTTTTTGATTAAATTTTACAGAGCCTTTATTTCACCTCTTTTACCTGCGAGTTGTCGCTACTATCCCACATGCTCTACTTATGCGCTCTATCAGTTTAAATTTAACCACCCCTTACACGCATTTTTTGCTACATTAATTAGAATTTTAAAGTGCAACCCTTTTTTCAAGGGCGGAATAGATCACCCTATCATCAAGCATAATTTTAAATTTAATTTTTTTTGGGCATGCAAAAACAGTGCTTTGGGCGTAAAACCAAAAATTTGGTTTATACCATATTCAAAAAATCAGTATTATATAATATTTAGGAGATAATCGTGTTAGATCAAATATCCCAACAAAAACGCCTAGGACTAGCTATTTTGCTAGCTTTTTTGTTTTTTGTGGCATACGACCATTTTTATATGTCAAAAGTCAGAGCTGCTATGGAGGCGAACAAAACAGCCACTGCCGCGCAAAGTGCGCAAAGCGTGGCAAAACAAGCCCCAACTAGCGCAAGTGCTAGCATAACTCCGAGCGCAAGCGCAGGTGCGAGCGCGCAAAATCAGTTAGTCAAAATCGTCGGCAAAGAGGCGAATTTTACGATTGATAATTTCGGTCGCATTAGCTCATACACACTAAATGATAAAAAATTTACAAAAGAGGGCGAACCGATAAATTTAATCAGCAAAGATGGCGATTCAAAACCGCTTGAAATCAGATTCGAAGACGCTAATTTAAACGAGCTAGCATTTTCTACTCCATACACTGCCTCTGCTGATAGATTAGATATCACAAACGGCGCGGCTAGCGTGGTTTTGACACAAAATTTAGGCGATTTTGTCGTTAGTAAAAATTTGAAATTTAACCCAAATGGAAGTTACGAAATCGATATCAAATTTAACCGCCCGACTTCGTATTTTATCACACCTGGCTCTCGCCCTGATGTCGAGGTAGATGGATACACAATCCACGGTATCACAGTGGGCAAAAGCGACGATACAGTCGAGATTTTCGAAGACGGCGATGTGAGCGAAAACGAACGCGTCGAAAACGCCGTGTTTGTGGCTAGCTCAGATAGATACTACACAAGCCTATTTTTTGGCGAAAATTTAAACACCACGATTACTAGCGCAAACGATATTTCGCAAGCCTTCATTAGAGCAAACGGCGATTTTAAGAGCATTGGCTATATCGGACCGAAGGATTATGTAACCCTAAAAGAGGTAGATCCAAAGCTAACTAATGTCATCGAGTATGGCTGGTTCACCTTCATCGCAAGGCCTATGTTTAAATTTTTGCGCTGGATTTATAGCCATGTAGGCAACTGGGGCTGGGCGATTATGATACTTACGCTAATTATTCGCGCAGCACTCTTTCCGCTTAGCTACAAGGGTATGTTATCAATGAATAAACTAAAAGATTTAGCCCCAAAAATGAAGGAGTTGCAAGAAAAATACAAAGGCGATCCGCAAAAATTGCAAATGCACATGATGGAGCTATATCGCAAAAACGGCGCGAACCCAATGGGCGGATGTTTGCCGATACTACTTCAAATTCCGGTATTTTTCGCGATTTATCGCGTGCTTTTAAATGCAATCGAGCTAAAAGGCGCTGAGTGGGCTATGTGGATACACGATCTATCGCTAAAAGATCCATATTATATCTTGCCGATTTTGATGACAGCACTTATGTTTTTACAGCAAAAAATCACGCCTACTTCATTTACAGACCCAATGCAAGAGAAGGTAATGAAATTCTTGCCACTAATGTTTGGTGTGTTTTTCCTAATGTTCCCAGCAGGTCTTACGCTGTATTGGACGGTGAATAATATGTGTTCGATAGTGCAACAATATGTCATAAACAAAATCTTTGCTCGCCAAAAGCAAGCCCAAATTTCGGAGAAAAAACATGAAAATTGAAGCGATAAATTTAACGCAAGCTTATCAAAAAGCAGCAGATGAGTTTGGGTGTTCGATTACCGAGCTAAATATCAGGGTAATTCAACAGCCAAGTAGCGGATTTTTGGGCTTTTTTAAGAAAAACGCCATTATCGAGGTTGTCAAAAAGGGCGAGAAATTTCCACAAAGCGAAAATTTAAGCCAAAAACCAAATGATGAGAAAAAACCGCAAAATTCGCAAAAAACTAGAAGCGCAAATTCGCACAAAGTCCGCAAAGAAAAGCCAAAAGCTACCATAAATGATGAAATTTGCAAAGATATCGAGCAAAAAATCACAAATTTGATCGCGCAAAGTGGATTTAATCTTAGTGTTTGCGAGGTTAAAATTCACGATGAAAACAGCGTCTATATCAAAATCGACGGCGATGATAGCGCGCTACTAATTGGCAAGGAAGGTCACAGATACAAGGCGTTTTCGTATATGATTTATAACTGGATTAGTATGAAATACAACCTCTCTGTCGTTTTCGAAGTGGCTGAATTTTTGCAAAACCAAAGCAAACACATTGATTCGTATATTGGCGCGTTAAGGGCGAATGCAAACGGCTCAAAAATCGTAACCAAGCCATTTGACGGGGCTTTCGTCAAAATCGCTAGCGATAAGATTAAAGAAAGCTTCCCAGATCGCACGATCGGTATCAAATCCACTCGTAACGGTAAAATCATCATAATCGACGAAAAAAATTAATGAATCAAACAATCGCTGCTATCGCCACCGCTCACGGAGTCGGCGGAATATCAATCGTGCGCATAAGCGGGGCAGGTGCCCTGCAAATCGCGCGCGAAATTTCGCATAAAAATGACTTCTCGCCACGCCACACCACACTGGCGAATTTATACGGCGCAGACGGGGTGAAATTTGGCGAGGCGATTTTTATATATTTCAAAGCCCCGCATAGCTTCACTGGCGAAGATGTCGTGGAGATCCAAACACACGGCGGACTCATTAGCTCGTCTATGGCGCTTGATAGCGTGGTTTCGCTAGGAGCGCGTATCGCTGAGCCTGGGGAGTTTAGCAAAAGGGCGTTTTTAAACGGCAAAATGGATTTAAGCAAGGCCGAGGCGATTAGCGATTTGATACTTTCTCGCTCAGAAAGTGCGGCTAAAATTTTATCTCGTAACCTGCACGGCGAGCTTGAAGGCTTTGTAAATGATCTGCGCGCTAAGCTTGTTAAAACTCTTGCTTTTGCCGAGGTTTGCATAGATTACGCCGAAGAGGATTTACCACGCGATGTGCTTGAAAATTCGCTAAAAATGCTAAATGAAAACATAGAAAATTTAGAAAAAATCACCCAGATTAGCAAGAGCAGAAAAGGGTTAATTGAGGGCTTTAAGGTCGCAATCGTAGGCAAACCAAATGTGGGCAAAAGTAGTATTTTAAACGCGCTTTTAAACTACGAGCGCGCAATCGTCAGCGATGAGGCTGGCACGACTAGGGATAGAATCGAAGAGAGCCTTAAAATCGGCACTCACCTAATCCGTATCATTGATACAGCAGGCATTAGGCATGGCGAGAGCAAAACCGAAAATATCGGCATTTCATACTCAATCAAGGCGATTGATGAGGCTGATATTATCCTGGCTGTGTTTGATAGCTCTGCGAAATTTGAGAACGAAGATGAAAAAATCGTCCAAATTTTGGAGCAAAAAAGCGATAAAAAAATATTTTATATCTTAAATAAATCTGATTTAGCGCAAAATTTTGCATATAATTTTGCGCAAAAACCGCTTAAAATTTCAGCCAAAAACGGCGTCGATGAGATTTTAAAAGAGCTTGAAATTTACCTAAATTCGCAGAATTTCGACGGACTTATGCTAAGCAACACTCGCCAAATCAATGCTTGCCAAAACGCGCTAAACGCCCTAAAAAGCGCGCGCGAAAAGCTAAACGAGGCTGAGCTTGAAATTTTTGCTTACGAAATGAATCGCGCCATAGAGCAGATTTCATCGATTTCTAGGCCCTTTGAGAGGGATGAAATTTTAGATGAAATGTTTGGGAATTTTTGCCTAGGAAAGTGATTTTATATCTTATTTAGCCAAAATTTACTATAATCACCCCTTTTAATAAGGGTGAAAATGAGAGAAAAATTTGAATATTTCCTAGTCGTAATTTTAATAAAATTAGCCAAAATTCTACCGACAAATTTCTTATATTTTTTCTTTGATTTCTTGGCGAAATTCGCCTTTTTTGCGCTAAAATCGCGCGCAAAAATCGCTATAAAAAACCTCAGCCTTGCCTACCCACAAAAATCAGCTGGCGAGATTAAAACCCTAGCGCGCGAAAATTTCCGCTCTGTGGCCAAAACCCTGACCCAAACCCTGCTTTTCTACCACGAAAGGCTCGATTTTAGCGCACTTATCGCTAACAAAGACGAGGCACTAGAAAAGGTAAAAGCGCTAAAAGGTGATAGCAAAAACAGCATTTTGTTTTTCACGGCGCATTTTGGAAACTGGGAAGTTTTAGCCCATTTTTACGGCGCGAACGGCTTTCCTGTGGCGGTTGTGGGGCGCAGGGGAAATAACGAACTCATCGAAGATCGCCTAGTTACGCCATTTCGCAAAAAATACGGCAACGAGCTAATCTACAAAGATGACGCCATGCGCGGGCTTGTCGAGCGTCTAAGGGCGGGCAAAAATGTAGGAATCCTGCCAGATCAAAAGCCGGGCGGAAAAAACAGCCTAAAAACCACATTTTTTGGGCGTGAGTGTTACACCACAAAGACGATTGCGTCGCTGTATTTGAAATTTAACCCAGTCCTAATCCCCGTTTTCGCGCGTCGCATGAGTGATGGTCGCTACGAAATCGTCATCAAAGATTTCACTCCGCCAAGCGAAAATTTAGAAAAATCACAGGCCGAGCAGTTCATAACCCAGCAGTGCAACGATATCTTCGAAGAGGTCGTGCGAAGCGCGCCCGAGCAGTGGTTTTGGATGCATAATCGCTGGAAAGTTGATTGATGAGAGCGCTTATCTTTACCGACGGGCGCAAGGGGCATGAGAGCCAAAGCGTGGCGTTTTGCGAGTTAAAAGGCTTGGAATTTGAGCTTTGCAAGGTTGGCTATAAAAACAAAATTTTAAAAATTCTCTCATATTTTTTGGATTTTTTGGGGCTGAAATTTAAAATTTTCGAGTGCGAAAACAAAAATTTTGTGAATTTTGACATTTTCGTAGGAGCTGGGTCTGTGACATACTATCCCTTAAAATACTGCGCCGCGAAATTTGGCAAAAAAAGCGTCGCGCTAATGTATCCAAAAGGCTATAAAAAGGACTTTTCACTCATTTTCGCAAACGCTCACGATACCACGCAAACTGCGCCAAATGTGGTGATTTTGCCGACGAATTTAAACCTTAGCAAAACGGGGAATTTCTACACTCCCAAAAAAAGCGCGGTTGCATTTGTCATCGGTGGGCCAAACGCTTCATTTGATATGAGTAGCGAAATTTGCGACATTGTGGAGAAAATCAAAGCAAAATTTCCGCGCCACGAATACGCCATAACCACTAGCCCACGCACTCCCAGTGAAATTGAGGCGCAGTTTGAGCGCGCAAATTTCGATTTTAGCGTGATTTATAGCAAAAATCAGATCAATCCAATCGGCGATTTTTTGGAGGGTTGCGAGTGGATTTTTATCACCCAAGATTCTGTTTCGATGATAAGCGAGGCTGTGTGCAATGGTCGCGCAAATGTCGCTGTTTTGACACTTCCACGCAAAAATTCGCACAATAAATTTGACGATTTTATCGCAAATTTAACGCAAAATGAGTGTTTGCGAATTTATTCTAAAAACAGCGAGTTAGAACCGACAAAAAAGATAAATTTAAGCCAAATTTTAGAAGGAATTAGCCTATGAGAGTGGTGCAAATACTGCCAGAACTTAACGAGGGTGGCGTCGAGCGCGGTGTGGTCGAGCTCACGCGCGAATTTGCTAAATTTGGCGTGGAGAGCGTGGTGATTAGTAACGGCGGAAAGCTAGTAAGCGAGCTAGAAAAAAATGGCGTGCGCCACATAAAATTCGATGTTTGCTCCAAAAATATATTCACAGCTTTTTCCCGCGCTAGTGCGCTAAAAGAAATTTTGCGCGAGATCTCCCCAGATATCGTGCATGTGCGCTCTCGTGTGCCTGCATGGCTAGTGAAATTCGCCAAAGGGGGGCTAAATTTTGGGCTAGTTAGCACCGTGCATGGGCTAAATTCTGTGAATTTTTACAGCAAAATTATGGTTGATGCCGATAAAATCATCTGTGTCAGCAACGCTACGGAGGATTATGTAGTGCGAAATTTCGGCGCAGATGTCAGCAAAATCAGGGTGATTCCGCGCGGAATTGATTTAGAAAAATTTAATCCCGACAATTTAGACCACGATTTTATGGCGAAATTTCGCACCGAATTTGGGCTAAAAAAGGGCGATTTCATCGTTTCTAGTGTGGGTCGCATAACGCAACTCAAAGATTATGAAACGCTCATAAAAGCGGGGCAAATTTTAAAGCAAAGTTTTGGTGAGAGGCTAAAAATTTTAATCGTGGGCGGTGTGCGAGATGATAAAAAAGAGTATTTTTTGGGGCTACAAAATTTAGCGCGTGAGTTAAATTTGGCGCAAAGCGTGATTTTTACGGGTTCGCAAAGCAAAATCCCTGAGATTTACGCACTCTCAAATGTGGTTGTAAGCGCATCGAAAAAGCCTGAGAGTTTCGGGCGAAGCGTGGCTGAGGCAATCGCGCTAAATGCGCCTGTGGTGGCGAGCAATCACGGCGGCGTGCTAGATATAATCAAATCTGGCGAAAATGGCGAGTTTTTTGCCGTGGGTGATGAGAGGGGGTTAGCTGCGATGATAGAGCGCGCGAAGGATTATAAATTTGACGGATACGGCTACATAGCGGAGAATTTCAGCCTAGCGCAAATGGTGGAGAAAACTATGAGTGTGTATAAGGAGATGGCGTGAGTAAAATTTTTGATTTTATCAGATTAAATCCTTGGCAAAGTGCGCTAAAATTCGGGCTTATAATTTGGCTTTGTTCGATTGCATTTGAAAATAGCGTGTATCAAATTTCGACGATTTATATAATAGTTTTGGCGATTTTGCATGTTGTAATTTACAAAAATTTCAGCGTTCTAATCGCAAATTTAAAAGAAGTTAAGCTTTTTTCGTTTTTTGTCTTTTTAATCATTGTTTCTATGGTTATCGCAAATCTCCTAAACCCCGAGCTTTTGACAAAAAAATCGTGGCGAAATATCATTATTTTTGTCACTAGATATGGTTTTGTTTTTATCGCATTGGCTTATTTTTATAAGTTGAAATTTTTCTCCAAAAAAGAGATTATTTTATATTTATTGCTTGGAACATCGATTTTATTGGTATCGGCGATTTATCAAGTGATAAATAACCCAGACTTAATCCTAAGCAAAAATGTAAGTGATATCAAAAAAACAGGTCTAACTGGACTTTTGGATAATCGCAACAGACTAGGTTTTATGATGGGCATAGGGGCTGTGTTTAGCTTGATTTTTACAAAATACAAGCCAAAGCTTGGCATAGTTTTGTTTTTATTGCATATTAGCGTTTTGGTTTTTACATATTCGCGTTCGTCGTGGGTCGGCGTGAGCGCAGCTATGCTTTTGTGGGTGGCTTTAAATTTGAGAAAAAATATAAAATTTATACTTTTAGTTTTGATTTTATTTAGTCTTATTGTTTTGGGGATTTATTTTTATTTTGACGCCGTTGCGATTAGATTTAATCATCTTTTAACTGGGCACACTAGTTACAGAGATATTATCTGGGAATATACTATTACTCAAATCCAAAACAATCCTATTTTTGGGCATGGTGTGCAAACTTGGATTAGCTTAGAAAAACCAAAAAAACTTATGAGATTTCTCATGGTGCATAATGCTGAGCTTGAAATTTTGCTTTTCACTGGAATTTTTGGTCTTCTAGCATGGCTTGGGGTACTGTTTTGCGCTATCAAAGAGATATTTAGAAGTAAAAATTTCATCTATTTTTGCGCTTTGGCATATTTTTGCATTGTAATTCAATTTGATTTTAGTCTGTTTGATACAAAAAGGCTGATGAGCTATCTAAGCTTATTTGCGTTTTTGATTTTTGCTGATAAATTTACACAAAAGGCCGGTGCGTGAAAATAGCTTATTTTTCGTGCTCTACAATCTATGGTGGTGTAGAAAAAATCGTTTGCGATAGCATAAATGAGCTATGCCAAAACGATGAAGTGCTTTTAATCGTGCCAAACGGGTGTTTGTATAAAGATAAAATTTCGCCAAAAGTTAGAATTTACGAGTATAAAAACTATGATAAAAGGTGGAATTTACTTTTATATTTTGAAATTTTAAAAGTATTGAAAAAATTTGGCGTCCAAATTTTACACACTCACGGCGCAAAAGCTTCACAAATGGGTTTTTTGCTAAATAAATTTATGGATTTTACGCAGGTTGCTACAAAGCATAATGTGCGAAAGGGCAAAATTTTTAATAAAATTTCAAATGTCATTTCGGTATCAAAGAGAGTAGCCCAAACTATAAATCACAAAAGTGAAGTTATATATTTTGGTATTAAACAAAGGCAAATTTCACGAAATTTAGGCGATAAATTTAGCATTATTGCGGTTGGAAGACTAGATTTTATCAAAGGTTTTGATGAGTTGATAAAATCTGTTAGTAAGCTTGATTTTGACTTTGTTTTGCAAATTGTCGGCGAGGGAAAAGAGAGAAAAAATTTGCAAAATTTAATAAATTCTCTAAATTTGCAAAGCAAAGTGGTGCTCCTCGGATTTAAAGACGATGTCGCACAAAGGCTAGCAAATTCGCACCTACAAATCATATCATCTCGTAGCGAGGGGCTTTCGATTAGCTTAATTGAAGGGATTTTTTATGCTAATGTTTTACTTGGCACCAAAGTTGGTGGAATTGGTGAAATTTTAGATGAGGAATTTTTTATCGATTATGAAAATATGAGCGCAAAAATTAGTAAAATTTACAAAAATTACGATATGTATTCGCAAAAATTTAGCGAAAAACACAAAGAGATAAAAAATAGTCTGAAATTTGAAAATTATATATCCACTCTAAAAAATTATTACGAAAACTGCCTAAAATAGGCTAAATTTATACGCTAAACCCCAAGCTAAAATCACTCAATGCTCTTGTTTGCTCTAAAAGCTCATTTTGGCTCATATTTTTTGGGTGTTTTTCGCTTTTGTGTGAGGTTTTTAGCGCTTCTTGCATTTTTTGCATATATTCATCATAAGTGCAAATCAGCCTTGCTGGATTTCCGCCGACAACCGAATTTGGGGCTACATTTTTTGTGATTACGCTTCCGGCTGCGATTATGACCTTATCGCCGATTTTTGTGCGTGGTAAAATAATGCTTCCATAACCGATAAAAACATCATTTCCTATCTCGACTTTGCCGATTTTAGAGTAGCCAAGGGCCTTTTTTGTGCTTGCATCATGGGCTAAAATTGTAGCGTTTGTAATGGTTACATTATCGCCGATACTGATGAGATGACCGAACGCCTCATCGATGCAAGAGTTGATAATATGGACATTACTGCCCATTTTTATATTTTTGTATGTGGGTTTGCCTTTTAGCTTTTTTATCAAATTTTTAAACATAAATTTTCCTTAAATTTTTTGCCCATTATATAGAAAAAATAATTAAATTTAACGAAGTATAAAGCGGTAATATGAGATAATCGCAGGATTTAAAATTTAGGAAATGGTTTGAAAATCTTACACGCTCTTAATTGGATAAAATTTGCAGGAACAGAAAACGCTTGTGTCCAGCTATGCAACGAATTAGTTAAAGAACACGAAATTTATCTAATGAGCGACAAAAATATTTTAAAATACATAGACAAAAATGTAAAATTAATAGAGATAAATTTTAAAAAAAACAGATACAACCCCATTTTTTTGCATAAAATTGCTAAAATTTTAGATGAAATTAGCCCAGATATCATACACGCTCACAACGCAAAAGTGATAGAGATTATCTATAATGCTAGATTTTTTATGAAAAAGAAAATTCCGCTAATCGCCACAAAACACACTTTGGAATTCAAAAAAAATTATAAATTAGCCGATTTGTGCGTGGCTGTGTTAGATGAAACAAAAAAGATTTTGCCGCCAAATTCTATAATTATCGAAAATGGAATTTTATACAAAAAGCCAGAAAAGATTAAAAAACTAGATAAATTTCACATCATCAGCTCTGGCAGATTAAGCGCCATTAAGCAAATGGATGTGGTCATTAAAGCGCTTAGTTTGGTAAAATTTGACTTTGTGTGCGAGATATTCGGTCAGGGTGAGAAGCAAGGTGAGCTAGAAAGGCTAATTAGTGAGCTAAAACTTGATAAAAATGTCTTTTTGCGTGGTTTTGTGGATAATATAAATGATCATTTAGCAAGCTGCGATTTGCAAATCATCGCTTCGAAATTCGAAGCTTACGGACTTGTGGCGATTGACGGGGTTTATTATTCGCCACTTATGATTTCGACGAATACTGGCATTTGTGAGCAAATTTTGCCTAGTGAGTTAAAATTTAGCGCCACGCCAGAAAATTTAGCTCACAAACTAGATGAAATCCACGCAAACTACGATAAATTCGTGCAAATTTTCGCCCCTATCAAAGCCAAAAAGGACGAATTTAGCGTAGCAAAAATGGCGCAAAATTACATAAATGCGTATGAAAATTTGATAAAGGATTTTAAAAAATGATATATTTTTTCGCAATTTTAGCTGTGGCGTTTATAGCGTTTTCGTGCAGGTATAACTGGTGGCGGATCCCGCAGGGCTGGGACAAGGCGCGCGTGCTGATGTATCATAGCATAAGCGAGCATAAGGGCGATAAATTTGATAAATGGCGCGTTCGCCCAGCTGATTTTGAGGCCCAAATCGCATGGCTAGCCAAAAACGGCTTTACTACTTTCACGCTTAGCGAGCTAGCAAATTTAGCCCAAATCCCGCCAAAATCGGTCTGTATTACCTTCGATGACGGATTTATGGATAACTACACAAACGCCTTTGAAATTTTGAAAAAATATAATTTCAAAGCCACGATTTTTGTGGTGGCTACCGCTACGCAAAACGACTGGGAGCGCGGAAATACCGACCATTTAAGCCAAATTTTAACTAGCGATGAGATAAATTTAATGCACCGCTCAAATTTAATCGAGTTTGGCTCTCACACGCTAAGCCACGCGAATTTAGATCGTTTGTGGGCGAGCGAGCCCGAAAAAGCGCGAGATGAAATCGAAAAATCCAAAAAAGAGTTAGAAAAAATCACTGGGCGCGAGTGCAGAGTTTTCGCCTATCCTTACGGCAAATTTAATGATGAAATTTTATCGCTTACGCGAAATTCAGGATACTGCGCCGCGGTCGTGGTAAAGCGCGGGCTTTACGAAGCGGGGAACGATAAATTCGCCATAAAGAGAATTGGCGTTTTGGGGACGGAGAGTTTTTTTGATTTTTGGCTGAAATTTACGCGCATAAGGAATAAACTATGATAAATGCAAGTGTCTATGCAATCGTGCAAAACGAAGAAAAACATATCGAACGAATGCTAAAAAGTGTCGCGGATTTCGCAGAAATCATCATCGTCGATAGCGGCAGCACCGATAAGACACTAGAAATTGCGCAAAAATTTAATGCTAAAATTTACCACCACGATTGGCAAGGCGAGGGTGTGCAAAAAAACTATGCTTTTAGCCTGTGTTCGCACGAGTGGGTGCTAAATTTAGACGGCGACGAGGAAGTAAGCGAAGAGCTAAAAGCTGAAATTTGCGAGTTTATGGGGCAGAGCGAATTCGACGGGCTTGATATTAAATTTCACGAATTTTACATGGGCGGAATCGTCGATGATAGAGTGCGCAAAAACACCCATATCAGATTTTTTCGCAAAAGTGCTGGCGAATACCGAAATTTGGGCGTGCATGCGCAAGTCAGCATAAATGGCAAGGTGCGAAAATCTCGTGGCGTGATTTATCATTTCAGCGATAAACCAATCAAAGAGCTAGTGAGCAAAAACAACAACTATTCGAGCCTGCGCGCACAGCAAAAATTTGAAAAAGGCAAAAAACCGAGCCTAGCCAAACTGCTTTTTATCTTTCCGCTTGTCTTTTTCAAATCGTATTTTTTAAGGCGAAGTTTTTTCGACGGCAAAAAAGGCTTCATAATCGCCGTTATAAACGCATTTTACGCATTTATGAAAGAGGCGAAATTGTATGAAATTTGGCTTAACAAAAAAGGAAATTAAGCAAAATTTAGCTATTATAAAAAGTTATTAAATTCCACTAAAAGGGCGATAAAATGGATAAAAAAACCATTGCGGCACACAAAATCAGCGAAGACGAATATGCAAAAATTTTAGAAATTCTAGGGCGTGAGCCAAATTTGCTAGAACTTGGCATTTTTTCGGCTATGTGGAGCGAACACTGCTCATATAAATCAAGTAAAAAATACCTAAACGGCTTTCCGACCAAGGCTCCATGGGTCATACAAGGTCCCGGTGAAAATGCCGGTGTTATCGACATTGGCGGTGGCATGGCGGCTGTTTTTAAAATGGAAAGCCACAATCACCCTAGCTACATCGAGCCGTTTCAAGGCGCAGCCACAGGCGTGGGCGGAATACTGCGCGATATTTTTACAATGGGCGCAAGGGTCGAAGCAAATCTAAATTCGCTTCGTTTTGGCGATGTCGTGGGGAATTCCAAAACAAATCGCTATCAAAGATATTTAGTCAAAGGCGCAGTTAGCGGTATCGCACACTACGGCAACTGCATGGGAATCCCTACAATCGGTGGCGAAACGACATTTGATAGCAGTTTTAACGGAAATATTTTGGTAAATGCCTTTGCTCTTGGAATTGTAAAAAGTGATGAAATTTTCTACGGCAAGGCAGAAGGCGTGGGAAACTCAGTCATCTATGTAGGCTCAAAAACAGGCAGGGACGGGCTTGGCGGAGCCGTTATGGCAAGTGATAGCTTTAACGATGAAAACAAATCTCTTCGCCCAACCGTGCAAGTTGGCGATCCGTTTGCCGAAAAGCTTTTAATGGAAGCTTGTTTGGAGCTTTTTAAGACTGATTTCGTCGTGGGAATCCAAGACATGGGAGCAGCTGGGCTAACTTCTAGTAGCTTTGAAATGGCAGGACGAAGCGGAAGCGGTATGAAAATGCACCTTGATCGTGTCCCTATGCGTGAAAGTGGCATGACGCCATACGAGCTAATGCTAAGCGAAAGCCAAGAAAGAATGCTAATTTGCGCGAAAAAAGGTTGCGAAGATAAGATAAAAGAGATTTTTGCGAAGTGGGATTTAGACGCAGAAGTCATCGGCGAAGTAACCAATACCGGTAAAATGGAGCTTTACTGGCATGGCGAGCTAGCGGGCGAGATTCCAATCGAGCCTTTAAGCGAAGCAGCACCTGTTTTAGACCGCCCTACAAAACGCCCAGCGTATTTGGACGAGATAGCAAACCAAAATTTATGCACATGCTCTGATAAATTTGACATAAACGCCGATTTTGACAAGGTTTTTTCGCACCCAGATGTGCTAAATAAATCGCTCATTTACGATCAATATGACGCAAATGTCGGGCTAAACTCAGCCAAACGCCCGGGCAAACTAGGCGCAGCGGTAATGAGAGTCAAAGAAAATGGCGCAAAACTCGCAATCGCTATGGATTGCAACACTCGCATGAACTATATCGATCCTTTCACTGGTGCGGCTCTTGCTGTGGCTGTTAGTGGTCGCAAGGTCGCTCTTAGCGGTGCTACGCCGTTAGCTATAACTGATTGTCTAAACTACGGCAATCCGCAAAACCCAGAGGTTATGTGGCAGTTCGCACAGGGCGCAGAGGGTATCAAAGAGGCCTGCAAGGCTCTAAATACGCCTGTTGTGAGTGGAAATGTGAGCTTGTATAACGAAACAGAGGGCGTGAGTATCCAGCCGACCCCTGCGATTGTAACCGTGGGCGTAAATAATGGCGAGATTATCCCTAGTGATTTCACTCACAGTGATACTGGCGTCTATTTGGTGGGCGATACATACGGCGTGTTTTCAGGCTCGCTGTATCAACAAGCCATAAAAGGCGCAATCGGAGGCATGCTACCGAAGCTAGATTTAGCCAAAGAGCGCAAACTTTGGGACTTTGCGATTAAAGCAGGCAAACAAGGCGCATTGCGCTTCGCAAACTCCGTAGGAATCGGTGGCGTGGCAATTACCCTAGCCAAAATGGCGTGTGTAGGTAAAATGGGTGGCGAGTTTAAAATGCCGTGCGATGATGAGAGAGATATTTTCGACGAGAGCTTTACGAGGGCTGTTTTTGGCGTAAGCGACGAGGCGAAATTTGAAAGCTTAGCGCGCGAAGCAGGGTTAAATTTCGTAAAACTTGGCATTACTGGCGGTAAAATTTTCCAAATCAATAGCATTTCGCGCGATTTGGGAGAGTTGAGCGAAATTTATTTCAACGAATTCGCAAAAATCATTAGAAGCGAAGATTAATAGTGTCGAGTATTTTTTATCTATTTTTGGCTTTTTTGCTTTATCATTTTATAAAGGGATTTATAAGCGGTATTAGCGGAAATTCCGGCTATGAGAGAAAAGAGCCAAAAATGAGCCTTGAAGAGGCGAAAATTTTAATCACCCTAACTGCAAAGGTCGCCAAAAGCGACGGCGTGGTAAATGAGACAGAAGCCACGATGATAGGCGAGATTTTGGACGATTTGGTTCGCAAAATGGGCGGTGGCGAAAACGAGAGAAAACTTTTGAAGCAAGTTTATAAGATAAACAAAGACAAAGAGCACGATATCTACTCTCTCGCGTTTCATTACAATCAAAAATTTCACCTAAGTTCGAGCCGAAAAGCGGCGCTAATTTATTTTTTCTTAAACATAGCCTATATCGATCGTTCATTTAGCGAGCAAGAGCGAGATATAATCGCCAAAATCGCGCGCGGATTTGGTATGCCTTCCCATGTGGTAAGTCAAATTTTTGCTATGTTTGAGGCGAGTTATTATGGCACATACGGCGGTTCTAGCCAAAGTTACGACAACCGCGGGCGTGGAGGCTACCAAAATAGCCGAAATTCTAGTGGTTACGGCGATAGTCGCGGTGGCAGTTATGGCGGAAATTACGGCGGTGGATATCAAAATTCTAGCTCTGGCGGCGGATATGGTGGCTCTGCGCGAAATACAAGTTCGAAAAAAGACCCTTACGAAGTCTTGGGCGTGGATAAGGGTGCTAGTTTTGGCGAAATAAAGAAAAAATACCGCGAACTAGTCAAAAAATACCACCCAGATATTTTAATGGGCAAGGGCGCAGATGACGAGATTATCCAAGAAGGCACGAAAAAGCTTCAAGAAATCAATGAAGCGTATGAGAGCTTAAAAGAGCGTTTGGGCGAAAGCTAAATTTTAAAATTTAAAAATTTCAATTTATAAGGAGTGAGCATGAGAGCGTTAATCAGCGTTAGCGACAAAGACGGCGTAGTGGAATTTGCAAAAGATTTGGCAAATTTGGGTTGGGAAATTTTGAGCACGGGTGGCACTTATAAGCTACTTTGCGAAAACGGCGTAAATGCTGTGGAAGTGAGCGCCTACACAGGAAGCCCTGAGATGTTTGAAGGCAGAGTAAAAACCCTGCACCCTAAAATTCACGGCGGAATTTTGCATAAAAGGGACGATGCTAATCACGCCGAACAAGCCCTAAAACACGGCATTGGCGGGATTGATTTGGTTTGTGTGAATTTATATCCTTTCAAACAAACCACGATTCGCACAGATGATTTTGATGAGATTATCGAAAATATCGACATCGGCGGACCTGCCATGGTGCGAAGTGCAGCGAAAAATTTCAAAGATGTTTTGATTGTAACGGACATTTTGGATTATGATTTAGTTATCGAAAAAATCAAAGCAAAAGCCGATGATTTGGAATTTCGCCGAAGCCTTATGATAAAAGCCTACGAGCACACTGCCGCGTATGATAGCATGATAGCAAACTATATGAACGAGCGATTTAACGGCGGTTTTGGTGCTAAAAAATTTATCACAGGCTCAAAAGTCATGGCGACAAGATACGGCGAAAACCCGCACCAAAAGGGCGCTTTGTATGAATTCGAAAACTTTTTTAGCCTAAATTTCAAAGCCCTAAAAGGCGAAGCAAGTTTTAACAATATGACCGATATTCACGGCGCAGTTATGTTAGCAAGTAGCTTTGGCGAAGCCCCAGCAGTAAGTATCTGCAAACACGCAAATCCGTGTGGTTTTGCCATAAAATCAAATTTGTTAGAAAGCTACACCGAAGCGCTTAAATGCGACCCTGTTTCGGCTTATGGTGGCGTGGTGGCGATAAACGGCACACTTGATAAGGCTTTGGCAGAGAAAATCAATGAAATTTTTGTGGAAGTCATAATTGCAGCCAATGTCGATGAAAACGCACTTGAAGTCTTTGCAAACAAAAAACGCATTAAAATTTTCACGCAAGAGAATAAATTTTTAATGCGTGAAAATGATAAATATGACTTTAAATTCATAGACGGGGGATTTGTCTATCAAGAACGCGACTATGTGGGTGCTGATGAGGTCAAAAATGCTAAATGCGTTACAAAGCGTTCGGCAAATGATGGCGAATTTACCGATTTGCAAATCGCTTGGCAGGTGGCAGCGCTAACCAAATCAAACTGCGTTGTGTATGTGAAAAACTCGGCAATGGTGGCAATCGGCATGGGCATGACAAGCCGTGTCGATGCTGCGCGCGCTGCGGTGGCAAAAGCAAGGGATTTGGGGCTTGATTTGCAAGGTTGCGCGCTGGCAAGTGAAGCGTTTTTTCCTTTCAAAGATAGCATAGAAATCGCAAACGAAGTGGGCGTTAAAGCCGTAATCCAGCCGGGTGGCTCAATCCGTGATGATGAAGTCGTCGCAGCAGCAGATGAGTTTGGTATGGCGATGTATTTTACGGGAATTCGCCACTTTTTGCATTAAAATATTATTTGCAATTAAACGAGCCTAGTATTTTGCGGCGTGGGCTAGGACAGACGAGTCAGTCTAGTCCGTCGCCCACTCCGTGAAAAATCGTCGGCATAAGTGTTAATTTTTGCAATTCCAAATCTAACTTTCGTAGGGTGGGCATTCTTGCGCACCATAATGGTAAAATGAGATATTAAAATAGAATTAATTGGATAATTCTCTTTTTAATCTATCCATTTCGCCTTTAATGTCTGTAAATTTTTGTAGTTTATCTACTTTGTTATATAGTGGATGGGCAGGAATTCCACTTTTTAATGTTTTAATCACAAAAATATTTTTATTTTTTACTATATCTAAAATTCCAAGCAGACTTTTTAGCATAAAATTTGGCATAATTATACCACCATAGGCTAGTAAAATATCTGAAATTTTTAGCTCTTCGATTTTGTATTTTATGTGGCTTAAATTTGCAATGCTAATTTTTTCATCAAATTTTACTTCGCTAGGATTTGTAGATATAAACGGGTAAGCATTAACCATAATGTATCCGTCGTATCCATTAAATTCGCAAAATTTAATTACTCTATTCATAGTAGGGTCTGAATTTTCCTTATTAGCCGTGCTTGGATTAAAGCCGATTATCATCAAATTTTTATTACCATTTTTGCCTAATGAAAATCTGCAAATATCAGTTTTTTCACAGAAAGTTGGTTGATAATTTTCTGGGTATTTCATGCATTTACCTTTCACAAATGAATTTATTTAAGCATAGTTAAATTTTAATATTTATATACTTACAGTTAGTTTAACCATAGGTAGGCGAAATTGAAAGACTGCACCATTACAGACGAACAAATGGAGCAAATTTACAAAACTATCGGCGAAAATGTCAAACGCATACGCACACAAAAGGGCGTTTCGCAGTTAAGCCTAGCTATGGCGATAGGACACAAGGCAGTCGGAACGATTTCTATGGCTGAACTTGGCATAAATAAAAAACACTTCAATATAGAACACCTAGTCAAAATTGCAAATGTCCTAGAAGTCAGCGTTTGCGAGTTTTTCAAATCAATCAAAATTTAAATTTGCTTGTCATTGCGAGGCGTGAAACGCCGAAGCAATCCAGAGAAATTTAAAGGGCTTTTGAATTTTAAAATTTTTGAATTTAAAAATTTCGGGGCAGTGTTACTGGAATAAAAATTTTAAAATTCAATAGATTATTCTTCGGATTGCTTCGCTTTGTTTGCAATGATAAATTAGAGATTATGGAATTTTACTGGATTGCCACGGCGACAAGTCGCCTCGCAATGACAAACTGGCAAAATTCTCGTAATTACAAACCAAACAACTAAGCCCAAATTCCTTATAAATTTATCTCATTTCTAAGCCATAGCATTTCACTACGCTATTAAGTAAATTTAAACTTATAAAAGGCTATAATTTGGGTTTTTTCAAACCAATAAAAAGAGGGTTTTTAACAGATGAATTTCTTATCATTGCCCAATGCTGGGCGACAAAACGAGTTGGATATAGCAAGGGGTCTTGCTGTAATCTTTATGGTGCTAATCCACTGCGTGGAATACTTCTACAACGGCGAAGATTCCGTGTTTTTCAAGGTCGCAAACTTCCTAGGCTCACCGCCTGCTGCGCCTGTTTTTATGTTTATTTTGGGTTGCGGTATTGTGTATTCTAGGCGTAGTGCGCCGGGGCTACTTTTTAAGCGTGGCGTGATATTTTTGGTGTTATCTTATGTCTTTAATGCGCTTGTGTATGTGCTTCCATACTACATTAGCTCTAAGCTAAACGATGACGCTGAAATTTTCGAAGAAAACTGGACGCAGATTTACGATGCGGACATTTTGCAGTTTGCGGGACTTGCGTTTATATTTTTTGCGCTAATGAAAAAGCTAAATTTATCAAATTTAGGCTATCTCATAGTGGGAATCATCTGCTCGGGCGTGGCAATGTATCTAGGCGAGAATTTCGCAGAGTTTGAATCAACCTGCCTACAAGCCGTAACAGGGCTATTTTGGGGCACACATGAGGGAAGCTATTTTCCATTTTTAAGCTGGATTGCCTATCCGATAGCTGGATATTTATTCGCTGATATTTTAATCTACACTCGCCCAGAAGATAAAGGCGCACTATATACAAAACTAAGCCTTATTTGCGCGGTTATCTTTATCGCCTCGGCTGTGGTATTGGCGAAGTTTTATGCGTGGGACGATATGATGGACGGCGACCCATACTATCACCAAAACATATTTTTTAACATAATGTTTATCGCCTTTGTTTTGGCGTGGATTGGGCTAATGTATCTGGTAGCCAAGGTGCTTCCAAATCTCATTATGTCGTGTTTAAAAACGATAAGTGTGCTTGTAACGCCGTTTTATGTGTTGCAATACATTTTTATAATTTATATTGCCGTGCTTGTTTTTGGCGACGAAGCAGAGTGGGATATGAATCCTGTGCTACTAATGTTTGTAGCTGTGAGCGTGCTATCATACATCGTAGCGGTAATCTACTCAAAAATTCGCAAAGCATAAAAAAAGGCTACCGAAATTTCGGTAGCCCAAATTTTAAAATTTTAATCCCAAATTTAGCTAAAAAACAGCAAATTTACCATTATTATGATTATTGCAAATGGCGCGATAAATCTTAGCGAAAAATACCAAATCTCAAACGCACCCTTGCTCATATCCTCGCCAAAAAACTCCGCCAAAAGGGATTTTTTCATAACAAATCCGACGAAAATCGCCGAACTTAGCGCACCAAGAGGAAGCATGATATTTGAGGTCAAAAAGTCTAAAATATCGAAAAAACCCTTGCCAAAAAATGTAAAACTTTCGCCAAATTCCGCGTTCATTGATAGCGTGCAGCACGCTCCTAGCGCGCCTACGACTATGCCTGATAGCCCACACGCTCTACTTCTAGAAATGCCAAAATGATTGACAAGATACAAGATAAATGGCTCTATCATCGAAACCGCGCTCGTAATCCCAGCAAAAAACAGCGACACAAAAAACAAAATCGCTAAAATTTGCCCCATAAAGCCAAGCTTAGCAAACATTGTGGTAAGCGATACAAACACTAATCCTGCGCCCTGAGATGGGCTAGCGTTAAATTCGAAGATAAATGTAAATACGATTAGCCCCATCATTAGCCCGATTGCGATATTGATAAATACGATATTTACGCAACTTTTCACTAGCTTTACACCCTCTCCTAGGCTAGCAGCATACGCAGCGATACAGCCAATCCCGATACAAAGGGTAAAAAGTGAAAGCCCAAGCGCGTCAAGCACGCTAGCGACGGTGATTTTGGAAAAATCAGGCGTGAATAAAAACTTCACCGCCTCGCCAAATCCCTCCATAAAAACCGCATATCCTAGCATTAAAAGCAAAAGCACGAAAAGCAGGGGCATCATTATCAAATTCAGCTTTTCTATGCCACTTTTGATTCCGCGCGATACCACAAAAAGTGTCAGCACAAGCCCTAACGCATAAAATGCAAGACTTGAAAATAGTGAGTGCGAAATCACGCCCCCAAAAAGTGCGCCAGCCTCATCTACTGAGGCAGGAAGCGCGCTAAAACCGATAAAAATGTATCTCATAATCCAACCAAGGATTACGAGATAAAATGACAAAACAAAAATTCCGCCCACTATGAAAATTCCAGCGAATTTCCACTTTTCGCCGTTTTTGGGGTCGAGATATCTATACGCGCTAGGCAAATCGGCTCTGCTAATGCGCCCAATCGCCATTTCGGCTAAAAATAGGCTAAACCCAATCCCAAGCGTGAGCACGAGATATAAAAGCACAAATGCGCTTCCGCCGTTGCTACCGACTAGGGTTGGAAACTTCCACGCATTTCCAAGCCCCACAGCACCGCCGGCGACCGCTAAAACAAAGCCGATTTTGCTAAATTTATCGTTCATAATCTTTCTTTAAATTTCAAATTTGACTATCCAAAATTTACGATTCCTAGCTCTCTTAGCGCGATTACAAAAATCGCAAGCGGAGATACCACGCGAAGTAGGACATAATACCAAATTTTAAATCCGAAATCTCCCATATATGGCGAAAGTAGGGCATAAACGCCGTCTTTTTTGATGACATATCCTACGAAAATGACAATGATTAATCCGCCAAGTGGCATTAAAATTTTAGATGTTAAATAATCCAGCGCGTCGAAAAACGGCTGTCCTGCGATGACGAAATACTCGCTTGTCGCGCCATAGTATCCCAAAATGCAGGCAATCCCTAGCACATAGGTAAATACAAAAACCGCCACGCAAGCTTTCGCGCGAGAAAATGCGCGGGATTTGACTAGGTAATAAACAGCTGGTTCAATCATCGAAATCGCTGAGGTAATGGCGGCGAAAAGTAGGGTTAGGAAAAATGCAAACGCCAAAATATGACCGATAAAGCCGAGTTTGCTAAATAGCACGGCAAGGGAAACGAAAATCAGTCCAGGACCTGATTGGGCTGGATCGCCGTTAAATTCGAAAATAAATGTGAAAACAACAAGACCCATCATAACGCCAATCATTACATTGATTAAAACGATATTAATGCTCGAAGTTAGGATATTGGTGCGCTCTGGCAGGCTTGCAGCGTATGTCAAAATCGTAGTTACGCCAAGGCTAAGTGTGAAAAACGCTAATCCTAGCGCGTCAAGCACACTTTGTGAATTTAGCGCGCTAAAATCAGGCAAAAGCAAGAATTTGGCGCTTTGTGCGAATCCGTCGAAGCTAGCCGAATACAAAACCATAAGCACAAGCAGGATAAAAAGGCTAGGCATCATCCAAATATTTAGGCGCTCAATGCCGTTTTTGATACCCTTTGAGACGATCAAAAAGCACACAAGCGACATTATCGTAAAGCAGATAATCGCTACAAGCGGTGAATTTGAAATCAAAGCGTTAAACATCGCACCGCTATCGTCTAAATTTTGAGGTAGTGAGAAAATCGATGTGGCTGTGTATTTTAAGATCCAGCCCATTACGACGCTGTAAAATGAGTAAATCAAAAGCGCAGTAATCATCAAAAATCCAGCCTTGCTCCAAAGCTCTTTGTTGCTAGGGGCAAGTCTTCGGTAGCTATCGACTGGATCGCTCTCGCCAAGGCGACCAATGGTGATTTCGCCGATAAAAATGACAAAACTTACCAAAAATGTGAGCAAAAGATAGAGCAAAATAAATGCGCTACCGCCATTTTGACCTACGAGTGTGGGGAATTTCCAAGCGTTTCCAAGTCCCACGGCTGAGCCTGCGACCGCCAAAATAAAACCAATGCGTGTGAATTTGTCGTTCATACTTTTCCTTTTGGTAAAAAATTTGCCAATTTTATCAGAATTTAGCTTACATTAAGCTATTTAAATTTGATTAAATTTATAAAATTTTGGCTAAAATCACGCGTTATAAAATTTAATCAAGGAAAATTTATGGAAGTAAAACTTTTGAATTTCACGCCACTTTGGGTATGCTCAAACGCCATAAGAACTTGCTGGCAAAGCTTCGAGCGGGGCGATAACGGCGGCGAAAAGGACTTAGCGCTAATTAATCGCGTGGGAAATGAAATGAAGCACTCATCTACGCTCGAACACATTTTTTATAATTTTTATATCAAGGGCATCTCGCGCGCGCTTTTGCAAGAATTAGCGCGCCACCGTATGGCTAGCCTGAGCGTGAAATCCACCCGCTACACGCTAAAAGAGCTAAGAAATGAGCCTGAAATCACAAGCGATAGCGCCGCAAAATACATCGTGCTAACAGGCAACGACGCCGTCGATAGCGCAAGCATAAAAGCCCTAAATAATCTAAGGGAAATTTTAGGCGCAAACACTAGCCTCGATATCGCCAAATACTGCCTGCCAGAGTGCTACAAAACCGAGCTGGCGTGGAGCATAAATGCTAGAAGCCTGCAAAACTTTCTTTCTCTTCGTTCTAGCAAATCAGCACTTTGGGAGATACGCGCACTCGCAAATGCGCTCTTTGCAGCACTGCCAGAAGAGCATAAATTTATCTTCGAGCATTGTATGTATAAGGCAAATCCGCAAGAATTGTAACATTTGTGTCATTGCAAAGAAATGCGAAGCATTTCAGTAAAATTAAATCAGCTAAATTTAAAGCGAAGCTTTAAATTTAGCCACTTCTAAGGTTTTACAGGGGTGGGGGTTGGTAAGGGGGAGGGTAGCGTCTCCTAAAAAGCGCGCCCTCCCCCTTACAAGAAAAGCACGACACAGGTTAAATTCAAAAAATCGTTCAATGCTAAATTTAGGTTGAATTTTGCTTTAAATTTTACTGGATTGCTTCGAAAACTTCGTTTTCTCGCAATGACATTTTATGTAAATTTAATCTCGGTCAGTATTTTAAAATACCGAATTTATCAAATTCACAAATTTAAACTCAAATTTGATAGTTTGAGTTTAAATTTGCAAAATTTTACCAACTGTTTATATTTGTTATTTGAGCCTTGCTTCTGCTTTGTCTAGCTCGATTTGAGCAACTGCTTCTCTACTCATTTTGTCTCCTTAAAAATAAAGTTTTATTAAATTTTTTATGCAAAATATTTTTTTTGAATATAATCTATGTTTATATTTTTCTTATCTAAAAACCACTTTTTGATTTCCAAATAATCTTTTTTATCAAAAATACAAACCATATAAAATTTGCCACGCAAAACATTTATATTGTAAGCCCAACCATTTTTTTGTGGCTCATCTACTATAATTGAAAAAAATGGCGTAAAATCTTTCAAATTTCTTTTTACAATCATATAAAAACAGCCTTTTAAGAATATATTTGCTAAAAAATAAAAAACTATAAAAAGTAATCCGACGAATTTAAAAGCAACAAGCGCAATAATGCAATTCATAATAATAGCCCATACTATTCCATTATTTTCTATATCATCTAACCAAAATGGCTTACAAACAATGTTTCTTAAATTTTGATTTGCAGAATTGTGTTGCACTTTTTCAAATTCATAAAATTGTATAAATTCATTTGTAAAGCGAATTTCTGCTTTTCTGCGTATTATAAAAATATAGTAGCCAATAACAAAATACAATAATAAAATAAAAATTGCTATTGCATTTATTATAGTTATGTTTCTAACTTCTTTAAGTAACTCGTCATCAACCAAATTTAACAAACACCCATAAATAAACACATATAAATTTAACAAAATTACAAATGCAACAAACGCAGAAAACCAAGATAAAACCGAATTAAAAATTTGATGATAATCTTTGATAACTATCGGCTCTTTGTCGTAATCTCTCTGATTTTCATCTGAATTTTTATTTCTCACATTTTTATTCCAATTCTCAAAATTTTCCAAAATTTAATCCTTTTATAAATATTTAGTCATTGCGAACGAAGTGAAGCAATCCAGCAACAGTGAAGCTGTTTTTAGAATTTGCAGTCACTTTAAATTTTACTGGATTGCTTCGAAAACTTCGTTTTCTCGCAATGACAGCGAATTTAGCGTTTTGGTTATTTTTACTCGTAGATTGCTTCGTCGCTTCGCTTCTCGCAATGACAAATTAGGCAAAATTTGTATAATCTGTCATTGCGAGAATTTTGCGTCAGCAAAATTCGTGGCAATCTACGAGTAAGAAATTTCGGCACAGTATTTTTGCAAAATTTCGGCGCAGTATTTCTGCGAAATTTAATGTGGAATTTTACTCTAAATTTCAACTATCCAAATTCTCTTTTTTTCGCCTTAATGCCTCTTTGCGTTTTTCTTCCATTTTCACAGCTTCGTTGAGTGCGTCCTCGCCATCGAATTCCGTCCCGCCAAGAAATTTAGAATAATCATCGAATTGATGATTTTTCAGCGCCCACAAAAGCCCGCCTAACACGCAAAATCCAAGTATTAGCGAAATCGTAACCATAGTCATTAGCACGGCGTTACTCATAGTTTTATCCTTCTTAAAAGCATTGAGTTTGCGACCACGATTACCGAGCTTAGGCTCATCGAGAGCGCCGCAAACAGCGGGATTGCGTATCCCAAAAACGCAAGCGGAATCGTGATTAGGTTGTAAAGTAGCGAAATAGCGATATTTTGGCGGATTTTACTGCCTGTTTTGCGCGCGATACGCATGGCGCGCACGAGGCTCGTCATATCGTCTTTGATAAGCACGACATCGCTTTTTTGCACGCTAAGATTCGCGCCACTTCCTAGGCAAATCCCAGCGTGAGCGAGGCTAAGCGCGGCCGCGTCGTTTATCCCGTCGCCTACCATTACCACTTTTTTGCCCATTTTAGCGAGGTTTTGGATATAGCTAGCCTTTTCGTCTGGCAAAATTTGCGCGCCAAATTTCACTATTTCTAACTCGCGCGCTATCGCACTGACGGCGTTTTGGTGATCGCCACTGATGATATGAAGCTCGTAACCTAAATCTTTTAGCGTTTTTATGGCCTCTTTGCTATCATCTTTAAGTGGCGCAAGAAGCCAAAATTTGGCTAAAATTTGCCTATTTTGCATGAAAAAATACTCGCTTAAATCCCCGCTAGCGACATTTGCGCCAAGCTCGCACATAAATTTCGCGCTTCCGCCATAAATTTCATTTTCGCCAAATTTCGCGCTAATGCCCTTGGCTGGGTGGTTTGTGATATTTTCTAAATTCGCAGGCGCAAATTTTGCAAATTCGCCCGAATTTAAAAATTCAAGCACGGCCTCGGAAATAGGGTGGTTTGAGCTTTGCACAAGCCCTTTTAGCGCGCCGATATCGCAGAGTGGCGAAATTTCGCTTTTTTTGACGATTAGCGCAGAGCTTGTGAGCGTGCCTGTTTTGTCAAAGACGATAGTATCGGCGTTGGAGAGGATTTCTAGCATTTTGGCCTCTTTGAAGATTATGCCATGCCTTAGCGCCACAGAGATCGCGCACAGCGTTGCAATCGGCGTGGCAAGGGCTAGGGCGCAAGGGCAGGCGATGATGATGACGCTAACGCTGATTAGTAGCGCGCTTGCAAAGCCTGCTTTGGCATACCAAAACACAAACGCCACAAACGCCACGGCTATGACAAAAATCGAAAAATAGCCTGAAATTTTATTAGCCAAAATTTCAAATTTTGGTTTTTTTAGATTTGCGTTTTCTAAAAGCTCGACGATTTTGCTAAGCAACGAGCCCTTAAAATCGGCGTTTGCGCGGTATTTTAGCGAGCCAGATAGGCAGAGTGAGCCTGATTTGATTTCATTGTTTTTGCCTAGCGACACCGGGATACTCTCGCCCGAAATGCCCGAATAATCGAAACTTCCCTCGCCGCTACTTACCACGCCGTCGATTAGGACGCGATCGCCTTGGTTTATGAGAATTTCATCGCCGATTTGCACCTCGTTTGGGGATTTGTTTGCATAGCTTCCGTCAAAACCAAGTGTGCAAACCTCGCCAAGAAGCATGTTTGAAAGCGAGCTTAAATTTTCGCCAGCCCTTTTTTGGCTTAAAATTTGCAGATATTTTCCAGCAAACACAAAGGTGATTATCATCGCTACGGATTCGAAATATACCTCGCCATTGCGCGAAAACATAACATAAAGCGAATAAATATAAATTACCAAAGCCCCAAGACCAACGAGCAAGTCCATATTTGGGGTGCGAGTTTTGAGCGCATAAAATGCCCCCTTAAAAAATACCGCCCCAGTATAAAAAAGTACAGGCGTAGCTAGGATAAACTCAGCAAAGTGCAAAATATCCTTCGTCCCCTGCTCGATCCCCGTGAAATACCCGCCATACAGCGCGATTGAGATCCACATAATATTCATCACACAAAAAATTCCAACCAAAAGCCTAGCGTAAAATTCCCTGCGTTTTGCCGTGTCTTTGGCGTTTTGGGTGTTTGTGTCATAAGGGTAGGCATCGTATCCAATCGAGCGGATTAGATTTAAAATTTCGGCTAAGGATATTTGCTCTTCGTCCCATACAATGCGCGCTTTGTGCGAGGCTGCGTTTAGGCTTACTTCGATTATGCCAGTGGCGTTATTTAGGATTTTTTCGTTTAGCCAGACGCATGCTGAGCAGTGAATTCCGTCGATTAAAAGCGAAATTTGGTTAAATCCGTCTTTATCTTTGGTGACATAGTTTTTGTAAATACTGCTTGTGGGGCCCTGAATTTGGGCATTTTGTTTGGCTGGGCGCAGAGTATTTTTGCCAAGGCGCTCGTAAAATTCGCCCAAATTTTGCCCTTGCAAAAGATAATAGACATTTTTGCACCCATTACAGCAAAATTTATGCCCCGCCTCATCGCTAAAAAGCTCCGCGCTCTCAAACGAGCCGTGGCAGTGATCGCATTTTTCCATTGAATTTGTCCGTCCAAGAATTTCGCGCGATTATAGCATTTTTTTACATCCAATCAAGGATTTGCGAAATTTCCGTGGCGTGAAAAATTTTAAGCCCAAGCGAATTTTGCGGTTTCATCGGCGAGATTATGTTTTTAAATTTTTGCAAACTAGCCTCTTTTATGCGCGCATCAAGGTTGAAAATTTCGCGAATTTCGCCATTTAGGCTAACTTCGCCAATAAACGCGCTCTCTTTGCTAAGCGGGCGATTTTTAAAGCTACTTACGATCGCAGCGACCACGGCTAAATCGCAGGCGGTTTCGGTGATTTTGACCCCGCCGATGACATTTACGAAGACATCGTATCCGCCAAGACCAATTTCAAGCTTTCTATCCAAAAGTGCTAAAAGCATATCGAGGCGGTTTTTATCATATCCTGTGGCAGAGCGTTTGGGATACGAGCTTTCGCAAACTAGGGCTTGGATTTCGACTACTAGGGCGCGTGAGCCCTCCATAGTCACAGTGATTGCTGAGCCTGAGGCAGGTTTGGTGCGAGTGAAAAATTTACTTGCGACATCTTTTGCGCTAATTAGCCCTTTTTCGCTCATTTCAAAAATCCCAACCTCGCTAGTAGAACCAAAACGATTTTTAAAACCACGCAAAATTCGAAGTTCCTTGCTCGCGTCCCCCTCGAAATACAGCACCACATCGACCATGTGCTCTAAAATCCTAGGCCCTGCGATTGAGCCCTCTTTGGTGATATGCCCGATGATAAAAATGCTAATCCCGCGCTCTTTTGCAAGTCGCATTAGCTCAAATGTAATCTCACGCACCTGCGTCACGGAGCCCGGGGCTGATGAGATTTTGTCGCTATAAAGGGTCTGAATACTATCAATGATGACGCTTTTGTAGTTTTTGCTTGAAATTTCATCTAAAATCGTGTTTAAATTTATCTCAGTTAGCAAGAATAAATTTTTGTTGATTGCGCCTAGGCGATCGGCTCGCATTTTGATTTGGCTAGCACTTTCTTCGCCGCTGACATAGAGTGCGGGCGAATTTGGGCTGGCTAAATTCGCAGCGATTTTGAGCAAAAGCGTGGATTTGCCAATCCCTGGACTTCCGCCAATTAGCACGAGTGAGCCCTCCACAAGCCCACCACCTAAAACCAAATTTAACTCAGCGTCTTTGGTATCTATGCGCACGACATCTTCGATTTGGATTTCATCGATTGCTTTTGCGCCACTCGCGCCTTTTTTTTGCTCTAATTTTTCTATCTCTTTTAGGGTTTTAATCTGCTCGGCTTTAAGCTCCACGAAACTATCCCATGCGCCACAATCAGGGCATTTGCCAAGCCAACGGGATTGTTGATTTCCGCAGTGTTGGCACTCGAAAAGTGTTGATTTTGATTTTGCCATTTTGTTTTACCTTGATAAATTTATTAAATTTCGCGCGATTATAGCAAAAATTTTTGCCTTAAATTTTTAGTAAAAATAAAATTTAAATGAAATTTAAATTAAATAATGAGAAAATGAGCGGTTAAATTTTTGATAAGGAGATTTCATGGACAGAAAGCTTACTAAAAAAGAGTTTTTTACCATTGCTTTAATGCTTTTTGCTATGTATTTTGGTGCTGGAAACTTCATTTTTCCGCCGATTGTGGGCAAAAACGCAGGCGATAACTTTTTCGTGGGAATTATGTTTTTTTGCTGTGCCGCGATTTTAATCCCAGTCCTTGGCGTCGCAGCCGTGGCTAAATCAAAGGGCTTGGCAAATTTAGTCGAGCGCGTAGATCCTGTGTTTGCGCTGATTTTCACAGTCGCATTGTATCTGACTATCGGACCGCTTTTTGCGATACCGCGTGCTGCAAATATGCCATTTGATATCGTCGTGCGCGAAAATGTCGCCGAAACATCGGTGCAGATGTGGCTTTTGATCTATTCGGCTGCGTATTTTGCGCTAAATTTTGTTTTATGCTTAAATCCGTCTAAGCTTGTCGATTTGCTCGGACGCTACCTTACGCCTGTGCTTTTGATTTTGATTTTGGGACTTTTCGTATCGTCGTTTTTCACCCCTATGGGCGAATTTGTCGCTCCAAACGAAGCGTATAGAGATCACGCAGTCGCAAGTGGTTTCGTCGATGGATACCAGACTATGGACGCTTTGGCTTCACTAGCCTTTGGTATCATTATCGCAAATGCGATGAGAGCGCGCGGTGTTAGTGATGAGGGACATATTGTCGTATCTATGATAAAAGCAGGTATGTTTGCGGGCGCGCTTTTAGCCGTGATTTATCTGATGATTTCATATCTTGGTGCGAGTGCAGCTAGCCTTTTCCCTGATGTAACAAACGGCGCACAATACCTTAGCAAAATCAGCCACTATCTTTTTGGCAGTGTCGGTACAGCCTTGCTAGGGCTTGCATTTTTCCTAGCCTGCCTTACTACGACTTTGGGTTTGATTAGCTCATGTAGCCAGTATTTTGAAAATTTGGTCAAAGGCAAAATTCCATACAAAGCGTGGGTTGTGATACTTTGCCTTGTATCATTTGGCGTGGCAAATTTTGGACTTACAACGATTATTAGCGCGAGTATCCCTGTGCTAATCGCGATTTATCCAGCTGCGATTATGCTTATAATTTTATCGCTAATCGATCCGCTAATCGATACAAGCAAGCTAGTTTATAGAGCATGCGTGTATGCGAGCTTCGCTGTGGGTATCGTAAATGGACTAGATGTCTTAAAAATCAAAATTCCAGGTATCACTAACTGGGTTAGTAGCTTTCCATTTTATGATGCTATGCTTGGCTGGATTGTGCCTAGCGTAGTGGCTTTTGTGATTAGTTTTTTGATACATATCCTTACGAAAAAATCATTTTAACCAAATTTAGGCTTGCGCGAGTTCGCAAGCCTTTTTAAATTTTGCCTTAAATTTAACCAAATTCTTACAAAAATATAAAATTTAATCAAATTCTTTAAAAAATTCTTAGAATTTAATCTAAAAAATAATAAAATATCCAGTCATTTCATAATTAGGATTGAACATGGAGAAATTAAACGGTTCGCAGATGATTATCGAGGCGCTTCATCAAGAGGGCGTTGAGGTAGTATTTGGATATCCTGGTGGCGCTGCGCTAAACATATATGATGAAACATACAAACAAACATATTTCAAACATATCCTGGTGCGCCACGAGCAAGCTGCGGCTATGGCGGCTGACGGATACGCGCGTGCTAGCGGAAAGGTCGGCGTAGCTATCGTAACAAGCGGTCCTGGTTTTACAAATGCAATCACAGGCCTTGCCACTGCGTATGCAGATTCTATCCCAATCGTGCTAATTAGCGGACAGGTTGCTGGTTCGCTTATCGGAACTGACGCATTTCAAGAGATTGATGCGGTTGGAATTTCAAGGCCATGTGTCAAACACAATTTCCTAGTAAAAACCGTTGAAGAGCTTCCAATGGTGCTAAAACAAGCATTTTATATCGCGCGCTCTGGCAGACCGGGTCCTGTGCATATCGATGTGCCAAAAGATGTTACGGCTAAGCTTGGCGAGTTTATCTATCCAGATGAGATAAAAATGCAAACATATCGCCCGACTTACAAAGGCAACGCAAAACAGATAAAAAAAGTAGCAGAGCTAATAATG
Organism: Campylobacter sp. JMF_08 NE1; assembly: GCF_027737875.1. Classification (NCBI taxonomy): domain Bacteria; kingdom Pseudomonadati; phylum Campylobacterota; class Epsilonproteobacteria; order Campylobacterales; family Campylobacteraceae; genus Campylobacter; species Campylobacter sp. JMF_08 NE1. The sequence goes on from NZ_JAOVUC010000001.1 coordinate 58,867, forward strand.
GCGGCCAAACGCCCGATAATTTATATCGGCGGTGGCGTGATTTTAAGCGAGGCTAGTGAGGAAGTAAGGCAACTAGCGCATATCACGCAAATCCCAGTAGTAGAGACCCTAATGGCACTTGGCGCGATGAGAAGCGATGATGAGTTAAATTTGGGCTTAGTGGGTATGCATGGAAGTTACGCAGCCAATATGGCGCTTAGCGAAACTGACCTTATAATCTGCCTTGGAGCGAGATTTGACGATAGAGTAACTGGAAAACTCGAAGAATTCGCCAAAAACGCAAAAATTATCCATGTCGATATCGACCCAAGCTCGATTTCAAAAATCGTAAATGCGCATTTCCCAATCGTAGGCGATGTAAAATCGGTCTTAGCAGAGCTAAATCCTAGATTAAAGGACGAAGCAGAGCCTGCAAACTACGCTAAATGGCGCGAACAAATCAAAATTTATAAAGAAATTCACCCACTAAAATACACAGATAGCGATGAGGTTTTAAAACCACAATGGGTAGTGGAAAAAACTGGCGAGATCGCAAGTGATGACGCTATCATCGTTACAGATGTCGGTCAGCACCAAATGTGGGTAGCGCAGTTTTATCCATTTAATCGCCCTCGCACGCTTCTTACAAGCGGTGGGCTTGGCACTATGGGATATGGCTTGCCTGCTGCAATGGGAGCGAAAGCTTACGCCGGCGAGAAAAGGCAGGTTATAAATTTCACAGGCGATGGCTCGATTTTAATGAATATCCAAGAGCTAATGACGCTTAGCGAAAATAATCTTGGTGTCGTAAATATCATACTTAATAACAACTTTTTGGGTATGGTTAGGCAGTGGCAAAGTATGTTTTATGGTGCGAGATTTTCATCGACGGATCTTAGCAAACAGCCAGATTTCGTAAAACTCGTAGAGAGCTTTGGCGGGCTTGGATTTAGCGTTAGCACAAAAGCTGAGTTTGAAAGCGCGCTAAAAACTGCGCTTGAAAGCAATAAGGTTTGCTTTATCGAGGTTAAGGTCGATCGCTTCGAAAATGTTTTCCCAATGGTGCCAGCAGGTGGCGCGCTATATAATATGATATTTGAATAGGATTTGATTATGAATAGTATAAAAAGAATTATTTCAGTCATAGTTTTGGACGAACACGGCGTGCTTTCTCGTATTTCTGGGCTTTTTGCAGGGCGCGGATATAATATCAACTCCCTAACCGTCGCACCTATCCCAAATACAAATTTATCTAGGCTTACGATCGTAACCTTGGGCGATGAGCGCATTATCGAGCAGATTACAAAGCAACTTCATAAACTAATCCCGATTTATAAAGTAATCGAGGAGGCAAATTTTGTCGAAAAAGAGATGGTTTTAATAAAAATCGCATTAAACGAAAATTTAGCCGGACTTGACGCTTTGCTAAAAGCGTATAACGGCTCTATCGCAAACAGCGACGAAAACCATATCGTGCTTATGGCGTGCGATGATGCTGATAGAATCGAGAGTTTTTTAAAGACCGTGAAAAAATACAACCCAATCGATATCGTCAGAAGCGGTAGCGTCGCACTTGATATGTAGGAGAAAAGATGAAACTTTCTGAAATTGTTAAAATTTTAAGGATGGATTTTGCTAGTTTGGGGATCGAAGATGCCGAAATCACAGCGATAAATTCACTGCAAAATGCAAGCGGGAGCGAGCTTAGCTACTGTGATAGCGAAAAAAATGAGAAATTTATCGCCGATAGCAAGGCGTGCGCTGTTTTGGTAAAAAAGGGCATAGAGGTTCCAAAAAACATAATCAAAGTCGAGTGTGTCAATCCACACCTAGCCTTTGCAATACTGAGCAAATATTTCGCAAAACCGCTTATCAGGGAGCCTCGCCCAAGCGCGATTGCTAAAAGTGCGCAAATCGCAAAGGGCGTTTATATCGGCTCAAATACCCAAATCGGCGAGAGAGTCGTAATCTGCGCTGGTGCGTATATCGGCGATGATGTCGTTATCGGCGATGATTGTGTGATACACCCAGGGGTCGTGATTTACAACGACACGATTATAGGGGCTCGTTGCCATATCCTAGCAAACGCAGTTATCGGCTCGGACGGCTTTGGCTATGCGCATAGAAGCGACGGCACGCATGTTAAAATTTATCACAATGGAAATGTTGTGCTCGAAGATGAGGTCGAAATCGGCGCGAATACCACGATAGATAGGGCGGTTTTTGGCTCTACGATAATCTCTGCTTGCACCAAAATCGACAATCTAGTCCAAATCGGACACAACTGTGAGCTAGGTGAAAACTGCCTAATCGTCTCACAAGTGGGACTTGCAGGATCAACTATACTTGGTAGAAATGTCGTTCTCGGCGGTCAAGCAGGCAGTGGCGGACATGTCAGGGTAGGGGATTTCGTCCAAGTCGCAGCCAGAGGCGGGATTAGCAAAGACCTACCAGCTGGTAAAAATTTCGCCGGCCACCCGATAATGGAGCTAAAAGAGTGGTTTAAACTCCAAGCCAAGATTGCGCGATTTTTCAAAGATAAATAAGGATTAAAAATGACGCTAGAAGAGCTGAAAGACACTATTGATAGAATTATACTAGAAAGCCCAGAGATGAGGGGTTGTGAAGTGGAAGTCGTGGGCGAGAAAAAACACGAAATTTTCGCAATCTATGTCGATGAAAACGCCAGAAAAATAGTCGTAGAAATCTAAATTTAGCCCAAATATGGGCTAAATTTCACTTCAAATTTTTTATTAATTCCTCAATTTCTCTGCTTTGTCCTAGTCTATACAGCGCAAAATCATATTTTATCGGATCGTGCGGGTCGAACTCACGCAGTTTTGCGCTAAGAGCACTAACAGCGCGAAAGTCATAAACCTTTCTATCTATTAAGCCCAAGGCTAACGAGACCTTGTGCGTGTGAGTATCTAGCGGTATGAGTAGTTTGGACGAACTTATGCGCGAAAACAACCCCAAATCTATATCGCTTTTGCGCACCATCCAGCGCAAAAACAGATTGTAGCGTTTATACGGCGAGGTCGGTTTAGTGGTGAAATTTTTGCCGAAGAAAAACTCATATCCAGCCGAGCGATACTCTGAAAGCTCGTAAATTTGGGCTATGAGCGCATTTATGCCGTTTATGATTTCGCCATTTTTCATACCATTTAAAATGATTTTTTCTATATCGCACTCGCAAAGCCTGCGAAGCGCGAGAAAAATCTCTGCCACATCGCGTTCGCTTTGAAAGCGGTATTTTTTGCCTTGCAAAGCTGATTTTATCGTCTTTTCATCGCTTCCAAGCAAATCAAAATTTAGCGAATTTAAAAATTTTACTATCTGCCCTGCATTTCCATAGGCAAAAAGTGCGCAAATTAGCGCGATTACGGGCGCGTGCGGGGTGTGAGCGAGAGGTTTTAGCACTTGCAGTGGATCTGGGGCGCTAAAAAGATTTTCATCAGTATTGCTACGCGCCGAATAATACTCCAAAAGCGCCTTCATTTCGGCACCGCTAAGGTTTTTTGAAATTTTATTTTGCATAGTAAGATAGTGTCGTGGCGCCAAATTTTTTGGATTTTAAAAGGCTAAATTTTGCGATATTTGCCTCAAATTTTACCTCGCTTGCATGCTCAATTATCACAAATTTCACCCTCTCGCACTCGCAAATTTCGCAGATTAGGCCCACTACGCGCTCGTAAATTCCAGCAAAACCATCTCTGATATCAAATGGCGGATCAAGGTAGATGAAAATTTTTTCGTTGTCTAAATTCGCCAAAATTTGTGGCAAAAGCGCGAAACAATCGCCGTTTAGGGCATTTTTTTCCACGCCAAAAAGGGCGAAGTTGCGCCTTGTGATTTCGTAAGCTTTGCGGTCTTTTTCGATAGCAAAAACCTCTTTTGCGCCGTTGCTAAGGGCTTCGAGTGCCATGCCGCCGCTTCCGCCAAAGCCCTCGATAAAGCAGCTACCCGCTAATTCATACCTAAATGAGTCAAAAAACGAGCCCTTTACGATCGATTTCGTGCTGCGCGTAGTCCCTAGGCTTGGGAGTTCCAAGCTTTTTCCTTTGTAAATTCCGCTTGAAATTTTGCCTCTAAATTTCGCCACTTTGTTTCCTTAAAATTTCTAAAATTCGCGCCTTAAACTCATCAAATACTGCGCCGATTTGCGCTTCTAAATCCAAATTTTGCGAAAACTCAAATTTATTATAGCTAGCTTGCACGATCTCGCTCGCGCTAAAATTTTTAAGCGCCAAAACAAGCTGTTCTTTTGAAAACGGCAATTCTAAATCGCCGTTTTTGGCGATGATAAAGAGCGGTTTGGCACTTGCTCTGGCAGTGTCTGTCACGACAAAATCGGCCTCGCCTAAATTACGCACGGCAAAATTTGCCAAAAACATTTCGAGGCTTTTTTGCATAATCTCGCATTCGCAATCGATAAAAACTCTCATTAAAATCCTTTTAAAAACTCGATAAATTTGAACTTTTCGCCAAATTCGTGGCGCAGGTGGTTAAACTGGGCTAGGGCGTTTTGATAGCCGTTTTGACCCAAATTTTGCGCAAATTGCTCCAAAATTTGTGTCGCGCCAAATTCGATTAAGGCCTTTTCAAAGCTCATAAATCTGCCAATTTTCGCGCCAGTATTCTCAAAAGCTCGCGATAAAATTTCAAAATCTACATTGTAAGTAATGTCGCTTACCCCGTAAAATTCGGCTAAATTTTGAATTTCAAAAAAATTATAGACTTGGTGATTTTTGTAAATTCTAAGCGAAATTTCCCCGCTCGCACCCATTTTGCCATAATCAAATGCCAAAAAGGCGAATTTTTGCGCATTAATGCTACTAGCAAATTCCTCGTATCCAAGCGGAATTTCTGCGCCCCCAGCGCTAAATTTTAAAATTTCATTATCGCAAATTTCGCGCCAAATTTGTTTAAAATCCTCGATATAAAGCATTTTGCCCTCTTGGACGACCTCGCATTTGAAGGTGTCAAAAAGCTCGTTTGCGATAAAAATCGCCTCGTTAAATTTCGCCTCTTTTAGCGAAGCGAAGTGTTTGAGCGTGATTTCATCGCCAAATTTTTTAGCGAAATTTTCGCTTTGGATTTGGCGCAGCCTCTGGTGTGGCTCGATGATGACAAACTCAAATTTCGCCAAAGAATTTGGGTCGAAAGTAAAAAGCGCCTGCGCTATATCAGCGAGCAAAAATCCCTCATTTGCGCCGATTTCGACGAGTGAAATTTTGCCAGCAAAATTCGCACTAAGGCGCAAAATTTCGCGCCCCAAGCAAATCCCAAAAAAGCTTCCCACGCTAACAGCGGTGTAAAAATCGCCCTCTTTGCCGATTTTAACGCCATTTGCGTAGTAGCCTTCATTTAGCCACGCCTCGAAAAAATCGCTAAATTTCAATCTTGAAGCTCTTCAAGAGTCTTGCGCAAAATTTCAAATCCTGCTTTTATCTCTTTTTTCTTTATGTTTAATGGCGGTAAAAATCTTAGTGTTTTGCTACCTGATTTTAGCACCAAAAGCCCGTTTCTTAGGCACTCGGCAAAGAGTATGCTTAGATATGTGCTGTCTTTTAAAACTAGCCCTTGCATTAGCCCAAGTCCTGTGCGAGATTCGAAGAAATTTGGGAAATCTTTTAGAATTTTGTCTAAATTTTCTTCAAATTCAGCGATAGTTTTTTTAAGCTCGCCACTTTCGTAGAGGTATTCTAGCTCGCGCAAAACGGCGTTTGCGGTCGATGTGGCTAGGTGGTTGCCACCAAATGTGCTTCCATGCTCGCCAGGGGCAAAGATATTTTCCCTAGCCACGCACGCACCGATTGGCACGCCACCTGCTAGCCCTTTGGCAAAGGTGATAATATCAGGCTCTATGCCATAAATCTTGCTTGCGACAAACTCACCTGAGCGATAGACGCCACATTGGACCTCGTCGGTGATTAGAAGTAGGTTTTTTTCTTTTAAAATTTTGGCTAGTTTTTGGACTGATTTTTTATCCAGTGGGCAAATTCCACCCTCGCCCTGGATTAGTTCTATCATTACAGCGACCGTTTTATCGCTGATATTTGCGATGATTTCATCAATTCCGTCGTAAAATTTAAATCCCTCAATGTATGGAGCGAAAATTTCAGGGTGAAATTTATCCTGTCCTGTGGCACTCAAAGTAGCCATTGTGCGCCCATGGAAGGAATTTTTCAAAGTCAAAATTTCATATTTTTTGCTCTCAAATTTAGTCGTGCCGTATTTGCGCGCCATTTTTATGGCTGCTTCGTTCGCCTCTGCCCCAGAGTTGCAAAACACAGCGTATGTTTGATAGCCTAAAAGATTGCTGATTTTTTTGGCTAGCACCTCTTGTGGCAGGACTCTATAAATGTTCGAGCTATGGATTATCATCGCGCTTTGCGTGTTTATGGCCTCTATCACCACAGGGCTTGCATGCCCTAGGCTGCACACCCCAATTCCAGCAGCGAAATCAATGTATTTCTCGCCGTTGCTATCCCATAGCTTCGCGCCTTTACCCCTAGTAAAAGCGACATCGACCCTAGAAAAATTACTCATTAAATACTTCATTTGTTATACTCCACTTTTGGCAAATGCCAACCCCTATAATACGCAAACATTCTAACCACAATCCCAGCGAAAAATAGTGCCAAAATCGTGTAGATATTCGCCAAGTCAAGCCAGTCTAAGATAAAATAAACCAGCCCGACACCCATACTTATCGTCCCATAAAGCCCCGTGCGCAAAAACCACGGCACCTCGTTTAATAGCACATCGCGCAAAATTCCGCCACCAACGCCATTAAAAAAGGCGATAAGTATCGCCCCAAAAACATTTAATCCATACTCGATTGAAACCATAGCCCCGACAATCGAGAAGCAAATCACATCGATTGCGTCGGAGAAAATAAATATAAATCTGCCTTGCAGTTTTTTGGTCTGGGCTGCGAAAATATGCGAGGCGATAAGCACCGCAATGACGATGATTACTGGCATATAGTGCGTGAAAGAATACAGCGGTCTGCCCACCGTGATATCGCGCACAATCCCGCCACCAAGGGCGGTTAAAAACGCAGCCAAAAAAATCCCCAGCCAGTCGCAATCCCTTTTAACCGCGAATAAAAATCCGCTCAAAGAGGCTGAGGCAATGCCGATGTATTCGATATATAAAATGATATTATGCTGTGTCATCGGCGTGGGTAAATTCTGAAATTTAGTGAAATTTGGGCTAAAATTTGCATTAAATTTCGCCCTTGTTTTGGAAAAACCACAAAAACGCCGCCACTAACCCAGAGGCTCGCACGATTTTTTCATCATACATAAATTTTTTAGCTTCATCTAACGGCAAAAAATACAGCTCGATATTCTCGCCATCGACCCCGCCACCTGCGCCTTTTTTCATACTCTCATCAATCTCGCCGTAAAATAAAATTTGGCGATTTGCGCCAAAACCAAGCGCGCTGTAAAAGCTCGTGATAAACTCTAAATTTTTAAGCTCATATCCGGTTTCTTCGTAAATTTCCTCGATTGCGGTTTGTTCCTCGCTAATGCCTTTGTCTAAAATCCCAGCGCACAGCTCGTAGGTAAAGCCCTTTTCATCGCAGTTTATTAAATTTTCGTCTTGGTAAAACCACACACTTGGACGAAACTGCTTAACGAGCAAAAACGCCTTTTTTTCGCTGTGATACAGCAGGATTGAGACGCTATCATGCACCTTGACGCAGTCCCATGCTCTGGGCTCGCCGTTTAATTCAAAATTTAGCCTAAATGGCTTAATGAAATTCGAGTGTTCGAGTTTTGAAATTTTAAAATTTTTTATATCAATATCCATGTCGCAAGTCCTAAAAAGCTAAAAAATCCCACTATATCAGTAACCGTGGTCAGCAAAACCGAGCTTCCCACAGCTGGATCGATTCCAAAACGGCGCAAGGCAATCGGAATAATCGCGCCAAAAAATCCAGCCAAGGTCAAATTTATCACCATTGACATCGCAATCACGACGCCAAGAAGCTTCATGCCAAACCATACCCACGCCACAACTCCCATTGCCACGGCAAAAATCGAGCCATTTACCAGCGAAATGGTAACTTCGCGCGTGATTACCGAGCGGATATCGCGCGCCTCGATTTCGCCGAGGGCTAGGCGACGAACCGTAACGGTAAGAGCCTGTGTGCCTGTGTTGCCACCCATGGAGGCCACGATTGGCATAAGCACGGCAAGGGCGACGAGTTGCTCGATTGTAGCGTCAAAAAGTCCGATGATAATCGAGCTAATAATCGCCGTGCATAAATTCACGCCCAGCCACGATGCACGCGCCTTTCCAGCTGAAAATGCAGTATCTTCCTCCTCAGCCTCATCATCGACACCGGCAAGGTTGTAAATTTGCTCTGTGGCGCGCTCTTGAATCAAATCATGCACATCATCGGCTGTGATTCGCCCAATCAGCACGCCGTTTGCGTCCAAAACAGGGATTACATTTAGGTCAAATTCCTCGAAATCCTTGATGACATCTTCGATTTTATCGGTATCAGTGGCGAAATGCACCTTTGCGTCTGCGTTAAATTTTTGCGAAATTTCTTTTAGCGTGAGCGAAAAATCGTATAAAATCAAATCCGAGGTCGAAAACGCGCTTAGCATGTGGCCTTTATCATCTAAAACAAAGAGCTGAAAGACATTTTCGATATCGCCGTTTTGGCGCATTACCCTTAGCATATCGACAGCTTCGCCTAGGGTTTGGTTTTCGCGTGCGCTAAAAACCTCGGTTTGCATATACGCGCCAGCTTCGTCATCGTCGTATTTGTTAATCGTCAAAATATCGTGGCGATCGTCCTCATCAAGCCCGTAAAAAAGCTCCTTTGCCTTATCCTCGTCGATTTCTTCGATACTTTGGAGTAGTTCTGCTTGATCATCACTTTCTAGCTCTTCGATAGCTTCGACAATTTTCTCGCTAGGAAGGGTTTCGATGATGTCTTCGAGCATGTGATCTGGCATTTCAAGCGCAGCGTCAGCGAGGTCCTCGGGGTCGAGTTTTTCTAGGAATTCGACATATTTTTCCTCGTCGTGTTTTTTAAGCGCCTTTAAGTGATCTGCAAGGTCCGCTGGGCTTAGCTCTTCTTCTATCGTATCGCCGATATGCGCCTCTAAAAGAGCCTCGGCCTCTTCGTAATCTGTTAAAAATTCTTTATCTTTTGCTTCCATTTTTGCCTCTAATTTATGCTGACTAAATTTTCATAAGGTTCAAATTTCGCTGGGTTTTTCGAGCCGTCTTTAACCGCGTCAAATTTAGCGTTCATATCCTTTACCAACGCCTTAAATTTGCGCTCTTCCTCGCTTACGAAATTTGATTTTGTGATTTTTATGGTTTTTAGGGGATCGACTGGCTGGTTGTTGCGATACAGACCCAAATGCAAATGCGGTCCCGAGCTTAGGCCTGTGGAGCCTACATAGGCGATTAATTGGCCCTGTTTTACGCTCATACCGACTTTTAACCCTTTGGCAAATCCGCTTAAATGCGCATACAGCGTAACCAAACCTCCGCCGTGGTTGATTTCGACGGTGTTTCCGTAGCCGTTTTTGCGCCCTACGAAGGTTACTTTGCCATTGCCTGCGGCATTTACTTTTGTCCCTTTTGGCGCAGCATAATCCACGCCTAGGTGCGCGCGGTATCGTTTAAGCACCGGGTGGAAGCGTTTAGGCGTGAAACGAGATGAAATTCTAGTATAAACAAGTGGCGTGGTAAGCACGAAATGCTCGACCTTTTTGCCAGTTTCGTTGTAGTATTTGTCCTCGAAATAATAAAGCGATTTTGGTTTTTTGGCTTCCTCGATTGTGCCGGCTAGGATTTTAACCCCGCCAAACGGTCTGCCAAGCCTTGTTTTTTGCTCGTATAAAATCGTAAGGCGATCGCCTTTTTGCAGTTTTTTGAAATTTACCTCGTTTTTAAAAACGCTCGAAAATTCGTTTGCTAGCGCGATACTGCCAGTAGCCTTTAAGATATCGTTTGAGGGCGATGAAGTAATCTCAATGCTTAAAGCGTAAGAGTGCTGCTCATAAACAATCGGCGTGTAGATAAATTTGTAAATTCCCTTTTTGTCGCGGTAAATTTGGATTTGAAGTTCGTCGTTTATGGGGATTAGGACTTGGACGATTTTGCCAAGCGGGTCTTTTAGCATCATACACTCGACATCTGCGCGCACTTCGGCGGCTAATTCTTGGTCCTCTTTGTCTAAATCATAATATGTCGAGAGCGGAATAGAGAAATTTTCCATAAATTGTAGCAAGCTCACGCCTGAGGGCCATTTAAATTTTTCCACACTCGAAGAACTGGCAAATGAAAGGCTAAAAAGTAAAAAAATCAGTGCAAAAATTCTCATCATAAACCGCTTTAAAATTGAAATTAAAACCTCAATTCTAGCCAAATTTGGTTTATATTTGGCAAATATCCCTTGCCGTTTGTTGTAAATTCTTATGTATAATTGGCGAAAATTTTATTTTAGGAGTTAAATTTGAAACGAATTTTACTTGCTTTGGGGCTATTTTTATCATCTGTTTTTGGGGCTGAGTTTTACATGCCACCTTACGAAACGCTGATTTTTGATGTGCAAAATGGCGAAGCCGTAATCGCTGATAATCCCGCTATCATGGTAGGAAGCGCTGGGATTGTAATGCATGATTTCGGTAACGGCGAAAATGCTATCATCGCGCGCGCAGTAGTCAGCGAAAAATCCGGCGCAAAGGCAAAAATCAGATTTGAAGTCTTTGGTATGTTGGAGCAAAAGGCTCTACCACTGCCAAAAATTTTGCCAGCTAATGGCGATAAGGTGATTTTAAACTACCTTTATGACCGCGCCCTAATCGTGGCTCCAAATGCCGAAATTTACGCACAAATCGTACAGGCTTTCCCAAATATCGAGTTTATTCACCCTGACCTTGGCGGAGCGTATTTGAGGCTAAATTCTAAACCAAACCCAAGCCGTGATGATTTCCGCAAAATTTGCGCGAAAAACAGCACTGGGCTAATTTTTGTCGCAATGAACGAAAAGAGCGTATTCGCAGACTGCGGCAGCTTCAAACCACTTCGCACTTATGAAAGTGGCAAGGTTGCTTACTACACGCTTCCATTTTATTCACGCGTAGGGGATATCAAAACCGTGTTTTGGGATTTTACAAATGGTCCGATTAGCGACTATGACAGACACTACTCATATCTTTTGGGCTTAGATGATGAATAATTCTGATATAGAATTTTTTACAAATTTACTAGGCGAGCAAAACGCCTATTTCGACGAAGCGCATAAAATCGCCTACTGCTACGACGCGACTAGAAGGCGTTTTAAGCCAGACGCTGTGCTTTTCCCGCGTGATGAGAGCGATGTGAGCGAGATTTTAAAATACTGCAACGCTCACAATCTGCCAATTATTCCGCGTGGGGCTGGAAGTGGCTTTACGGGCGGTTCTTTGGCGCATGAGGGCGGGATAATTCTAGGCTTTGAAAAGCACATGAATAAAATTTTAGAGATTGATTTGCAAAATTTAGTCGCCGTTGTCCAGCCGGGCGTGATAAACAAAGATTTGCAAAACGCAGTCGCCAAAATGGGTTTGTTTTATCCGCCAGATCCTGCCAGTGAAGCATACAGCACGCTTGGTGGCAATGTCGCTGAAAACTCAGGCGGTATGAGAGCGGCGAAATACGGCATTACCAAAGACTATGTCATGGCTCTACGCGCTGTGCTTCCTAACGGCGAAATCATACGCGCTGGCAAACGCACGATAAAAGATGTCGCAGGGTATAATATCGCTGGAATTTTAATCGCTAGCGAGGGCTCGCTCGCTGTGATTACCGAAATCACGCTAAAACTCATCGCAATGCCAAAATTTAAAAAGACCGCAATGGGAATTTTCCCAAGTGTCAAAAACGCAATGGACGCTGTGTATAAGACAATGGCAAGTGGCGTAACGCCCGTGGCAATGGAGTTTTTGGACAATCTGTGCATAAAGGCTGTCGAGCAGAAATTTCATAAAGGTCTGCCAACAAGCGCTGGGGCGATACTAATCTGCGATGTCGATGGCAATATCGAAGATAGCCTAGAAGCCGATTTGCGCGTGATAAAAGATAGCTTTATCGCAAATGGCGCTAGTGAATTTCGTGTGGCAAAGGACGAGCGCGAGAGTGCGGATATTTGGTTTGCGCGCAGAAACTGCTCGCAATCAATCACCTGCTACGGCTCTTTGAAGCTAAATGAAGATATCACCGTGCCACGCTCGAATTTACCTGCGCTTTTGGATAAAATCGCTGAAATTTCGGCTAAATACGGGCTTGTTACGCCGTGTTTTGGACACACTGGCGATGGCAATGTCCATACAAATGTCATGGCTGATAAAAGCAATGTCGAAGAGGTCAAAAAGGCTCACCTAGCTATCGAGGAGATTTTCGCAGCGACTGTGGAGCTTGGTGGCACGCTAAGTGGGGAGCATGGGATTGGCATTTCGAAGGCTCCGTATATGAAAATGGCGTTTAACGAGGCTGAAATGGAGCTTTTCCGCGCGATTAAAAAGGCTTTTGATCCAAACAATATCCTAAATCCAAACAAAATGGGGCTGTAAAATTCGGCTCATTTGCGGTGGGCAAGTATGCCCACCCTATGATACTATTTGATTTCAATTTACTCATATATTTCCATTAAATAAACTGATTATATATTCTTTTTTATCTACGCATTTAACAAATAATTTATTATCTATAATTTCATAACTATTTATAATTTCGCCAAAATCCACTCTCCATACTTCTTTGCTTCCAAAATAACATATAATGTTACACTCACAGACTACACATAGATATTCGCTGTTTTCATCGTAGAGCATTTCGAAAAATGGAAAAATCAACTCTTCATTAAATAAAATTTCGCCGCCGTCTATATCTATGCAGATAAAATTTTGACTAGCACCTATGTAAAGTAAATTCTTTCGCACATTTAAGCTTATTTGGGAATTTGTGCCATAGTTAAAATATGCTACACCATAAATTTGACCGCCACAGCTAACACACAAAAATTCATTATATTCATCGTCTCCACAGAATATAATATTTTCTTTTGGCACTTTTTCTTGTAAAAATTTTAAATTTTCAATAAAACGCATTGTAATTAGTGGCGTTTTCATTTGCTATCCTTTACAATAACGGTCAGCACCGTAGGGTGGATATCCTTGCTACACATAGAATAAATCCACCAATGCTTCTAAAATTTTTCCATCTGAATTCAATTCATAATTTTCATCAAAGCCTTTTATCTCTAATTCATCAAGAGCCCACTCTCTAATGCTTTCTGCTGTATCTATATCTACACATACTTTTATAAAATTCTTATTTTTGATAGTTAATATTTTTTTTGCAAATTCACAATTTTCCATTAAATATTCAAATTCTAGTAATGTTAGTTTGACTTCCATTATTTTTCCTCGTTTAACAAAGCTCTTGCTTTTGACGATAAAGCACCGTAGGGTGGCATTCTTGCTCACCGAATTTTATATTTTTATCAAATTTTATCATTATTTCAAATTTGGTGCAGTATTTCTAGCTTGCGGAGCGAAATTTGGCTAAATTTCAAATTTCACTCTTCGTTAGGGGCGAAATTTTCGAAAATTTCTCTATGCAAAATTTCCTCCAAAATCACCGTCGCATACGAGCCTTTTGGTAGATAAAAGCTAAATCCAAACTGCGCCTTTTCCTCGTCGTAGCTGTGCGAGATATCCTCTATATAGCTCCACGCATAGCGATACGAGCCGTTTGTTTGCGCTAAATACGCCTCAGCCTCGGCGAAAATCTCGCTCTCAAATCCCCTTGCCACGCTACTTGCGCGCAGTTTTTGCGCCCCAGCGATGAGCCCAGCGCTCGTGATATCGCGGCGCACAAATCGCTCTACCTCCGCGCCTAAATCCTCGCAGGTAAAAAACGCCCCATGCGGGAAATGCCCCAAAATCTCGCCCGGAAGTAGCTTGTAAAATTGCGCCTGAGTGGCGATAGATTTGGCAAGGGCTTTGTCAAATCCGTAAATTTTGGCAAACTCGCTCACACTAAATTCGCTAGCAAATTTTGAAATTTCAACCCTTTTGGCTAGCCAAGCGTTAAATAGCTCGCTTTGATACGCGCTGATTAAGAAGTCGCGCATTTTAGGATTTTTAATGCGCTTTTCGCCACGCAGTATCGCTAGACCCGCCTCGGCATTGTCGCCAAATTTGCCAAAGCGCTGAAAGCCAAAATAGTTTGCAAACCCCTGCGCGCTGAGTGTTTCAAGAGCTTCACGCAGTTTTAAAGCGTCAGTTGGCAAGACCTTTTTTAGGCGGATAAAAAAATTATTTCCCTTTAAATGTCCGATTTTTAGCTTGTTTTTGTGGCGATTAAGGCTTAAAATTTTGATTTTTTCGTGCGAAAAACTCTCTAAATTTTGCGCGAATTTGAAAGGAAATGTAACAAACTGGCTAGTTAAGCCCTCTTTGTCTTTTAGCCCTGCATAGCCGAAATCGCGCATCTTAACGCCTAAATGTTCGCTTAAAATCTGCAAGGCTTCCCAGGTGGTAAGGTCCTTTTTTTGCAGATGTATCATCGCATGCTCGCCATCACCGCTAGCCTCATACAATGGGACTTCGCGCACGACGAAATCGTTTGAGTTTTTGCTAAAATGCGCGTTTATGGGCGCGTGGTTTAAGGTATATAAAAATTTCATATTAATTTCACTTTTTGGCTAAAATAAAAGCGATTATTATATAAAATCGCGCCTAAAAATCTAATTATTAGCCAAATTTTAGTAGAATTTCGGGCGCAAAAAGGAGCAGTTATGTTGGAGATTAGGCTTTTTAGATTTGACCCTAAAATCGATGTTTTAAGCTATTTTAAGCCATATATTTTTGAGCGCGAAAATTTCGCTAGCGTGGGCGAGCTTTTGGGCGAGATAAAGGCGGGCGATCCGTATTTTAGCTATGAGGGCGTGAGTTTTGTCAAAATTAATGGCGTGGTCGCAAGCGTGGAGGAGCCATTTGGTGGGATTTTGGCGCGCTTTGGTAGGATTTTATACATCGCGCCACTTAGCCAGAGCGAGGCGCGCAAGGATTTGGAGTGCGGATTTGAGAGCTTTTACTCTAAATTTCAGAGTTTTTCTACTATCGCTAATAGCGATACTTTCGAGTTTTACAAGGAATTAGCGCCGTATTTTTACAGCTCAAATTTAAGGAAGTTTAGCGAGGTTTTTTTGGGAAACAGCGCTTTTGTTTTTGCGAATTTTCTGCTCGAAAATTTCCCGCAAAAAAGGGGCGAAATTTTAGATTTTATCCGCCCGCAGCTCGTCTATTTCACGCCGTGCAATGCCCTAAATTTGGACTATGATTGCGATTTGATTTATGATAGGCTTTGCGAGCTTTGTGGGATTGATCCAGCGCGCGTGGATAAAATTTATAGCGCACAAAGCCTAGCCGAGATAGACGCAAACACTGCCCCGCACCGCTACACGGGCTTTAAAATCGCTGTTTGGGGCGATGAGGGCGCGCGGGATTTGGTGCGCAGATTTGGCGGAGATGTCGTGAGATTTGAGCGCGAAAACGAGGCGTTAAGGGCTGAAATTTACGGTGCCGAAAAGGAGTGCGCGCTAAGGGTGGCTGGGGAAATTTTATTTGACGCGTTTGATAGCGGGGCTGATTTTTTGCTAGTAAATTCCAAAAAAGCACTTGGCTTTATTGATGGTAAAAGTGCCGAAATCTGCGCGCTAATGGGGCGCGAGCTAATTGATTTTTACCTGCTTAGCACGGACGAGTTTATCGCCCTTGCTCAGGGTGAAAAATCAAAAACTTTGGCGTCGCATAAACTAAAAGTCGCGTTGGTGTAGAGCGGTAAAATTCGCTAAATCTGTCATTGTGAGCAAAGCGAAGCAATCAGGGGAAGTTACGATAAATTTCAAATTCTCTCTAAATTTTACTGGATTGCCACGGCGATTTTGTCGCCTCGCAATGACAAATTAGGCAAAATTCTGCTTGCTATTGTCATTGCGAGGAGCGAAGCGACGAAGCAATTTACGAATTTGAAATTTAAAATTTGTAAATTTGCAAATTTAGTGTTTTGGTTATTCTAGCTCGTTGATTGCTTTGATTTACTTAGTAAATCTCGCAATGACAGTGGAAGCGCTAATTCGCAAATCGCAAATTTAATCATTTGCGGTTTCCACAAATTTGCCTAAGGGCAAACTCTTGCAATGACGGAAAATTTATAAAAGGATTAAATTTTGAAAAGTAAGAATTTAAGAGATTACGATAAAGAACCGTTGATAATCAAGGATTATGTTACGGGCGAATATGCTGTATATTCTATGTTTATAGTTTTTCCTTTGCTTTTTTTAACTTTGATTTTTACGACTCACACTGGGGCGCAAGAGATAGAGTTTTATATTAGAGTTTTTATCATTTTAATACCACTATCACTATTTTATTTATACAAAAATAAACAAACAGATAAAGAAAATAAACGATTTGAATTTACAAATAATTCTATCACTTTGCTATCTGATAAAAAAATTATAAAAAAGCTAAATATCAGCGATATAAGTTCAATAAAAATGTCAAGTGATATTCGTTGGGATAGGTCGCAAAATATCGATAAATTAAATTTTGCTTTTGTGGCTATATGGCTTTTTGCTGGTTTTTTGGCAGGAGAACTAGAAAAAGGTTTAATTTTTGTGATTGGTTTTATCTTGGTTATTGTTTCAATTAAATTTATACTTCATATCCACAAAGGAGGTTTTAATTCGCTTAGATTTTTTGATCAATTTGTAATTTATGAGAACGATTTTAAAGGTGGTAGGATTATGAATATTCTAATTGCTACTGAACAAGAATACAAGACAATTAGGGCTTATTGTATCCAAATTTTGAAAAAAGATATAAACAATATCCCTTGTGTTTATAGTGTTTTTAGTAAGAAAAATTAAATTTGATAAACCATTTTTTTAGAAAGGAGAACTTATTATCAGTCGAGCAAAAAATCAATAAAACTACGATAATTTTGCGAATTATTTTCCGCAAAATTTTGCGCATTGGCTGGGTGTAGAGACGGCAAATTTTGGCGAATTTAGCGATATTTTTAGCGACGGGGTGCAAGCAGATACGCTAGGGGCTAGAAATTTAGCGAAAAACAAAAATCCAGACCCTGCTGTGGATATTTCGAAATTTTATAAATAATTTGAAATTTTAAAATTTAAAAAAGCCTAAATTTGCAAAATTTAGGCTTGAAATTTTAAATAAATTCGCGCTGAAATTTAAGAAAATTTAGCGCGAATTTGAGGCTAAATTTAGCGCATAAATTCGCGCCAAATTTAGCTTATGAAACGACCTTAATCTCGATATCCTCGCCGTTGGCGTCGATTAGGATCGCATTTCCTTCTTTGAGTTCGTCGTTTAAAATCATATCGGCGATCTTATCCTCGACTAAATCATAAAGTGCGCGTCTTAGCGGTCTGGCGCCGTATTCTGCATCAAATCCAGCCCCAGCGATGAGCTTTTTGGCATTTTCGCTTAGAGTTGCGCTGATACCGCGTTCTTCGAGCAAATGGGCTAGTTCTTTAAACATAATTCCTACGATGTCGATGAGATTGTCCTCGCTAAGGGCGTTGAAAATCACAATGTCATCGAGCCTGTTGATAAATTCAGGTCTGAAATAGTTTTTCAGTTCGTCTTTTACGGCGTTTTCGCGCTCATTTTCGCCCAGACTCATAATCTTATCCGAGCCGATATTGCTCGTAAGGATTATAATGGTGTTTTTAAAATCCACGACCACGCCCTTATTATCGGTTGCGCGCCCGTCATCTAAAATGCCAAGCAAGATATTAAAGACATCTTTGTGTGCCTTTTCGATTTCGTCGAAAAGTAGCACGCTATATGGATGGCGGCGCACAGCCTCGCTTAGCTGACCACCCTCATCGTATCCCACATATCCAGGAGGCGCACCAAGCAAGCGTGAGACGCTGTGTTTTTCCATATATTCGCTCATATCAAATCTAATCATCGCTCGCTCATCGTCGAATAAAAATTTCGCTAGTGTTTTGGCGCTCTCTGTTTTGCCCACGCCAGTAGGTCCTAAAAACAAAAAGCTTCCAATCGGGCGATTTGCGCTAGCTAGGCCAGCCTTGTTTCGCTTCACAGCGCGCGCTATGGCGTGAAGCGCGGCGTCTTGACCCACGACGCTTTGTTTTAGGTGAGATTCGATATTTAGGTATTTTTCGCGCTCTGATGAGAGCATTTTGCTTACGCTAATTCCTGTCCATTTGCTAAGGATTCCTGCGACCATTTCCTCATCGACGCGATTTTTTAGCAAAACTCCGCTTTCCTTCATACCCTCCCATTTGGCTTCTAGCTCTTTGACTTTGGCGTTTGCGGCTGGGATTTTGCCGTATTCGATTTCGGCAGCCTTGCTTAAATCCCCTTTGCTTCTAGCATTTGCGGCTTCGATTTTTAGGCTATCTATTGATTTTTTGGCTTCGCTTATGCCGTTAAATACAGCCTTTTCGTTCTCAAATTTAGCCAAAAGCGAATTTTTGGTTTCGTTTAAATTCTCAATCTCTTTGTCGATTTGATTTAGCCTTTTGTCGTTTTTGGCGTCGTTTTCCATTTTTAGGGCTTCTTTTTCGACTTGAAGGGTTAGAATTTCCCTTTTTGCCTTGGCTAGTTCGTAAGGCTCGCTCTCGATTTGCATTTTTAGCTCAGCGGCAGCCTCGTCGATCAAATCAATCGCCTTATCAGGCAAAAATCTATCGCTGATATAGCGGTGGCTAAGCTTGGTAGCAGCGACTAGCGCGCTATCTGTGATTGTAACATTGTGATGAACCTCTAAACGCTCTTTTATGCCACGAAGTATCGCCGTAGCCTCGCTCACGGTCGGTTCAGCCACGATGACAGGCTGGAAACGGCGTTGCAAGGCGGCGTCTTTTTCAAAATATTTGCGGTATTCTTTGAGCGTAGTCGCGCCGATAGTGTGTAGCTCGCCCCTAGCTAGGGCAGGTTTTAGGATATTTGCAGCGTCCATACTGCCTTCGCTTGCCCCAGCTCCTACGATAGTGTGAATTTCATCGATGAAAAGTATCACATCGCCAGCTTTTTTAACCTCGTCGATGACGGCTTTTAGGCGATCTTCGAACTCGCCTCTGTATTTCGCGCCGGCAATGAGTGCGCTCATATCAAGCGCCATTACGCGCTTGTTTTGCAGGCTAAGCGGGACATCTTTTTGCGCGATTAACTGCGCCAAACCCTCGACAATGGCGGTTTTGCCAACGCCTGGTTCGCCAAGAAGTATTGGGTTGTTTTTCGTTTTGCGGATTAGTATTTGCATCATACGGGTGATGACTTCATCGCGCCCGATAATGGGATCTAACTCGCCATTTATCGCTTTTTGGGTCAAATTTAGCGCAAATTTGCTAAGTGCTTCAAGTGTGTCATCGCCTGTTTTGGTGGTGATATTTTTGCCCGCTCTTAGCATTTCTAACTCTTTTTTTATCTCGCTAAGATCGGCAAATTTAGCCAAAATTTCTTTTAGCGGAGATTTGTCTAAATTCGCCACTAACCAAGTATCAATAGCGATAAATTTATCCCCAAGGCTCGTCATTAGGCCTTTTGCGCTCTCTAATGAATTTACCACTTCGCGCGAAATTTTGATATTATCGCGCGTAACATTTGAGCTAGTTGGCAGGGTTTGTAGCGCGCTTTTGATTTCTAACTCAACCGCGCTTTTGCTGATGTCAAATTTGTTAAAAATTTGATTTAGCACAGAGCTTGAATCCACGCACAATGCCCACAAAATGTGCAAATTCGCAACCTCGCCATTTTTGGAGTGGATAGCTAGGGAGAGCGAACTTTCGAGTAGTGAGTGCATTTTGTCAGTTAAAATTTCAAGTGTTTCGTTCATAAAAACTCCTTAAAGTTGATTTTGTCTGTATTATATATATTTAGTCTAATAATGTCAAGGTTTTTTAGTAAATAAATTTAATCTTTCAAATTTTTCGCTCTGAATTTTAAAATTTTATCGCTAAAAATGGCTTAAATTTAACTAATATTTAGCGAAATTTTTATAGAATTCCGCCTATTTCAAATTAAGGACAAATTTTTGCAACAAAAACATCTCTTTTTTGGCTTTGGTTTTGTATTTTCACTACTTTTTGGTCTGTTTTTTGTAGGAAATTTGGAGGCGAAAGAGGCAAATTCGACCAAAAAACCTGACAGCGAAAAAACAAGGCTTGAAGCGCTGGCAAAGCTTACTAAAACCCTAGCAATCGTGGAAAATAATTATGTCGAGCAGATGAGTTTTTCGGAGCTTGTGGATAAGACGATTTCGGGATTAATGGGAAATTTAGACGCCCATTCTAGCTTTATGGATCAAAAAGCTTACAATGATACTAAGGTACAAACTCAGGGCGAATTCGGCGGTTTGGGCATTCAGGTCGGTATGAAAGACGGCGCACTAACGATAATTTCGCCGATTGAGGGCACACCGGCTGATAAAAAAGGGCTTAAAGCAAATGATGTGATTTTGCGAATCGACGGAAATGCGACACTTGGGATTACAATCGATGAAGCTGTAAGCAAAATGCGTGGCAAACCAAAAACCAAAATCACGCTCACAATCGTTCGCAAAGGCGAGAGTAAGCCCTTTGATGTGGAGATTGTGCGCGATATAATCAAGGTCGAGTCTGCGTATTCGAAAATGATAGATGATGAGAAAATTTTGTATTTGCGTGTAACAAATTTCGACCAGCATGTCACCGCTGACACGGCTAAATTTATAAAAGAACACCCTGAGGCAAAGGGGATAATCCTTGATTTGCGAAACAATCCTGGCGGACTTTTGGAGCAGGCAATTGGACTTGTGAATTTATTCGTGGATAAGGGCTTAATCGTATCGCAAAAAGGTCGCAACAAAGCCGATACCGAGGAGCATAACGCAGATCCTAAGAAAAAGGTAACCGACCTGCCACTCGTCGTGCTAGTAAATGGCGGAAGTGCGAGTGCAAGCGAGATCGTAAGCGGGTCGTTGCAGGATCTAAAACGCGCTGTAATCGTGGGCGAGAATACTTTCGGCAAGGGTAGCGTGCAAGTGATTTTGCCTATCGAAAACAAAGAAGCCTTGCGACTAACAATCGCGCGGTATTACCTTTCTAGTGGTCGCACAATCCAAGCTGTGGGCGTTACGCCTGATTTGATTGTAGCAGCTGGCAAGGTGCCTCAAAAGAGCGAAAATGAATTTTCAGTCAAAGAAGCCGACCTGAAAAAACACCTAGAAAGCGAGCTTGCAAAGGTCGAAGAGCCGAAAAAAGAAGAAGAAAAAAAAGAGAAAAAAGATGAGAAGAATTTCATCTCAAAAGAGCAGATTAACGACGATATTCAGCTAAAAACCGCAATTGATGCGATTAAAATTTTAAGACTAAGCAAAGGAGAGTAGCATGGCAAGCAAAAAAGAGCTTATTTACGAGGGCAAAGGCAAAAAAATGTGGTCAGTCGAGGGCAATGATGATTTGCTAATTAGCGAATTCAAAGATTCCCTAACTGCATTTAACGGCGTGAAAAAGGCAGAAGAGGCTGGAAAAGGTGCGCTTAATTGCAAAATTTCAACTCAAATTTTTCATTTATTAGAGAAAAACGGCATCAAAACTGCGCTAGTTGAGACGCTAAATGAAACCGAGCAATTAGTCAAAAAATGCAAAATTTTCCCACTTGAAATCATCGCGCGAAATGTCGCTACCGGCTCACTTACAAAACGCCTTGGTATCAAAGAGGGCACGATTTTGCCATTTACTTTGGTCGAGTTTTGCTACAAAGACGATGATTTGGGCGATCCGATCCTAAACGACGAACACGCCATAATCCTAGGTGCGGTAAAAGATCAAGCCGAGCTTGACGAGCTTAAAGTAATCGCAAAGAAAATAAATGAAATTTTGGTTAAATTTTTCGATGAGAGAAATTTGCGCCTAATCGACTTTAAAATCGAACTTGGCAAAGATAGCAAAGGCGAAATTTTGCTAGCTGATGAGATTAGCCCTGATAGCTGCCGTTTTTGGGATAAGGATACGAACCAAAAACTAGACAAAGATGTATTCCGCCAAGGGCTCGGTGATGTAAAAGTCGCTTATGAGGAAGTTTTAAAAAGAATTTTAGGATAAAAAATGAAAGTAATCGTAAATGTAAAATTGAAAAATGGCGTTTTAGATCCGCAAGGCAAGGCCGTCAAACACGCCCTAACTTCGCTTGGTTTTAGCGGTGTAAATTCTGTAAGCGTGGCTAAACAAATCGAGCTTGACATGCAAGGCGAGAACAAAGAGGCGATTTATAAAAATGTAGAGCAAATGTGCGAGGACCTGCTAGCCAACACCGTTATCGAAGATTACGAGATTGTGCTATGAAGGTAGCGGTTATCAATTTCCCAGGCACGAACTGCGAACGCGACACAAAATATGCTTTTGAGCGTCTTGGTTGCGATGTAGAAGTGATTTGGCATAAGGATACTACGCTAAATGCCGATTTGGTCGTGCTTCCTGGCGGTTTTAGCCATGGTGATTATCTAAGAACGGCTGCGATTGCGAAATTTAGCCCTATCATGGAGGCTGTGCGCGCTCACGCCAAAAAGGGCGGGTATTTGCTCGGTATTTGCAATGGATTTCAAATGCTTTTGGAGCTCAAACTCTTAGAGGGCGCGATGAACCGCAACATAAATTTGAGCTTTATCTCTAAATATCACTATCTAAAAGTCATTAGTAATGACAATAAATTTCTTGCTTGTTGCAAAAATGGCGAGCTTTTAAATATCCCTATCGCGCACGGCGAGGGAAATTACTATGTGGATAGCGAAAATTTGAAAAAAATGTATGATAATGACCAAATTTTGCTTAAATACTGCGACGAAAATGGCAATGATTTAAACCCAAATGGCTCGGTTGATAGCATAGCTGGAATTTGCGATAAAAGCAAAAAAATCTTTGGTCTCATGCCACACCCTGAGCGCGCTATCGAGGAAATTCTCGGTGGAACGGACGGCGAAAAAATGCTAAAAGGGCTAGTTTGTTAAGAATAGTTTTAGCCCTTTTTGGTATTTGCGCACTTAGCCTAGCTGCGCCAGAAGTTAGCATAGATTCGCTCGATGATTTGAGCAAATACGCTCCGAAAAAATCGGAGCAAACCAGTTCTACTGAGGGCGCACAGCGTGATAACTCTCGCGTAATGATGAAAATGAATAAAAACGAGGTTATGAATAAAAACCTTAGCCTTGATGATTTAAGGGCGCTTGCGCCGACAAATGAGGTGGATTTGGATATTTCAGATGAGAAAATCTACGAGGATATCAAACCCAAAGAACTCACTCTCAAAGTCGATGGAGCGCCTAAAAAAGCCTATTATAATGAAATTTTTAGGATAAATTTCAGCGTGTATTTAGGTCAAAAAGTAACCGTTACGCCAAAACTAGCGATCGATCGCACGGAGAATTTAATCTGGCTAAACGAGGATAATCTCTCGTGGATACAGGGCGATGAGATGTTTGAAACGACGCTGTATTTTAGCGCAAACGGCGAGGGTGCGAAGATAAATGACATTATTCTAACCTTAGAGCGAAATGGCGAATTTTTCGAAAAAAGCTCGATTAAACCGCGCAATCCTGAGTTTATCAAGCTAGAAAAAAGGGAAAATTTCGTCCATATTTCAGCCGATGATTTGAAGCTGAAAAACTACAAAACCGCCAAATTTGATGATAATTCAAATTTACTCACCCTAGATTTAAGCGTGCGAAACGGCGCGCTTGCCTCATTTAGCGTGGATAATCCCTCTATCATAAAACAAGGCGTGGATTCTGTGCGTGGCGGATACGCTAGTCAGAGTGGATATTATTTCGCTGTAATCGACAAAAATGTGAAAAATTTTGATTTTAGCTATTTTAATCTGCAAACGAAAAAATTCGAAAATTTTGGTATCGAGCTAAATCCGCAGGCCGAGGATCTTAGCACGCAAATCGGACTTAATCCGAAAGAATCAAAATTTGAAGCTTACAAACAAATCGCCATTTACACCCTTGCAGCTGTGCTTTTGGTGATGTTTTTGCTCAGCAAAAATATCACTCCGCTGATTTTTGCGGTGATTATTTTGGCGCTAAATTTGTATTATCAAAACCCTTATGGAAATGGCAAAATCGCCAAAAATACCGCCGTGCATATCTTGCCGATACCGACATCTACGGTGTTTTATGTCACCAAAGAGCCTCAAAAGGTCGAAATTTTGGGCGAAAACAAGGGATTTTATAAAATCATGCTAAGTGGTAGCAAAATCGGCTGGATCAAAAAGGACGAAATTGTCAAGGATTAAGGCACTTTTTTACTCGTTTTGGTTCATCGCTACGGTAATGGTCGTAATCGTGCTGATGTGGGCGAAAAACAGCTCGCACCGCACATTTCGCCGTATGTGGGGCAGGTGGCAAAGATACGCTGTGGGTTATGATATCGAAATCATCGGCTCGCCAGATCCGCAGGTGGGGCTTTTTATCGCAAATCATCAAAGCATTATGGATATCGTGGTTTTAGAAGAAACTCACCCTGCAAACATCTGCTGGATAGCCAAAAAAGAGATTGGCGAACTGCCGATAATCGGCAAAATTTTAACCCTGCCAAAGATGATTGCCGTCGATCGCAAAAACCCTCGTGAGCTCGTGCGAATCGTGCATGAAGTAGATGATCGTATAAAAAACGGCCGTGCTATCGTGATGTTTCCAGAAGGCACCAGACATCGTGGCACGAAAATGCTCAAATTTCAAAACGGCGCAAAAATGATAGCAAACAAACTAAGCCTTAAAGTCCAGCCTATCGTGCTTATCGGCACTGGGGCGATTGCGGATTCGAAGGAATTTCGCGTGCGAAGCGGACATGTGAAAATCATCTACCTAGACCCTGTCGATACGAGTGATAACGCATGGCTAGAAAATACCCGCACCAAAATGCAAGCTATCATCGACGAGCACGAAAATTCAGAGCAAAATTCAGAGCAAAATTTGGCAGAAAATGGCGAAATTTCAGAGCAAAATTCTACGCAAAATTCAGAGTCAAATTCGGCTAGTAATAGTAGCGAGCAGTGTTAAATTCGGCTAAATTTGGGGAAATTTTGAAAATTTTAATTCTCTTTTTTTCATTTTTACTTTTTGGTTGTGCTAGCGAAAACACCCTCTCTCTCATCGCTGTGGGGGACAATCTAATCCACTCCAAGCTAATCGAGGGCGCGCATGATAAAACCGCCAAAAGCCACGATTTTAAGCCGTATTATCGCTTTATCAAAGATGAAATCAAAGACAAAGATATCAAAATCATAAACCAAGAAACAATCCTAATCGAAGATAAAAAAAAGCTCTCTGGCTACCCAAATTTCGGCTCTCCGCTCGAAGTAGGCGAGGCTGTGGCAGACGCTGGGTTTAATCTAATCGCCCATGCGACAAACCACGCGCTCGATAAGGGCGAAGAAGGCATACTAGATAGCGCGAAATTTTGGTCTGGCTTCGAGGATATCGCGTATATTGGCATTTCACCAGATCAAAATAGCAGTAAAATCGTTAAAATTTTGAAAAAAAACAATGTTAGCGTCGCGTTTTTGAACTACACTTATGGGCTAAATGGCCACATAATGCCAAAAGGCAAAGGGTATTTGGTGGATTTGCTAAGTGACGAGGAAAAAATTTTAAGCGACTTGGAACTTGCGAAAAAACACGCCGATTTTGTGGTGGTTTTGCCACACTGGGGCGTGGAATACACGCACAAACCAACCGCCACACAGAAAAAGCAGGCGCAGTTTTTGG
This sequence comes from Campylobacter sp. JMF_08 NE1, assembly GCF_027737875.1. Taxonomy (NCBI): domain Bacteria; kingdom Pseudomonadati; phylum Campylobacterota; class Epsilonproteobacteria; order Campylobacterales; family Campylobacteraceae; genus Campylobacter; species Campylobacter sp. JMF_08 NE1. Next base: position 84,685 of record NZ_JAOVUC010000001.1, read on the forward strand.
CAAACTCTGGCGCAGATCTCATCATCGGCACACACCCGCATGTAATCCAGCCATTAGAGCTCATCACCACAGATGATAACAGAAGCGTGCCGTGCTTTTATTCGCTAGGAAACTTCATATCTAATCAAGACGAAAGTGCGCGCATGCTGGGCGCCATGGCTGATATCGTAATCGAAAAAGAGGGCAACGCGACAAAGATAAAAAGTCTGCGCGCAGTCCCGCTAATCACGCACATTAGCCCATATTCGCACGATTTTTCGGTGCATTTGCTCGCTCACTACCCAGATATGCTAGCGATGACGCACAGGCTTAGGCGTGTTGGGGACTTTAAAACCGAAAATCTTAAAACGCTTTGGAACAGCGTTTTTCCTGACTTTGAAATTAAATAAATTTGATTAAAAGGGGAGAGTGTGGAATTTGAAATTTGGCAAATTTTGATTTTAGTTGCTGCGGCGTTTGCTGGTGGATTTATCGACGCAATCGCAGGCGGAGGCGGGCTGATATGCCTGCCTGCACTGCTTGCAGTGGGTATCCCGCCACACCTCGCCCTTGGCACGAACAAGCTTCAAGGCACATTTGGCACATTTTCTGCGGCGCTAAATTTCACGCTCAAAGGGCTAGTCGATCCGCGCAAAATCGCCCTAGCGATAGTCTGCACGCTCATTGGCGCATTTATTGGCACGCGCGTGGTGCTTTTAATCGACGCGAAATTTCTAAACTACATTATCCCGGTTTTGCTTTTAGCGCTTTTTATCTACACTGTGCTAAGCCCAAATTTGGGCGAGAGCGAGCGCGCAGCGAAGATGAGCAAAAATTTATTTTATGTTTTGTTTGGTCTGCTTTTGGGATTTTATGACGGATTTTTCGGACCTGGGGCTGGGTCGTTCTGGACTTTTGCGCTAGTTGGCGTGCTAGGGCTTCACATGAAAACTGCCGTCGCGCAGACAAAAATTTTAAATTTCGTCTCAAATATCGTATCACTAGGCGTGTTTATCATCGGCGGACAGGTGCTGTGGATGATAGGTATAATCATGGGTTGCGCGCAGATAGTAGGCGGCTGGATGGGGTCGAATTTGGTCGTGAAAAAGGATGTGAAATTCGTGCGCACGATACTACTTTTCGTCGTTGCATGCACGATTTTAAAGCTACTTTATGGACTGATTTTTGGCTAAAATTTGGTAGTTTTATAAAAAAACTTAAATTTATTGGCTCATAAGTTAAAAGTGGCTAGAATTTTTTAATTTTTTTTTGAAAGGATACTGTATGAAGGTAATTTCGACAAAAAAAGCCCCGGGTGCCATTGGGCCGTATTCACAAGCAATCGTCGCAAATGGATTTGTTTTCACTTCTGGTCAGATTGCGCTCACGCCAGATGGCGAGTTCGCTGGTGGCGATGTGAGAGCGCAAACTACGCAGGTTATGGCTAATTTAAAAGCGATTTTGAAAAAGGCTGGAAGCGACTTTGACCACGCGATTAAAACCACGATTTTTTTGGCTGATATGGGCGATTTCGCGGCGGTAAATGAGGTGTATGGCGAGTATTTCAAAGACACTAAACCAGCCCGCTCAACCGTTCAGGTCGCAAAACTCCCAAAAGATGCTCTTGTAGAAATCGAAGTCATCGCAAGCGTGAAATAAATTTATAATTTTTTGTGCTTTGTTTTGCGACGCTAAATTTTTGTCGCGAACAAAGCAGTTTTTTGTTTTTTGGTATAGTTAAAATTTAACAACGACATTTTTAATCTAATCGCTTAAAATCAATAATAAAGGAAGTAATAATTCCAAAAATAGCACCAAATATAGCAATACAAAACCAAATCAATCCAAAACCATAAAAAATTCCAAAGATGAAAAAATCCAAATTTTCTAATTTCGGAATTTCTGAGCTATTAAAATAACCTTTTTTGTTTTTTATTTCTATAAGATCATAACACATAAGCAGAAGAAACGATAGAGAAACCAAAAATAGAAATCTATTTTTGATGAGCAAACCAGAAAATTCGCCTGGTCGTAAAATCAAAGTGATAAATTGATCTGGGGCGGATTTGTTTTCGTGTAAAAATATGCTGGGGTCATCTACTCTTTTGCATTTTATCCAAAAATCATAATGAAAACCCAGAAAATAAATAGCATAAATGAAGCAACAAGCGCCATAAATTAGACCGAGTAGGCTCATTTCGCATAGATAAAATGTAACAAAAGTCGGCAAATTTTCGTATGAATAATTTACGATTTCAAAATGAGATTTCATAAATTTTATAAAAGTATTCAAAATAGGAAATTTTTCTACAATGTTGTTTGGTAAGACAAAAATTTGTAATGAAACTAGCAATGTAAAAATCAAAAAATAGTAGTTATATTTTTTGATTTTTTTATGCAAATTTAGTAATTTTGTTTCTTTATTTTCCATTGATACTCTTTTAAAATGTGGATTATGGCTCTAATACTAAAAGAGCCATAATCCAATTTGACACTAAATGCGAAACAAATCCCGCTTAATCTCTACTATCGCTGATTTCATGTCCGAAATTTTATTAAATATACAAAATCCGCCCGAGCCTGACCATATTTGACCCGCATTTTATGGCTAGTTCAAAGTCATCGCTCATGCCCATTGAGCAGATTTGCGCGCCGTGCGGTCGTAGATTTTCAAAAATTTTATAGGTAATTTCAAAGCTTTTTTGTATTTCGCGCTCATCGTCTGAGTGCGCGCCGATACTCATCACGCCGCATAAATTTAGATTTTTGCAACTCTCTTTTATCTGCAAAAACTCATCAATCGCGCGCGAAATTTCAAGCCCACTTTTGCTACTTTCGCTAGCTGAGTTTATCTCCAAAAGCGTATCTAGCGTGAAATTTAGCCGTTTATTCACAGCAGTAGCAAGCTCATAAGAGTTGCAACTTTGCCACAACGCAGGGCGAAGCGAGAGCAAATGATTTATTTTATTACTTTGCAGTGAGCCGATGAAGTGCCATTTTAGGGGCAGGTCGCTTAAAATTTCGCATTTTCGCTTCATCTCTTGGACGCGGTTTTCGCCAAATTCGATTTGCCCCTGCGAGTAGAGATTTTCCACCGCGTCAGTATCTACATTTTTGCTCACAGCGATTAGACGCACGCTCTGCGCGCCTGATGAAATTTTTGCGCTGTCTATGCGCTCTAAAATTTGCGCTAGATTCATTGATAAAATCCTAGCATGCGCGCGAAGTCATTTACTATCGTAAAAATCATCAGCATTGCCAAAATCGCGATTCCAGCGTAGCTAGCGCCGACGAAAACCTTCTCTGGCACTGGGCGGCGAAACACAAGCTCGATTAGGTTAAACAAAATATGTCCGCCATCAAGAGCTGGGATTGGGAAGAGATTTATTATGCCCAAATTCACAGAAATCAGCGCAACAAGGAGCAAAACTACCGAAGCTCCGTAGCTTACGGCCTTAGTCGTGATATCGGTGATAGCGACGATTCCGCCCATTTCCTTAGGAGAAACGACGCCTGAGACTAGTTTTTCGAGCCCCACCAAGATGATTTTGCTCGATTGGATTGTCTCATCTAGCGCAAAACTTAGCGAGCTAGCGCCCGTGTGATAGAGCGTGATATATTTGGGCTCTTTTCCAGGAGAAATTCCTATTAGTGGAGTTTGGATACGCTCTCGCCAAATGTTTAGTTTCTCGCCCATTTTCGGGGTTAAATTTAGGTTTTTGATTTTACCTGCGCGCTTGATTTGTAGGCTTAAATCCCCAGCTACGACATTTTTGGAGATATCGTCCCACTCTCTGATTTGCGCGCCATTTATTGATAAAATTTCATCGCCGACCATAATTCCGGCGTTTTGTGCGGCTGAGTTTTCGCTCACTGCGCCTACGATTGGCGCGATACGCTCTACGCCGATATAGCCTAGGCTAATGTAGATTAAAAACGCCAAAATTATATTAAACGCAGGCCCAGCCACAAGTATGGCAATGCGCGCTAGCGGGCCTTTGGTGTTGTAGCTATCGGGGTCGAAATTTTTCGCACTTGGGTCCAAATCCTCTTGACCTTTTAGGCTGACATATCCGCCAAGCGGGATTGCGCTTATGCAATACTGTGTCGCGCCGATTTGTTTGGTGTAAATTTTCTCGCCAAAGCCCACGCTAAATACATTTACGCCCACGCCAAGCAGGCGTGCAACGCTAAAATGGCCAAGCTCGTGGAAAAATATCAAAAAGCTAATGGCTAAAATCGTTACAAAAAAATGTAACCCGTAAAAATACAATCCACAAAGCAAAATTCCTATGGTTAAAAGTATGCTTTTCAAACATCACTCCGTTGCTTTTGCATTTTTTTTGTGATTTTTAGCGTAGGCCAAAATGTATTCTAGTCCCGAATACAGCGTGAGTGCCACTGCGAGCCATAGCAAGAAATTTCCACCACTCCACTGCATTGTCAAAAATCCTATGGCAAACATTTGCGACACCGTTTTTACCTTGCCTGCCATTGAGGCTGAGACGCTGATATTTTCGCTCACCATAACCGTGCGAAAACCTGTGATAAAAAACTCGCGGATTAGGATTAGATACACAGCCCATGGGCTCGCTCTATCAATATACATAAGCCCTAAAAATCCAGCCAAGGTTAGCATTTTATCAGCCAGAGGATCGATGATACCACCAAATTTGGTGATTTGATTCCAGCTTCTAGCGATAAATCCGTCGAAAAAGTCCGTCACGGAGGCGATTACGAAGGTTAGGGCGGCGAAGTAGTTTATCCAGCTGACATGCACCGCGCCAACCATACCGCTACTATCGGCATTGCCAGCAAGCAAAATGAGATAAAAAAACAAAGGCGCTAGTAGAACCCTAAAAATTGCTAATATATTTGGTAAATTCCACATATTTTTTCCAAATTTTATTTAAAAGTTGTTCCGCCATCGACGATAAATGTATGACCTGTAACCCAACTAGCCTTGCTTGAACACAAAAATAGGCACGCACCTGCTAAATCTGTCGGCTGTCCCATGCGATTAAGCGGGCTTAGCTCGGCTGTTTTGTCGCGCACTTCCTCATAATTCGTAAAAGCTCTTAGCGCGTCTGTTTCGATTGGTCCGCCACTTACGACATTTACGCGGATATTTTTCTCGCCAAGCTCGGTTGCAGCGTATCTTGCCATAGCCTCAACTGCCGCTTTTGCAGTGCCGTGTCCTGAGTAATGCTCGATATAGACTAAATTTCCAGTCGAACTTAGGCTGATTATACTGCCACCACCTACCTTTTCCATGCGTTTGGCTGCTTCTTGCGAGCCCACGACAAAGGCATTTACTGTCGCGGTAAAGATATTGTTAATCCCGCGTGGTTTTAGCTTCATAAATTTAGTGTATCCACCAGCCACCGCGCGACCCGAAATAATGGCATTTGAGATGAAAAAATCCACTCTATCAAAATCTGCATCGATCTTTTCAAATAGCTCTTTGTAGGTCTCTGGCTCTAAGATATTTAAGCCGTACGCCCTTGCTTTAATGCCAAATTCCTTTTCTAACTCCGCTGCTTGGGTTTTGGCTAACTCTTCGTTTGAGTTGTAGGTAAAGGCGACATTTGCGCCAACTTTGGCGAATTCCAAAACAATCGCGCGACCGATTCCACGCGTTCCACCGCTGATTACTAGGGTTTTTCCTTTAAATTCGTTGATAGTTTCTATCATTAAAATCCTTTGATATTGTATTGTTTCATAACAGCTTCAATTTTAGCTAAATTTTCCTTGCTAGGCTCGCAAAGTGGCAAGCGATACTCCAAAGCTGGCATTAGCCCAGCGATATACATTGCCGCTTTTATCGGGATTGGGTTGCTTTCGCAAAAGAGAATTTTGTTTATAGCATACAAATCATCATTGATCTCTTTTGCCTTGATATAATCGCTATTTAGTCCGAAATTTACGAGCTTTGAAATATAATCAGGCAATAAATTTGCAGTTACTGAGATGACGCCCTTTCCGCCGTTTGATAGGATAGGGTAGTTTATCGCGTCTTCGCCACTAATCACGCTTAGTTTCGGCTCGTGCGCTAGCAAATCCACGCATTTATCGATACTGCCACTTGCCTCTTTTACGCCGTAAATGTTGTCGCAATCGTTAAAAAGCTTGATTATGGTTTCTGTGTCGATATTACACCCTGTTCTACCCGGGACATTGTATAAAAGCACTGGAATTTCGATAGAGTTTGCAATCTCTTTGTAGTGCAGATACAAGCCTTTTTGGGTCGGTTTGTTGTAGTATGGCGCGACAGAGAGTATTCCATCAGCCCCATGCGCTTGCGCGAATTTGGCTAAATCCACAGCCTCGTGCGTGGCGTTTGAGCCGGCACCTGCTAGGACTTTGACGCCTGTGTTTTTGCAGGTATCGACTGCGATTTCTATGCAGACTTTGTGCTCATCGTGGGTCAATGTGGCGCTCTCGCCTGTGGTACCGACAGGGACTAGGACATTTATGCCGTTATCGATTTGGCGTTTTATGAGTTTGGCGTAGGTTTGCTCGTCAAGTTTGCCGTCTTTAAACGGCGTGATTAATGCGGTCATTGAACCGATAATTACATTTTTATTCATCGTTTTCCTTTCGTAAAATCAATGTGGTTGAATTTTTAAATTTGAGATATTTTTTCATAGTTTCGTTTAAATTTTGCGCTGAGATGTTTTCGATATCGCTTTGGAGTCTAAACAGCGCGTCCAAATCGCCTCTGATGATATATGAGCCATAAATGCTAGCCACCTTGCTAGCGCTATCCATGGAGTAAATTAGGCTTGATTTGGCTGAATTTTTGAGTTTTGTGATTTCATCGTCGCTGATTTGAGAATTTTTTGCGTTTTCTAAGATAGCAAAAATTTCATCTCTTAGCCTCTCGCCGCTAATCCCAGCGTTGCAAACGCCGAAAATTATCATTAAATTTTCATGTTTGCTGGCTAGATTATAGACATCGATTTGGTTGGCTAGCTTTTTCTCATCGACTAAAATTCGTTGCAAAAGCGAGCTTTTCATACCGCCAAGATAGTCGCAAAGAGCGTTTATGCTGGCTGCGTCAGCGTGGTTAAATGGCGGGATTTTAAAGGCGGTTGCCACGATTTGGACATGAGAGTCTTTGTGTATGAGATTAAATCTAGCGCCATCTTGCTCTGGTTCTGGCGCGCAAACATGCGATTTTTCGCAGCGATTTTTGATGTGCGAAAAGCTCTTTTTGGCTAGCTCAAACGCGCTTTTTTCATCGATATCGCCACTGATTAGCAGTGCCGCGTTGTTTGGATTATAAAATTTAGCGTGAAATTCCCTGATATCCTCGATTTTCCAGCCCTCTATATCGCTTCTAAATCCAATCGGTGTCCAGTGATATGGGTGATAAACAAAGGCGCTGTTATACAGCCTAAAAAACAGATACCCAAATGGATCGTTATCCGTGCGCCAAAGCCTCTCTTCTAAAACCACATTTCGCTCTGGCAAAAACTCGCTCTCTTCGAGCTTTAAATTTTCCATGATATCTGCGTATAAATCGAGGCAGGTGGCTAGATTTGAGCGCTCGCATTTGATGAAATAGTGCGTGAAATCAAAGCCTGTGCTTGCGTTATTTACGCCACCAAAACCTTTTACAATGGCGTCAAATTCGCCAGCTTTGCGATTTTTTGTGGATTTGAAATTTAGGTGTTCGAGCATGTGGGCTATGCCACTTTTGCCCATGACTTCGTCCTTTGAGCCCACATCGTAAAATAGATCGACGCTGATGACATTGCTACCTAAATTTACCGGTATGTGATAGACGGCTAAGCCGTTTTCTAGCGTGATTTTATTGAATTTTGCAAACATAAAAACCTCATTTTTTTAAATTTAAACCGATTGCTTCTGTGATATTTGAAAGGCCGTCTTGGCGCAAGAGTGAAGCTAACTCGGAGTTGATATTATAGGCTATTTTAGGGCCTTTGAAAATAAAACTTGTGAAAATTTGCACTAGGCTTGCGCCGTCTTTTATGCGGGTGTAGGCCTCTTTACCGTCGCTGATACCACCACAGCTAATCAGCACTGCTTTGCCAAATAGCTCGCTAGATACTGCGCGGAAAAGTTCGCGCGATTTTTGCGTGATTAACCTGCCGCTAATTCCGCCAAAATCCCTTGCCTTTGGCGTTAGCGAATAATCAATGCTAGTGTTATTTACTAGCAGGGCATCTGCCCCAGCTTTCACGGCGCATGAGCATAGCGACACGGCCTTTTGCGCGCTCATATCGGGGGCGATTTTTAAAATTATTGGTTTTTTGGTAATCTCTCTCATCATAGATAAAATTTCTTTTATGAAACTTTCATCTTGCAAAGCGCGCAAATTTGGCGTATTTGGCGAGCTAATGTTGATTTCGAAAATATCGCAAAGACTCTCAAATTTGCGAGTTAAAATTTCATAATCGCTTAGAGCGTTTTCGTTTGGCGTGATTTTGTTTTTGCCAATGTTTGCGACAAGCGGAAATTTGGCTGGGTAAATTTTGCGCACGCGCTCTGCGATAGCCTCGGCGCCCTCGTTGTTAAAGCCCATTGCGTTTTGGATACTTTCTTCTTCGACTAGGCGAAAAAGGCGCGGTTTGGCGTTGCCGGGTTGGGGTTTTGGCGTAAATGTCCCAAACTCAGCATGCCCGAATCCAAGGGCGTAAAGTGGGGCTAGCATGGTTGCGTTTTTATCAAATCCACCGGCGATTCCAAGCGGATTTTCGAAATTTAACCCCCAGATTTTTTGATTTAGAATTTCATCTTTGTAAGTTGTATTTTTGGCTAAAATTTCCAGTCCAAACGGAACTGCGCTTAGTGTGCAAAGCCCCAATTCTGCGATATGGTGTGCAGTTTCTGGCTGAAATTTAAAAAATATTTTTTTTAGCGTGTTGTAATCCATAAAATTCCTTTTCAAAACTCATCATTTTAGCGAAATTTGAATTAATAATTCTTTATATTTTTAGCCAAATTTGTGTAGTTTTGATTGTTTTTGTTTTTTAAAATTTCGGGTCGGTAATTTTGCAAATTTAGCGGCGGGAATTTTAAATTCGTAGATTGCTTCGATTTACTTCGTAAATCTCGCAATGACAGATTAGCAAGTTTTGCGCACAATTTGTCATTGCAAGCTTTCGCAGAAAGCGAAGCAAAATGAGCGAAGCGAAGGGGCATTTGGACGAGCCGTAGGCGAAGTCAATCTACGAGCGAAAATTACCAAAATGCAAATTCTGTGTCATTGCGAGCGAGTGTAACGAGCGAAGCAATCCAGTAAAATTTAAATTCGGAATTCAACCTAAATTTAGCATTGAATTATTTTTTGAATTTAACCTGCGCCGTGAAATTCTCCGTAAGGGGGAGGGCGCGCTTTTTAGGAGACGCTACCCTCCCCCTTACCAACCCCCACCCCTGTAAAACCTTAGAAGTGGCTAAATTTAAAGCTTCGCTTTAAATTTAGCTGGTTTTATTTTTACGGAAATGCTTCGCATTTCTTTGCAATTGTAGAGTAAAATTTTAGTTTTTATTACAAAACGCAAAAACGAGCGTGCCTAGCGGGATTACGCTTACGCCAAGCATTAGTGCAAGCGGGTTTAAAAGTCCAAATTTAGCCAAAAGCCAAATTCCAAAAATTAGCGCAGCGTAAGATAAAATTTTAAATGGCGAAAAAAATGCGGTGGCAAAATTTGATTTGACCGCGCTTTTTTTGGGCTCGGCCAAATTTTCATCATCAAATTCATCGTTAGCGATTTTGTCGTATTTGCCAGAGCGAATTTCATCTTCGAGGCGCAGTGCGTAGGCTCTGTGCGAAAAAAACACAACCGCAAGCGAGCAGAAAAATCCGAGTTGCGAACTAGCGAAAAATGGGGCAAATTTCGCCCCAAAAGCGCAAAGTAAGCCCCCAAGCGCAAGGAGTAGAAAATCAAAAATCAAGTAGATTTTTAAAATTTCTTTTTTCACTCTTTTTCGTCCCAATCATCATCGTCGAAATTCTCTTTTGCGGCCTTGTATTTGGGATCGTCTTCAAGCTCTTTGAGGCTTTCGTTTAGCCCCTTAAACGCCTTATAGACATTTAAAAACGCCGCAGCTATACCAAAGCACACGCAAACCCAAAACACGATTAACGAGCCGGTTAGGGATTTGAGCCACAGCCCAAGCCCCACGCCAATGGCGATTGCGACGACTATCGAAATCCCAAGGCTCACATCGTATGCGACCGGGACGACCTTGTGCAGGTTTTTTGTGTATTTCATAACCTCGCCTTAAATTTCAAAATTTACAAATTTGCCATTGCTTCATCGGCCATTTTTATGGCAAAATCTATATCTTTTTTGCTCATTGCCTCGCAAATAAAGCCAGTTTCGAACTGACTTGGCGCCAAAAATACGCCCCGTTTTATCATTTCGCGGTGAAATTTCGCAAAACGCTTAGTGTCGGATTTGAGCGCGTCGTCGTAGTTATTCACCTCATTTTCGTTGAAAAAATACCCAAACATACTTCCCACGCAGGCTGTTTGAAGCGCGATACCATGCTTTTTGGCGGCTTTGCTAAGGCCGTTTATGAAGCGTTTGGCGAGTGAATTTAAATCTTTGTATAAATTTTTCTTAGCATAAATTTTACTCAAACTCGCAATTCCAGCCGCCATCGCCACTGGGTTTCCACTTAGCGTGCCTGCTTGATAAACACCGCCAAGAGGGCTGATTAGATCCATGATTTCAGATTTTCCTGCAAAGGCTGCCACGCTCATACCGCCACCGATTACCTTGCCAAAGGTTACGATATCGCCCTCTATGCCATATACATCGTAGCTTCCGCGCGCACTAGCGCGAAATCCGCTCATTACCTCGTCTATGATTAGCACGATTTTTTTCTCGTCGCAAATTTTGCGAAGTTCGCTTAAAAATTCGGCTTTTGCAGGCACTAAGCCCATATTTCCAGCGATTGGTTCGATGATTATGGTGCCGATATCATTGGCTTCTACAATTGCTTTGACGCTTTGGATATCGTTATAAACAGCCACAAATGTGTTTTTAACGATATCTTCTGGCACGCCAGCACTGCTTGAATATCCAAATGTAGTAGCCCCTGAACCTGCCTTGACCAAAAGCGAGTCGCTGTGTCCGTGGTAGCAACCAGCGAATTTTATTATGCCGTCTTTTCCGCTGTAAGCGCGCGCTAGGCGGATTGCGCTCATTGTAGCCTCTGTGCCACTGCTAGTGAAGCGAATTTTATCCAAAAACGGAAATTTATCTAAAACAAGCTTAGCAAGTTTCGTTTCTAGCGGGCTTGGTGCGCCAAAACTTAGTCCAAATTTTGCTGCATCGCAAACCGCTTTTTGGATATCTTTATCAGCGTGTCCGAAAATCAGCGGACCCCAGCTTTGCACGAAATCAAGGTATTTTCTGCCCTCGACATCGTAGATATACGCGCCTTTGCCCTTTTTTACCATAAATGGCTCGCCACCTACGCTTCCAAATGCGCGAACAGGCGAATCAACGCCACCTGGGATAAATTTCATAGCCTTTGCAAATTCAGTTTTGTTTGTCATTTTCGTCCTTTTTTTGGGTTTGATTTTTGGCTTTTAAATATTTATAAATAATGATAATTTCGTCTTTTGTAAGAAAATAGCTTGGCATAATGTCCTTGCTAGCGCCGATTCCGTCGGCTAATTCTTGCAGTGAAAGGGTGTTGATTTTGGGCGCGAAAAGGGATTTTTCGTAGTAGGTTTCATTTGAGCGGTTAAATTCCTCATATTTTGCGATGAGCTGTCCCTCGCCACGCTCGCCGTGGCACTTATCGCAGCCGATTCCACGGGGGTTTTGATAGAGCATGGCTCCGTATTCTTCATCTGTGATGAAGCTCTCTGCACACAAACAAACACCGAAAAATGCTAGTAAAAATATTAAATTTCGCATAAACTCACTTTTTAAAAAATTTTGCAATCATATATCAAATCGCCTTAAAATTTAGAGTAAAATTTCACTCATATTATCAAAATAAAAGATATTTGTTCCATTTTCTCTGCGGTATTTAAAGGCTAAACCATGCGATTTGGCGATATTATCGACGATGTATAGCCCAAGACCGAAGCTTTGTTTGGCGTTTGAGCCCTTGGAAAATGCCTCTTTGTAATGCTCGAAATCCTGCTCTAACTCTGGCGAATTGCTGATGAAATCGAAGGTTTCTCCGACATTTATGATGACATGGCGGTCGGTGGAGTATTTGATTGCGTTGTCGATTAGATTTTTCACAGCGATTGAAAACAGCTTCAAATCTACATTAAATTTTAAATCCTCTGGCGCATTTATGGTTACTAAATTTTCGCCTATCATTGCGATTTTTAGGGCTTCGTTTATGATTTCTTTGGCTGAGTAAATTCCGCGTTCTCCAAGCGGAATCCCAGAAGTCGCCCTCTCGACTGCGGCAAATTCGTTAATCAAATCTTCTAGCCTTTCAAACACCGATAACAAGCGCTCTTGGTATTTGTTTTTTTCGATCATTTCGACGGTTATGCGGCCTTTGGTAATGGGCGTTTTTAGCTCGTGCATGATGTTTCGCAAAAATAGGTGGCGCGATTCGTTTAGTTTGTTAATCTGCGTAACTGCGCCGTAAAACGCGCGCGAAACCTCGGAGATTTCGTCTGTGCCTGTGGCGACATTTGCGATATTTAAATCGCCTGTGGCAAATTTGTCGATTTGGCGTTTTAGCTTGCGAAGTGGTTTGATTTTGCGTATAATAAAAATGTATGCGAGCAAAATAATCGCCAAAATTCCGCCATAAATCGCTCTAAAAATATCGTAGCGATATGGTTGGTATTCTTTGTCATTTAAAATTCTAACCTCGTTGGCGTGGGTGATTTTGAGGTAGTGTTTGCGGTTATACATTATAATATCAGCCGAGCCGATATCAGCCGAAATGCTGTCTAAAATTTCGCCATTTTCGGTTAATTGCTTTATAAAATTTTCGTCATTAATGCTAGCAAATTCGAAATTTGCGATTTGTCTTTGGAATTCGTTTTGTGAGATGAGCCTGCTCATCTGGTATAGGTGCGAGCGCGCGACTATGGAGTATTTTGTGTTTAGCTCTCTGGTGTAGTTTTGTTTATCATATCCGATAAGCCAAATGAGTGCGAGCGATACGCCAATCGTCGCAAGCGCGAAAATAAATGTAATGGTATAAAAAATCGAAGATCTAAATTTCATATTTAAATTTCAAAATTTATTGCACGAGCTTGTATCCCACGCCCCTGATTGCGTGGATATATTGCGGTGTCTTGGAGGTTTCGCCAAGCTTGACCCTGATACGACCGACGATGACATCTATGCTTTTTGGCGAGGATTCTTCGCTGATTGAGGAGCTATTGTAAATGAGCTCTTCGCGCGTGATTGCTCCGCCTTCTTTTTTGACTAGATATGAGAGGACATCGTATTCAGCGACCGTCAGCGATAAAGGCTGACCTTTAAAGGTGATAATGTGCGAAAAATCATCTACCACGATGTCTTTGTTTGTTTTTTCGCCACTTTGTTTAATCGAGCCTGTGTTGTAGCGCTCGACATGGCGTTTAATGCGGGCTAGGAGCTCTTGGGGGTTGTATGGTTTTGGTAGATAATCATCTGCGCCGAAATCAAAGGCATTGATTTTATCGGTCAAATCGTGGCGCGCACTAGAAATGATAATCGGTAAATTCGAGGTTTTGCGGATTTCTTTGCAGACTTCGAGCCCGTCCATGCCAGGAAGCGTTAGGTCTAAAATCACGAGGTTGAAATTTTCTAATTTAAGCTTCGAAAGTCCGATAAATGGGTCATCTGCGACGGTAATGTCGATTTCGTATTGTTCTAAGTATTCGCTTAAAATTTCAGCCAATTCCAAATCATCTTCTATCATTAAAATTTTTGTCATCTTTTTACCTTAAATTTAAAATTTTGGGCGCATTATATCAAATTTAAGATTATAAAAAATTTTAGCGGCTAAATTTGTGTAAATTTGGGAAAAAATGAAAAATTTATTTTTCAAATAGTGTGAAAATGGGCAAAATTTTGCCAAATTTCGTGAAATTTTGCCAAATTTGGCGAAAAATTCGCAAAATTCTATTGAAATTTTTATCAAAGTATTGTAAAATGGTCGCCGTTACACTTTATCACAAAGGATACTCTATGAAAAAAGCTGATTTTATCAGTATTGTTGCTGAAAAAGCAGGACAAAGCAAAAAAGATACTACAGCAGTAGTAGATAAAGCTCTTGAAACAATTAAAGAGCTATTAGTTAAAGGCGATGAGATTAGTTTCATTGGCTTTGGTTCTTTTAGCATTGCTGAGCGTGCTGCTCGTGAAGGCAAAGTTCCTGGCACAAACAAAACTTACAAATCACCTGCTACAAAAGTAGTTAAATTTAAAGTTGGCAAACAACTTAAAGAGGCTGTTGCTGCTTCAAAAGCTAAAAAGAAAAAATAATTTTTCTTACTCTTTAAGCCCCAAAATTTTGGGGCTTAATTTTATTTTAATCAAATTTTTGTATAATCTCGATTTTTAATTTAAGCCCAGGTGGTGAAATTGGTAGACGCACCAGACTCAAAATCTGGCGGAGGCAACTCCGTGCCGGTTCGATTCCGGCTCTGGGCACCACTAAAATCCTTTAAAATTTTGACTTTTTCCCCTAAATTTCAACTTGATATAACATTTTTTATACTATCATACGCAATATTATTTTTACAAAAAGGTGTTTTAGTATGATACATAAAATTCTCATAGCAAATCGCGGTGAAATCGCGGTTAGGGTTATTAGAGCATGTAGAGATTTGCACATAAAAAGTATAGCGATTTACACCGAGCCCGACAAAGACTGCTTGCATGTTAAAATTGCTGATGAGGCCTATGAGGTCGGTACAGAGCCACTTACTGGGTATTTGGACGCTAAAAAAATCGTAGAAATAGCCAAAGCAAGCGGTGCGGACGCTATCCACCCTGGATATGGATTTTTGAGTGAGAATTATGATTTTGCAAAAGAGGTCGAGGATGCTGGGATTATCTTTATCGGTCCAAAACCAGAAGTTATCCGCAAAATGGGTAATAAAAACATCGCTCGCTATTTAATGCGCAAAAATGGTATTCCTATCGTGCCAGGCACCGAAAAATTAAACAACGAATCAATGGAGACTATCAAAGAATACGCCCGCAAAATCGGCTATCCGGTGATTTTGAAATCAAGCGGCGGCGGCGGAGGGCGTGGAATCCGCGAAGTTTGGAGCGAAGAGGATATGGAAGCGGCGTTTGAATCCTGCACCAGAGAGGCGAAGGCGTATTTTAACAACGATGAAGTTTTTATGGAAAAACTCGTCGTCAATCCGCGCCATATCGAGTTTCAAATCATCGGCGATAATTACGGCAACATTATCCACCTTTGCGAGCGCGATTGCTCAATCCAACGCCGTCACCAAAAAATCATCGAAATCGCCCCGTGCCCGTCGATTAGCGAGCATTTGCGCAAGACCATGGGTATCACCGCAGTAGCCGCAGCTAAGGCCGTGAATTACTCAAATGTCGGCACTGTGGAGTTTTTGCTCGATGATTACAACAACTTCTATTTTATGGAGATGAATACCAGAATCCAAGTAGAGCACGGAATCACCGAGGAAATCACCGGTGTGGATATCGTCGTGCGCCAGATTCGTATCGCAAATGGCGAAATTTTAGAGCTCGAACAAAGCGATATCAAACCGCGCGGTTACGCGATTGAGGCGAGAATTACAGCCGAAAATGTATGGAAAAATTTCACCCCAGCACCTGGCAAAGTCGAGGATTATTACCCAGCTTTGGGACCTAGCGTGCGCGTGGATAGCCATATTTACAAAGGCTATAAAATTCCACCATTTTATGACTCGCTTTTAGCTAAACTCATTATCAAAACGACAGATTATGACTTGGCGGTAAATAAGCTAGAAAGGGCATTGAAGGAGTTTCGCATAGAGGGTGTGCGCACGATAATCCCATTTTTGCTCTCGATCAGCAAATCGCGTGAGTTTAGACTGGGATTTTTCGATACGAGCTATGTCGAGAAAAATTTGGACAAAATTTTGGCAAACACCAAGGACGATTTCGATACGAAAAAAACCGAAGTCGTCGCTGCAATCGCTTCTGCTATGCGAGAAGCCGAAATTTAGGGAGCGCAAATGGATTTTTTAGAATCGCTAAATAGCATAAAAAAAGATATGATTAAAGAAGAAAAGGCGAAAAATCCACCCAAACCTAAGCCAAAACCAAACCCAAATCGCGATGAATTTAAAGATATTTTCAAAGATGAGGATTTAGGCGATGAGAGCGTGAGTGCGCGTGAAAATCGGCTAAAAGACGAGTTTTTGAAATATATCGAAAACGCAAATATTAGAAAAATTTAATGCTTGAAATTCCATTTTGCACGCTCAATTTTCCCTGCCCGTATTTGCAGGGAAAATCAGCTAGAAATGAATACATTTTTGTCAAAAACGCCTCATATTCTTATAATTCAAATTTAGTCACTCACGGATACAGACGCTTTGGGAATTACTTCCAAAAGCCCATTTGTGCGGGTTGCGATGAGTGTAAAAGCCTGAGAGTAGATGCGAGAAATTTCAAATTTTCCAAATCACACCGCAGAGTTTATAAAAAAAACGAAAAAACCACGCTTGGCTTTTCAGCGCCGATTTTAGACGGCGAGCATTTGGAGCTTTTTGAAATTTATCACAACTATATGAGCGAAAAAAAGGGCTGGCCACGCCAAAATATCACGCCTGAGAAATACTATGAAATTTATGTGGAGGGATATGGAAATTTCGGCAAGGAAATTTCGTATTACGATGAGTTTGATAGGCTGATTTGCGTCGATTTGATCGACATTGTCGAAGATGGGATAAGCTCGATTTATTGCTATTACGACCCATACAGAAGCGATCTTAGCCTTGGGAAATTTTCACTTTTAAAGCAGATTGAAATCGCGAAAAAATTTAATCTGCGCTGGATATATTTGGGTTATGCAGTGCGTGAGTGTCCGAGCCTAAAATACAAATTTGACTACCAGCCATATCAAATTTTATCCAGTTATACAGACCCGCAGGAGCCCAGTTTATGGGAGTAGAGTAGGGCAGGTTTTGCTATACTTTATCATTTTTGAAATTTTAAATTGATATGGCTTTTGATAATAATTGTTAAATATTTAGTTTAAATTTATTAAATTTTTGATAATATCTATCTTTTATTTTAATAATGGATATTATCATCGTGTTAAAAACTAGTAATCTAAATTACCAAATACAAAATAAAAAAATTTTAAATAACATAAATTTAGAGTTTGCAAAGGGCGAATTTTACGCTCTCGTGGGGCACAATGGCTCCGGCAAATCCACGCTTATCAAGCTTTTAGCCGCACAAATCAAAAATCAAAGTGGCGAAATTTCGCTAAATGGCAAAAAAATCGAAGATTACGCAAAAAAAGAATTTGCCAAAAGTGTTGCTTATTTGCCCCAAATTTTACCAGACGCTTCTCATTTGACGGGCTTGGAGCTAGTTATGGCGGGCAGATACGCGCACGGGGGCAGGTATTTTACGGACAAAGAAAACGACGCCAAAATCGCCACCAAGTGCTTACAAATCACAGATACGCTCAAATTCAAAGACCAGATCGTCTCCACACTAAGCGGTGGCGAGAAATCGCGTATTTTCCTAGCCATGCTACTCGCGCAAGAAAGCGATTTTTTGCTACTTGACGAGCCATTAGCGCCCCTAGATATCGCGCACCAGCTAAGCATCATGGCGCTAATCAAAAAAATGGCAAAAGAGCTTGGCAAATGCGTCATCATCGTGATTCACGACATAAATTTAGCCTGTTCGCACTGCGATAAAATCATCGCGCTAAAAGGTGGCGAGCTGATACTAAACTGCCCATCTAGCGAGGCTATGAGCGCAGAAAAAATCAAAGAAATTTACGGCGTAAATGCCCATATAATCGCGCACCCAAAGACAAATTTATTAACGGCGATGTTTTAATGAGAGCGGTTATTTTTTTATTTTTAATTTTCGGCGCAGTATTTGGTGGCGAAAAATCGCGTATAATCGCGCTGGATTGGAGCGTGGCGGAGATTTTGGAGTTTTTAGGACACGAGCCAATCGCAATGGCCGAAAAGCAGAGTTTTATGCTCTGGGGTGGTGGGCTAGGTAGTGGTGCAAATACCCTAGATTTGGGGCTTAGAAACCAGCCGAGTTTGGAGATGATAATAGCTTTGAAGCCTGATTTCGTGCTTTTGCCATCGTTTTTTGCGGGGCACGAAAAAACCATTTCAAAATACGCCAAAACCCGCATTGTCGATATTTACAAAGGCGGAAATTTGGAAGACAACCTAAACGAGGCTATTTTGGAAGTGGCGAAAATTTTGGATTGCGAAGAGAGGGCGAAAATTTTACTTGCCAAAAATAACGAATTTTTCGAAAAAAAGAAAAAAGAGCTAGAAAATTTCACAACGCCTGTTTTAGTCGTGCAGTTTATCGACGCGGCTCACATTAGGATTTATGGCGCAAACAGCCTGTATGGCGTGGTTTTGGCTAAACTTGGGATTACAAATTTGGCTCCAAAAAATTTATCATATAATCTTTGGGGTATCGCGAGTGCCCATGTAAGCGCACTTTATGAGGTGGAGCAGGGTGCAAAGCTCGTCATAATCGAGCCAAACAGGGTTGATATAAACTCGCAAATCGCCTCAAATGGGATTTATAAAAATTTGCAAATTTTGCAAAACCGCGCGCAAATAGAGGCTGTGTGGAGTGCTGGTGCGTGGCTAAGTATGCAAAAATTTGCAAATTTGCTGAGTGAAATTTTAAAAAATGAGGCAAATTTAGAGAATTCCAAAATTTCGCAAAATTTAGAAATTTCGCCAAATTTGGCAAATTTATCAAATTCGCCAAATTCTAAAATTTCGCAAAAGAGCGCAAATGAATAAAACTCTACCAATCTTAACGCTCATTTTTGCGATACTCTGCGCCATTTCACTTCTTGGCGCACACGCGAATTTAGGCGAAATTCGCACTCTTGTGGTACTAAATTCCACCCTGCCACGCATTTTGACGGCTCTTCTTTGCGGTGCGCTTCTTTCGCTTTCATCGCTTTTGCTTTGCGCTATTACGCACAATCCATTAGCGAGTGATAGCACCAGTGGCGTAAGCGCGTCAAGCGCCTTTGGGGTGCTGTTTTTGGGGCTGTTCGCGCCTGCTCTTGGCACCACGCTAAGTGCGTTTGTGGGCGCGCTCATCGGACTTGGGCTTTTGTTCGCGCTCACAAATACGCGCGAGTTTAGCGCATTTAGCGCGACGCTGTGCGGTCTAATCATAGGGCTAGTCTTTGGCGCACTAAGCGCGCTACTTTTGATATTTTTTAAAGATGAAAGCTATTTTATCACGGTTTGGCTAAGTGGCGATTTGGCCCAAAACGGCTACGCAAACCTGCGCACAATGGCGATTTTATCGCTTCCAGCCCTAGTTGTAACACTAGCTTTTGCGCGTTCGTTTTGGCTCTTTGGGCTTGGCGATAGCGCGGCAAAATCGCTTGGGCTAAATGTCGTTTTGGTGCGAATTATAGGCTTTGTGCTGGGTGCGTATTTTACCGCTGTGGCGGTGGCGCATTGCGGGATTATCGCATTTGTGGGACTTGGGGCGAGTTATCTCACAAATCAGCTGAAATTTAGCTCGTTTGTCAAAAAAGCGATTTTTTGTGCCATTTTGGGGGCTTTGATACTTGGAATTTGCGACGCAGGGCTCATAATACTACAAAATTTAACCCAAATTTCGCTTCCTGCGGGTGCAATCTGCGCATTTTTGGGTGCGCCGATGTTTTTGTGGCTCATACACTGCGCCACAAAGGACGCAAACGCAGGGAACGGCGCTAAAAACGAAATTCGCGAAAGGGCGAAGTATTTAAATTTGCCATTTCTTGGCGGAATTTTGGCTGTTTTCGTGGCGTTTTGTCTATTTTATGGCGAATTTTCGCGCGAGATTTTTGCTCTGCGCATAAACCGCGTTTTCACAGCCTTGTTTTGTGGCGGAATTTTGGCTGTTTGTGGCTATATTTTACAGAGCCTAACCCGCAACGACATGGCCTCGCCCGAGCTTCTTGGCATTAGTTCTGGCGTGAGCCTTGGCGTGCTTGCTTCGATGTTTTTCGCGCCTGCGCTTGGCTTTGTTTTTGGTGTATTTGGGGCGTTGGTGGTTTTGGGCTTTATTTTGGCGATAAATGCAAGAAGTGGCATGATCCCAATGCGCGTGATTTTAAGCGCGATTGCGGTGAGTGCCTTTGTGAGCGCGGTGGAGAAAATTTTGCTTTTTAGCGGGGATAGCAGGATTTATGATTTTATCTCATACAGCGCTGGAAGTACCTATTCTACGACTTTTTCGCAGGTTTTGCTTTTGGCGATGCTTTGCGTGATTAGCTTTGGCGTGGTGATGAGATTTCAAAGAGAAATTACGATTTTAAGCCTAGGCGATGTGTGCGCTAGTAGCGTGGGCGTGGATATTTTCAAATTTAAAACAATTTTGTTTGTATTTTGCGCCGTATTGTCGGCTTTTAGCGCACTTTGCGTGGGGCCAGTGAGTTTTGTGGGGCTTATCGCGCCACATTTGGCGAAATTTTTGGGCTTTCGCAAAACGGGTGCTGGGCTCATGGCAAGTGCGCTAATCGGGGCTTTGATAATGAGCGTGGCGGATTTTTTGGGTAGGAATTTGATTTTTCCTTACGAAATACCTTGTGGCGTGGTCGCTACGATAATCGGAAGCCTTTATTTTCTATGGATTGCAAGAAAAATTTAATCAATTTTAATCAAAGGAGCATTTATGCGAAAAATTTTTGGTAGCGCGTTTGCGCTTAGTCTGTGCGCGGCGGCTGTTTTGGCGCAGGAAGTCTCTGAGACGGCAAACGAGGCGCAGGTTTTAGACGAAATCGCCGTGGTAGGCTCGATAAGCAAGGGTAGTGGCAAGGTCGATTTCATGAGTGCTGGAAGCTCATCTGTAATCGAGAGCAAAAAAGCTATCGAAGAGCGTGGCGCGACACAGCTCGATGAGGCCGTAAAATACGAAGCAGGTTTTATCGGACAGCCTTATGGCGCGGATTTGGATACCAGCGACTGGCTTAGACTTCGTGGATTTGAAGCGAGTGTGAGCGTGGATGGCGCTAGTGCGTATAAGGGCGGATATTTTGGTATCAGTCCTGATTTATACGGATATGAGAGTATCGAGGTGGTAAAGGGCGCAAACTCGCTACTTTATGGCTCATCATACGCTGGCGGTGTGATAAATCTCATCTCTAAGCGTCCAACTCTCACCCCACAAGGCGAAATCGGCGCGAAATTTGGCTCAAATCATCTGCGTGGGGTGTTTTTCGATGTCAGCGACGAATTTAGCGAAAATGTGAAATTTCGCATTGTAAGCGATTATGAGAAAAAGCGTGGCGACATAAACTACACATGGAACGAGCATTTTTTCATCGCGCCATCGATTTTGTTTTTGCTAGGCGATGATACACAGCTCACACTTCTATCTAGCTTCACGCATGACGCAGGCACTGGAAGCAACGGGTTTTTCCCTTATGTAGGCACGATGATACCTGGCGCGCAGGGTAAAATTTCGCCAAGTGCGAATTTGGGCGCACTAAACGATAGTCTATCGCGCGATCAAATTTCAGTTGGATACGAGTTAGCGCATAGCTTTAACGATAAGCTAAAATTCGAATCAAGCTATAAATTTAACCGCGAAAACAAAGACCAAATCGGCGCAAGTGTCGAGTATAATATGATAAACGATACCGATATCGCGCAGGATTTGCTTTTTGTCGATGCGAGTGTGAATTCGCATATATTCGATAACCGCATAAGCTACGAAGACGAGTGGGGGAGTGTGAAAAACCGCCTAACTTTGGGCGTGGATTACAGAGATATCCGTGCTAGGGGGCAGTATTTTTACAACTATTTCGTAGGCACTATAAATGTCTATAATCCCGTGCGCACCCGCCTAATGGCAAATCCGGCGCTGTCGTTTTCAAACCCGAATTATGACTTGGATCAAAGTCAGCTTGGATTTTATTTAAATGATAAAATTGAGCTGTTTGAAAAGCTAAATTTAACGCTTGGAATTCGCCACGACAAGGCAAAAGCCACGCTAAATGGTGATAAAAGCTACGACACGGACGAAACGACCTATCAGGCTGGGATTTTATACGCGTTTGATAGCGGATTTATGCCGTATTTTAACTACTCCGAGTCTTTTATGCCACAATCCGGCCGCACGAGTTCGGGCGAGTTTTACAAGCCAACCACGGCTAGACAATACGAAGCGGGTGTGAAATATCTGCCAAGCTTCATAGACGGCGAATTTAGCCTAGCGTATTTTGATATCGAGCAGAGAAATGTCCCATACACCGATGGTTCGAGCTTTTCAAGTCAGGCTGGAAAGCAGGTAGCCAAAGGCGTGGAGCTTGGCGCAAATGTGAATTTAAGCGAAAATTTAAACCTAATCGCCGCTTACACGCACTACAACGAAGCCAAAATCAATGTCGATGGCTTTGACTACATGACGCCAACGCCGCTAATCCCGAAAGATATGTTCTCTGGCTTTTTGGTTTATTCTATGGATTTGGGTGGCGGACATGGGCTCAAAATGGGCGCTGGCGTGCGATATGTGGGCAAAAGCAAGAGCGAGAGTAGCGCATGGACATCGCCTCGCCACGACGCTGTGAGTGTGCCGTCTCACACGCTAATTGATGCTATGACGGAGTATTCGTATAAGGACTTTTCACTTCGTCTAAATGCGACAAATATCGCTGATAAGGAGTATGTTGCAGGGTGCAACTACTGGTGCTATTACGGCGAGGGCGCGAAGGTAACACTAACCGCGAAGTATAGTTGGTAAAATTTTGCGTGAAATTTTTAGTAAAATTTTGCGGAAATTTGCTGGAATTTTAGTGGAATTTTGTATGGCGTGGTTTCGCGGGATACTGCGCCGCGTAAAATTTGGGCTAAATTTGATTTAAATTTAGCCCTTTTTGAAAACCCAAATTTTGCTTAGCAAATATCCAGTGATAGTATAAATCGCACCTGCGATGATTTGCGAAATATAGGGATTTACGCCAAATTTTAGGCAAATTTTAAGCGTGATAAAATTTAGGCTCCACGCAATCAGCATAGAGCTAACGAATTTTAAAAATTCGGCTAAATTTGCCTTTTTGGAAGCTTGTTTGCTTTGGAAGGTAAAAATTTTATTCATCACAAACGAAAAACAAATTCCCACGGCGTAGCCTATAATGTTGGCTAATTCAGGGCTAAACCCACGCCACATTAGCAAAAAGATTAGCCCAAAGCCGACGATTGTATTTAAAACTCCCACGAGCAGGTATTTTATGAGTGTCATTTTGACTCTTTTAAATTTATTTTAAATTTTAATTGTCCTTCTTGGGTTTGAGAGTTATAAAAAATGATTAAAATTTCTTTTATATCCATTTTGTCTAGTTCTACTGTGTATAAAAATTTATCGTTGTCTTTTGTGAAATTATGGATATTTTTATTTGCAAATATTTGCCCTTTTTCGCTAGTGAAATAAAATCCCAAAGAATTATCGTTTTGTCTAGCAAATTTCACAATATTTTCGCTAAATTCAAAAACATAGATATATTTTCTGCTCCATTTTTGGTTGCTTTTATAAATTTTTAGATTTAAGTTTTTATCTACATTAGCATTAAAGAGCGTTGTTTTGGCTAGATTGCTACTAATAAAAGCATAATTTTCAGAAAGATTTAGGCTTTTAAAATTTACATCAATACAGCCATTTTTATATTGTTTTATCGTGTGAAAGATATTTTCTTTGGTTTTTTCTATTGTGTCTCCTTCGCACTTGCCATTGACTCGACCAATTATTCTCGTAAGAGACTTATACCCTAGCTGATTAGTGGTATTATTGTTCCAGTCTATTAAAGTCTCTAAGATTTTAAGCTTTTTTCTAACATTTTCTACTGACGGAGCGATAATGATTCCATTAAAATTCACAAATTGCAGATGAATGTCGTCAAAATCCAATAGGTCTTGCATAACCAAAGTTGTTCTAAAATCAATGTATTTTTGTTGCTCTTGCTGGGCAGAACCAATCGAATTTGATATATATAAAAGTCCATAAACGCAATATAATATCAAAAATGTTGAAAATATTTTAATGATATTATAGGCTTTTAGATTATTTATATACTCGCTTAAATATATTAAAATTATGGCAAAGTA
This sequence comes from Campylobacter sp. JMF_08 NE1, assembly GCF_027737875.1. NCBI lineage: Bacteria > Pseudomonadati > Campylobacterota > Epsilonproteobacteria > Campylobacterales > Campylobacteraceae > Campylobacter > Campylobacter sp. JMF_08 NE1. The sequence goes on from NZ_JAOVUC010000001.1 coordinate 108,929, forward strand.
AATACCCAAAGTTGCGATATATCTAAGTTCAAATTTGATTTCTACAAACAACAAATAAAAACCCATAGAAAAGATAAAACCAAAAAATAAAAATATGATAAAGCAAAGTAGTGATTTAAAGCTTTTAAATTTTAAAATTGTAGCAATCGAAGATAATATTATTACAATGGCACCAATATATAAAAATCTAGTTTCATTCCAATCGTTGTATATTTTGACGATAAATTTAACACAATTGCCAACAAAGCCACTAAATAAATCATTTACGCCGAAAGTTTGTGTATTTACATGTATTTGAATTGGATTATAAATAAATACTTTAAATATAATAATAGCTAAAAAATATGAAACCAGACTCAATATAGCAAAATTTAAAAATTCCTTTTTTTGAGAAATTTTCAAAAAAATCAAAAACATAGCTATCAACAAATAGGTAAAATTGAGACTTTGATATGTGGTTAGCATAATCAATAAACTAATCACAGAGATTATACAAAATAAAAATTTTCTTTTTATAAATAAAAAAGGTATTATGGAAGCAAACAGCCCTACACACATATAAATACTATCAAATTTAAACAATAAAGCTTCCAAAAAATATGGGTTTAAGCCCATAAACAAAGAAGCAATCAGCGCCAAATATGAAATTTTGTTATTTATCGTTTTTACCAAAATCATAGAAGCTAGACTTAGAATTAATATACAAATTAAATTTTGTAGTGGAGAAAAATCAAGTAGTGGCAATCCAAAATTTAAAAAATCTGATAAAAATATTGTGCTATATCTTGATGCATTAGCCCAGAATTGATAATCTCCGCTTATGGCTCTTGTATTGTCATCGATATAATAAATATTTGCCCTAATAATCGCAAAAATTCCTATAAAATAAAACAAATAGATAAATCCAAAATATTTTAAAAAATTTTTATCTTTAAAAAACGAGCGAGTTACGCTTAAAAATGCCAAATAATCAAATTTTAGTGTTCTTTTTAAATTCGCTAAATTCATAAATTTACCTTTTAAATAATTTCTTCGATTATAAAATGTGGTCTGTTTTTGACCTGTTCGTAGATTCGTGCGATATACTCGCCAATAACGCCAAGCACGATAAGCTGAATTCCGCCTAAAAACAAAATAATGACAATCGTGCTAGCCCAACCGCTTAGATTTACGCCAAAAATCAGCGTTCGCAAAATGACATAAGCTCCATATATAAAGGCAAAAGCACTAACCAAAAAGCCGATGATAAAAGCAAACCTTAGTGGCGCAGTAGAAAAGCTCACAAAGCCTTCAACGGCGTAGTTAAAAAGCTTTTTAAAACTCCAACTGGTTTCTCCTGCAACGCGTGGTTCGTGGTCGAATTCCAAGCATTTTTTCTTAAATCCAACCCATGCAAACATTGATTTTGAGAAGCGGTGATATTCGTTCATTTTAAGTAGTTCAGCCACTACGCTTTTATCCATTAGGCGATAATCCCTTACGCCACTTTCGATTTTTACGCCTGAAATTCGGTTAAAAATTTGATAAAATGCTTCACTGAATTTTGATTTTACATAGCCTTCGCCAACGCGGTCTTTGCGTTTAGAATAGACGATTTTATATCCATCAAGGTAGCTTTTTACCATTTCGCTTATCAGGCTTGGCGGGTCTTGCAAGTCCGCATCCATTAGCACGACCATATCGCCCCGTGCTTGTTTAAATCCTGCTAAAATAGCTGCTTCTTTGCCAAAGTTGCGCGAGAATTTTACCAAATGCACGGCGCTGTCTTTTTCGTGAAGTTCTTTGATTTTTTCTGCTGTATTATCACGGCTTCCGTCATCGACAAAGACAAATTCATACTCTAAATTTGATAAAATTTCATTTTGAATTTGCTTTAAAACACCAAGTGTAACTTTGTAAAATTCATCTAAAACAAGCTCTTCGTTGTAGCACGGAACGACTATGGATAGAAGTTTTGTAGAATTTTGCGGATTATTTTGCGTAAAATTTTGCTCTAAATTTTGCGAAAATTCGTCTAAATTTTCGCTTTTACTCTCTCTCTCTCTCTCTGAAATTGGTTTCATTTTTCGTCTTTCTTAAATTTCGTCATTTAAGCCTAAATTTCACTATCAAATTTAAAATTATCGCCTAGATAGTATTTTCGCACATTTTCATCGTTTGCGACCTGTTTGGCTGTGCCGCTAGTGAGCAACTCGCCGTCTTTTATGACATAGGCTCTATCGCAAATCGCCAAAGTTTCGCGGACATTGTGGTCGGTTATGAGAATGCCAATGTCAAGCTCTTTTAGGCTTCGCACGATGTTTTGTATGTCGCTAACAGCGATAGGATCGACCCCTGCAAATGGCTCATCAAGCAAGAGAAATTTCGGCGTTATCATCAGGCTTCGCGCGATTTCACAGCGTCTGCGTTCGCCACCGCTTAGGCTCACCCCTTTTCGCTCCCTTATCGGCTCGATATTTAGCAGATTTAGCATTTCATCGACTTTTTCGGCTGCGATTTTTTTGTCTTTATAGGTGATTTCAGCGGCAAGCATTAAATTTTCTTCCACGCTTAAATCCTTAAAAACGCTACTTTCTTGGGGCAGGTATCCGATGCCAAGCTTGGCGCGTTTGTGAAGCGGGACATTGCTAATGTCCTTAAAATCGAGCAAAATCTCGCCACTCGTGCTAGAAATCAGCCCGCAAATCATATAAAATGTCGTGGTTTTGCCAGCGCCATTTGGACCTAGCAAGCCCACGACTTCGCCGTTTTCGACCTCTAATGAAACGCCCTTGATTATCGGGGTGCCTTTGATAGTCTTTTTCAAATCTTTTACTTCTAATCTATGCATAAACTACCTCGTATTCGCGTTTGTCGCCCATGACCTTGATATTTACCGCGCAACAATCCAGCTCATATTTTTCAATAAATTTTATCAAATTCTCGTCCGCCCACTCGATGATATGAAGCCCGTCTTCGAATAAATTTTCGATTAAGCCATTGTTCATCATCGCCTCGCTACCGCCGTTATACAGGTCGTAGTGATAAATTTGCCCGTAATTTTGCATTACCGAAAATGTTGGCGAACTCACAGCGGCTGGATCTATGCCATGCGATAGCGCGATAGCCTTTGTTAGCGTGGTTTTGCCACTTGCTAGCGTGCCATTTAGCAAAATCACTCCACTGCGTGGCAAAATTTCAGCGATTTGTGAAATTTCGCTCTCACCAAGCGTGAGTTTAAAGCTCTTTGACATATTTTTCTTGCTCACTTTTTGGCGTGTTTTTGGTGGCGGGAAAGCCCAGAACTTGATAGCTTTTATCTTTTTCTAAAAATTTAATGGTGATTATATCGCCGATTTTTAGGATTTTGCTAGCTTTTGCCACTGCGCCGTTGATATAGACTACGCCGCTTTTGCACATATCCTCGCTTATAGCGCGCCTTTTTGTGATATTTACTGAATTTAAAAATTTATCGACTCTCATGGGTGGGATTGTAGCCAAATTCGCCTTAAAATTTGGAAATTTAGGCGAATTTAAAATTTTATAATTAATCAAAAATTTTACTACTATAAATTTGTTTTATCAATTTTGTTATAAAGCATAAAATTCATAAATTTTAAAATTTTAAACGAAAATAAAACAATAAATTCTCGCAAAATTTTTTAATAAATTTTCCTTAAAATTTTATAAAAACTTCGATAAAAACGAAGTATAATCGCTATTACATTTTATTGATAAAAATTTTCAATATATTTTAAGTTGATAATGAATATAATTTTGCCACGATTTTTAAATGCAAATTTAACGAAAGGAAATTCCACATGAAAAAGAGCTTTTATCTTTCTTTGGTTGTGGCTGGTGTGCTTTTTGGTGTCGAAAACAACGCAACAACTCCTAAGCATAATGCGGTTGAATTCGACGAGATTATCGTTAGTGCGACCTTGACGGAGGTCGAAAATTTAAAATATGCAGGTTCGGTTGGTGTAGTTGGCGAAAAAGAGCTGAAACAAAAATCAAATGTTATCGATTCTATTATGGATATTCCAGGTGTAGATGGTGGTATGGAAATGGGGCGCGAAAGCGGTAGGCAGTTTCAAATCCGTGGATTTGGATACCAAAGCGAAAATCGCGTTATCATCAAGCAAGATGGCGTTCCAAGAAGCCCAAGTTTGTATTCAAATCATATTTCTAGTTTTAGAACCGATAGCGATATTTTAAAAAGAGTTGAGGTTACAAAGGGCGCTAGCTCGATTTTGCATGGTTCTGGTGCTATTGGCGGAATTGTAGAAATGAGCACAAAAGACGCTAGGGATTATCTAAGTGAGGGCAAAGAATTCGGTGCAATGATTGGAGGTAGATTAGAATCAAATAATATGAAAAGTGGTAGAGCTGCCGTATATGCTGCGCCAAAAGATATTCCGGTAGATATTTTGATTTATGGCAAAAAAGCTTCACATGGAAATATGAAATTTGCCGATGGTGGTTCGAAATATGCAGATCCGAACGACCCTACCACAAAAAAATCGTTTGATGATGAGGATATTAGGACTATATTTGCCAAAGTAGGGGCAAATTTAGGTGATAATCATAGATTGCAATTCAGCCTTTTTGACTACAAACTAGATGCTCTTACTACTTGGCAAACACTTTGGAATAATTATGATAGTTTAGATGTCAAGGGAAATTTAGAGCAAAGAGATTATGTTTTTAACTATTTTTACACTCCACAAAATCCATGGTTAGATTTAGAATTGACAGCCTACAAAACAGAGTCTAAATACCATAGAATTTACGAAGAAACCGAGGGTTCTGGGGTTTGGAATAGTATGTATGATAATGATGAAGAGCGTTGGGGCTTAAATTTAAAAAATGTTTCGCGTTTCGAAACTGGTATTATAAATCACAATCTTGTGACTGGATTTGACTATCAAAACAGAGAAGAGGATGCTTTAATGGCGGTTGATGGCGTCTCTACTATGGATTTTTTCTCTCATCCAAATAAATGGCAAGATTTTGGATTTTATTTGCAAGATATTATGCAAGTTGGCGATTTGGAGCTAACTCTTGGCGGACGATATGATAAATTTAAACGCGAAGTAGGTGTAAATGACGCCGATTTTAGCGACGATAGATTTTCGCCAAGAGTTGCGCTAAGCTATACTTTTTTTGACAAATTTACTCTTCTTGCAGGATATAGTGAGAGTTTTAGAGCGCCAACTCCACATGAGACTTCGCAGGCTGGTTCGATAAATAGGATGTATTATTACATACCAAATCCTGATTTAAAATCAGAGGTTGCAAAAGAGTATGAAATTGGATTTAGCTTTGCGGATGATACTATTTTTAGCGATAATGATAAATTTAGCTTCAAAGGCGTTTATTTTAACGGAAAAATCGAAGATATGATTAATATTGCAAAAAGACCAGATTTAGGAACACCACCGATTAGTGGGCTTAATCCGGCAGGAACTGGATTTCAAGAATATGGACAGTATCAAAATATCGAAGAGGCAAAAAGACATGGTTTTGAGCTTAGTGCAAACTATGAAATAAACGGATTTAAATTTGGCGCAGGTTACGAACACCTAAAAATTTATGATAGCAAAACAAAAGAGCCTATTACAAACGGCAGACACGCCGATAAACTTATGGCAAGTTTTGGTTACAAACCACTTTCGAATTTGAGTTTGGATTTAAAAATTAGCCATTGGTTTTCGCCTGAAATTTACGGAGATGGTATTTATAGTGTAAATTCAAGGACGGGTGAAGTTACGCATTATGTCGATAAGGACTTTACGATTGCTGATTTTAAGGGCGAATACAAAATAGAAAAAAGTGAAGTTTTGCCTTTTTTAGATGGCGCGACAGTTGGTTTTGGTGTAAATAATATCTTTGATAAACCATACATTAACGCAAATAGAACCAGAGAAACTACTGCGGTAGGTCGTGGGCGAAATTTCTGGGTAGATTTAGAAGTTAAATTTTAAAATTTTCATTGAACTCCTTTTTGCGAATTTGGGTAAATTTCACCCAAATTCGCTATTTTTTTACTCTAAATTTGGCTTATACCCGATATTTTCCTCAAATTCTTTAAGCCTCATGTGGATTGAGCGAAGTTCCGTAATCGTCGTCCAGTTGTTTGTAAATACGCTAAAACTCACGCGTACTTTATTAAACGCGTTTGCCGTTTGGATCAGCACGCCAAGCGTGATTGCCTTGGTAAAAAGCCCCGGACCCATGATGAGGTAAGGCACCATGACTAGGATTTGTGAGTAAGTATTTAGCCACGCATCGAAATACAAATAGTGCAAAAATAGCTTGTGGTAGTTAAATTTGAGCTTGTCAAAAAGCGAGTAAATTTTCTCTTCGCTGCCGTAGTTTTGCTTATCTTCTTCGGCGAATACTAGCTCTTTTCGAAAGGCTGCTTCGACCTTTTGGTTGTTGTATTCTAGGCGTGGCAGGTAGCGTCCCACAAACCACGAAACCCCAAGCCCTCCGATACTAACGATTAGCGCAATCCAAACAAGCCCGCCTGGGATATTTTCGAGTATTGGTACTTTGACCCCTGAGCTTAAATTCCACAAAATCGGTATGAAGGCAAAGAGCGTCATAAAGGCATACACGATACGCATGCCGACATCTTCGAGCGTTTTGGTGAAACGATAAATGTCCTCTTGGATACGCTGCGAGCTACCCTCGATATCGCGCTCTACCTTGCGCCAAAAGCCGATATACGCAAATGTCATCGCCTCGCGCCATTTTAGCACCCATACACGCGTGATATATCGCTCAGCAACCACCGATAGCACGAACCAAACAGCAATCCAGATAAAAAGCAAAATTTGCTGGTAAAATTCATCGATTGTGTGCTTGTCTATCTCGCCACCCATATCGTAAAATGTCCGATACCACTCGTTAAATTTGACATTTAAAATGGTTTGAAACAAATTTATACCTAGTATGCAAAGCATACCGCCCCATGCCAAAATTCGCCATTTTTTGCTTTTGAAAAATGATGAAAACATTATCTACCTTTATTGAAAGTTTATTTCAAAATCAATTTTAGCAAATTTGATATTAATTTTTATTTTAACGCCTTAAAATTTTGCAAATTTCCCAAATTTCGCAAATTTCAGAACTTTTAAACCAAAATTTAGCTAAAATCTTTGCCGTTATTTTCAAATCAAAGGAGTGGTTATGCAAAAAAGCGTAAAAAAGGTAGTTCTAGCGTATTCTGGCGGACTTGATACGAGCATTATTTTAAAATGGCTTGGCGATAATTATGGTTGCGAAGTGGTAACTTTCACCGCTGATATCGGTCAAAACGAAGACCTAGCCCCAATCAAAGACAAAGCCCTAAAACTAGGCATTAAACCAGAAAATATTTTTATCGAAGATTTGAGAGAAGAGTTTGTAAAAGATTATGTTTTCCCTATGTTTCGCGCAAATGCAGTCTATGAGGGCGAGTATTTGCTAGGCACAAGTATCGCTAGACCGCTAATTGCGAAAAAAATGGTCGAAATCGCGCAAAAAACAGGCGCAGACGCTGTAAGCCACGGCGCTACTGGCAAAGGAAACGATCAAGTTCGCTTCGAGCTTGGTGCGTACGCACTAAAACCTGATATAAAGGTCATCGCTCCATGGCGCGAGTGGGATTTAAACAGCCGTGAAAAGCTTTTAGCTTACGCGCAAAAGCATGGTATTGATATCACCAAAAAACCGGGCAAATCACCATATTCAATGGACGCAAATTTACTTCACATCTCTTATGAGGGTTTAGTGCTAGAAGATCCAAACCACGCCCCAGAGGACGATATGTGGAGATGGACAACAGATCCTAAAAACGCCCCAGATGAGAGCGAAATCATCGAAATCGAGTATGCTAACGGCGATCCAATCGCGCTAAATGGCAAAAAACTAAAAGCGCATGAAATTTTACACGAATTAAACAATCTCGGCGCCAAACACGGTATCGGCAGACTTGATCTAGTCGAAAATCGCTATGTCGGTATGAAAAGTAGAGGTTGCTACGAAACCCCAGGTGGCACAATCCTTCTCAAAGCTCACCGCGCGATAGAAAGCCTCACACTAGATCGTGGCGCAGCGCACCTAAAAGACGAGCTTATGCCAAAATACGCTGAGCTAATCTACAATGGCTTTTGGTTTAGCCCAGAGCGAATCATGCTTCAAAGTCTAATCGATAAATCACAAGAGTGCGTAAATGGCACAGTTCGCATAGAGCTATACAAAGGAAATGTGATTGTAAGAGGCAGAGAGAGCAAAGATAGCTTGTTTAATGTCGAATTTAGCACATTTGAAGAAGACGCTGTATTTAACCAAAAAGACGCAGACGGCTTTATCAAGCTAAATGCGCTTAGATTTATTATCGCAGGAAAAAGCGGTCGAAAATTTTAAAATTTAAAAGGAAATTTAATGAAAGTTTTACTTATAAAAGATGTCAAAGGGCTAGGAAAAGCCGGTGAAATCAAAGAAGTAAAAGACGGATATGGAAATAATTTTTTGATAGGAAAGGGCTTTGCGCTAGCTGCGACTAACGAGGTTTTGCGTAAATACGAGGCTGGCAAACGCAAAGAAGCCGAGCTAGAAAAAGAGGAACTCGACAAAACCACCGAGCTTAAAGAGGCGTTAAAAAATGTCCGATTAAAAATTGCAAAACAAGCAGGTGCAAATGGCGCACTTTTTGGCTCAGTTACAAAAGAAGAAATCGCAACTGCGCTAAAAGAGCAAAAGAATTTCGATATAGATAAAAAAGTCTTGGAAGTCGAAAATATAAAAAGTGTCGGAATTTACGATGTTTCGGCGAAATTTAAACACGGCATTGTGGCAAAATTTGAAATAGATGTGGTAGCAGAGTAATGTTTGAAGCAACTACGATTTTAGCTTACAAAGGCAAAAGTGGCTCAGTTATCGGCGGAGACGGGCAGGTGACCTTCGGAAATACCGTGCTTAAAGGCAATGCGACTAAAATTCGCAAAATAGGCAAAGACGGAAGCGTGCTAGCTGGATTTGCAGGAAGCACGGCCGATGCGTTTAATCTCTTTGATATGTTTGAAAAATGCCTTGATAACGCAAAGGGCGAACTTTTGAAAGCTGTGGTGGAATTTAGCAAAGAGTGGCGCAAGGATAAATATCTACGCAAACTCGAAGCCATGATGCTTGTAGTGGATAGAAAAAATATATTTTTGCTAAGTGGCACGGGCGATGTCGTCGAGCCAGACGATGGCCGCCTAGCGGCCATTGGAAGTGGCGGAAACTACGCACTAAGCGCAGCTAGGGCATTGGATAGGTTTGGAATTTTAAGTGAAGAGGATTTGGTAAAAGAGAGCCTAAAAATAGCTGGTGAAATTTGCATTTACACAAACGAAAACATTAAAACTTACGCAATCTGGGACGATAAATAGATGATGACACCAAAGGAAATTGTTAAAAATTTAGATGATTATGTAATCGGACAAAAGGACGCCAAACGCACGATAGCAGTCGCACTTCGCAATCGCTATCGCCGTATGAGGCTAAGCGATGATATGAGGGGCGAAGTCACCCCGAAAAATATCCTTATGATAGGCTCTACCGGCGTGGGAAAAACAGAGATCGCGCGAAGATTATCAAAAATGTTTGGTTTGCCATTTATCAAAGTGGAGGCTAGTAAATACACAGAAGTTGGCTTTGTAGGGCGAGATGTGGAGTCTATGGTGCGAGATTTGGCAGCTGCGGCTGTAAATTTAGTCAGAAATGAAGAATTTGAAAAAAACAAAGACAAAATCGACGAGTATATCGAGCAAAAAATTTTAGAAAAGCTTATGCCGCCATTGCCTCGCGGGGCTAGCGAAGAGAAAAACGCAGAGTATGCCAAAAGCTACGAAAAAATGCGTGAAAAACTGCTTAGCGGGAGTTTGGACGAGAAATTAATCGAAATTGAAATCAGCGAAAATACGCTAGAATCAAATTCAAATTTACCGCCAGAAATGGCAAATATGCAAGAAAATTTCATTAAAGTCATCGGCATAGCGACGAAAAAAACAAAAAAAGAGCTCAAAATCAAAGACGCCAAAGTCGCCCTTAAAAACGAAGCTAGCGAGAAAATTTTGGATATGGAAAGCGTCAAGGCAGAGGCGATGAGACGGGCTAGGGAAGAGGGCATTATCTTTATCGATGAGATTGATAAGGTAGCCGTTAGCTCCAACGGCTCGCGCCAAGATCCGAGCAAAGAGGGCGTTCAGCGCGATTTGCTTCCGATCGTGGAGGGATCGAGCGTGAGCACGAAATTTGGCAATTTAGACACTGACCACATTTTATTTATCGCGGCTGGGGCGTTTCACATAAGCAAACCAAGCGATTTAATCCCAGAGCTTCAAGGCAGATTTCCGCTTAGAGTGGAGCTTGAAAGCTTAGATGAAAACGCGCTTTACGAAATTTTAACCAAGCCAAAAAATTCGCTCTTGAAGCAATACTGCGCACTTTTAGCAACCGAGGGCGTGGAGTTAGAATTTAGCGAAAGTGGCATAAAAGCACTTGCCAAATACGCTGCTCAGGCAAACGCTCAGGTCGAAGACATCGGCGCTAGACGACTTCATACCATAATGGAAAAGGTGCTAGAAGACATCAGCTTCGAAGCCGATGAGCACAGCGGTGAAAAGGTCGTGATTGATGAAAATTTAGTCAGCGAAAAGCTAGGCGTAATCGTTAATAACGACGATTTAGCAAAATATATTCTTTAAATTTTGCGGGAAATTTCGATGAAAAGCGGATTTGTTACACTTATCGGACGCACGAACGCTGGAAAAAGCTCGTTTTTAAACTATCTTTTGGGTGAGCAAATTTCGCTTGTCTCGCACAAAATCAATGCCACACGCCGTAAAATCAACGGCATAGTTATGCACGGAGATGATCAAATCATCTTTGTCGATACCCCAGGACTTCACGAGAGCGAGAAGCTGATGAATAAGCTTATGGTCGAAGTGGCGCTCAAAGCCATTGGGGACGGCGATTTGACGCTGTTTTTAGCGCCTGTGCATGATAGCGTGGAAAACTACGCGAAATTTGTCGAGCTAAATCCCACTGCCAAACATATCGTGATTTTGACTAAAATCGATGAAGTAAATGACGAAAAAATCGTTAAAAAACTGCTCGAATATCAAAAATTTCAAGATAAATTTGAAGCCATAATTCCAGTTAGTATCAAAAAAAATATCTACAAACGCCAAATTTTGGACGAAATTTGCAAATTTTTGCCCGAGCATGAGTATTTTTACGATCCTGAAATTTTAAGCACTACAAACGAAAAAGACATTTACCGTGAATTTATCCTGCAATCTATTTTCGAAAATACCAATAGCGAGGTGCCGTATTCGAGCGATGTTTTAATCGAAAAAGTGATAGAAAAGCCAAATTTAATCTCAATTTATGCCCAGATTATTACCGACACAAACTCTCATAAAGAAATTTTAATTGGCAAAAATGGTGAAACAATTAAGAGAATAGGAATTAGGGGGAAGAAAATAATTTCCGCCTTTAAAAACATTAAAATTTACTTAAAGTTAATAGTTTTGGTAAAAAAAGGGTGGAAAAATGATGAAAATGGCGTAAAAAGGCACTTTATCTATTGACATTTCATTTTATTTTTATTATTATTCGTAGATATTTAATTTCATTTAAAGAAGTGGAGTGTTATGGCAAGAAATAGTAAAAATGCTACTTCGGTTGTTGCAATCAACAAAGTCACGCAAACCATATTCGGTCTAAGTGAAAATGAAGTTTTTGAACACGATTTTTCTAAATCAAATCGTGCGAAAGAGACTTACATTTCTTATGTACCTTATAAGGATGTAATGACAACAACAGTCGAAATAAGCAAGACTGTCGCGGATGACGATTTGTTAGACACTATCGTCGTTAAGGTTTATGAGGAGCTAGGTCTTGACACTGCTCTGGATTATAAAATTACATATAGCGAAGTTATCGGTGCTAACAGCGATGATAGAGTATTTAATGTATTCGTCGTCGATAACACAAAATTAACTGCTGAATTTGATGCTATCGCAGCTCGCACAAATTACATCGATTATGTCGCTATGGCACCGTTTCTTTACGAAAATCTCTATGCTCGTGGAATTTTGACAAGAGACGGAATTGATTGTTTTGTTTATCTGCAAAGAGATGACGCGTTTTTGGTCGTCTATCAAAACGGTGAATATTTTCAATCAAGACAACTTAGATACAATCTCAAATTCTTGCACGACAAATTTTCTGAATTGGTCGGAAACAGAATGGAAGAGGCTGAATTCTTTAAATTACTTGCAACACAAGGTATAAATTTAGAAAATCCGGCTGAGAGAGATTATATGATTCAAATTTTCGATGATATGTTCTACTATATCAACGATGTTTTGAACGGTATATCTAAGGTCTATAACATAAATATTCAAAGTATTTATATCGGCACAGATATCGGCAAAATCCCTGCTATCGAGGTTTTTGTAGAAAATAATCTAAAAATCGACTACAAAGATTTTAATTTTAGCGTAGCGATTAATGCGAAAGATTATCCGCTTACTCAACTAGATACTTTGATGTTTTTAGCCGGACAGCAATACTTGGCTGAGCCAGATGATGATCACAACTACTCACCATTTATGCGCCCACCACCATTAAACCAAAGATATAGCGGTAAATTGATTGGCTATGTTTTGGGTGGTTTATTGCTTGGTGCTGCTTACCCTGCGTATCAATTTGGCTATGGTTATTACAACAATATGATAGCTGATGAGAAAACAACAGAATATCAAGGATTAGAATCAGAGCTTGTCCCTGCAAGAGAGCAAGTCAAAGAAGCAAAAGAAAAAACTGCCAAAGTCAAAGAGGAATTTGGCGTAAGAAATAAAGATTTAGGCGATCGCAGTAGTTTGATTAACGAAATTTTTAGTAAGAAAAATGAGTATGCTATGAAGGGTATGTCTGTATTTGACCTTACTAATATGATTGTTAAAAACAGAGGAAAATTGGTAAGAATAGGCAACGATGATAGAAATATTACCGTAGAAGTTCATACTAAAAATGACAAGCAAATGACAGAGTTGCTAGAAGATATAAGCCAAAAAGCAAAATATGGCGTATATACTGAAACAATCGTCTTGCAAGGCAAAGATGACAGTGTCGTTTATGATAGTAATATAAGTGTGGAGGTGCGCTAATGAGAAAAAAAGGTTCATTAGATCAAATTGATGAATGGTTTGCAGCCAAAGGCAATGGTGCCAACAACTACTTATATTTAGGTTTGATTTTGGCGGCAGTTATTGCTTATTTTGGATTGAGTACATATTCTGCGCCATATTTGGAAGAAAGTGAGAGTAATTTAGCTAGTGCTGCCCAAAAACTAGAAGATTCTCAAAGAGAGTATGATACTGACTTTAACAGCAACCCTGCTGGCAAAGTTGCACAAGAAAGAGCTACTTTAAAACTCGAAGAGACAAATTTGGAAAATGCTGTTAATAAAATCAACTATTTAGATGTAAAATTGACAGAGATTTCAAAGCTAACATACAATGAGAAAAACTGGGCTACCTTTATGGATAGTTTAACAACACTGGCCGAGAATAATAATATCAAAATTCATAGCATTACTAGCTCTAAAAAAGAGCCTAGTGCTAAAAATGTATTCAAGCCAGAAGCATTGTTGAATATCGATGTTAAATTTGAAGGTGCTTTTCAAAATGTTGTTAGATATGTAAATTTAATAGAGCAATCAGAAATGATTGTAGATGTTAATAAGATGGATATCAATGGCACCGAGGAAGGTAAAATTGGTGGCACGGTTGGTATGTCTATCTGGGGAGTGAATTACAAATGAAAAAGATAATTTTATGTTCGTTTGTTTTGTCTAGTGTGCTTTTTGGAGCAGATGAGCCTAAGGGTCTATCTGATGAAGTAAGAGCATTTCAAGATAGATATAATGGTATGTTTGCTAACCTAAACAAGCCAAGGGTGGGTCTTAGTGATTCTCAAATTGCATCTTTGCCAGATCCGTTTTATCCGCGCGAGGCTAATACTGGTCCTGTTGAGCCTGTGGTGAAAAAAACAGAAGGTTTAGGTTATCAGTTGCTTGGTATCATGGGCAATAAAGTTAAATTAAATGACAAATGGTATGGACTAGGTGATTATATCGGTTCATATAAAATTGTCCAAATAACTGGTAATAGCGTTATTGTCGCTAATAACGAAGATAATAAAATCGAATTAAAACTAAAACAAGGAAATCAAAATGTCACTATTACATACAAGTAAGAAACTTAGCTTAGCTGCTATGCTTGCATTATCGCTTGGTGTCACAGGTTTATCTGCTGCTTCAAACTGCGATAGAAAGGCTTTGAATATTAAGGTTAATGATGTTGTAACGCTAAATGAAATGCTAACACAATTATCTGATATGTGTAGATTTTCTGTCGTTGCAAAAGATGCTATTGCGCAAGAGGAACTTGCAAAAGAGCTCCAAGGTGTTAGCATTAAAGATATGTCATTAAGAGAGGTTTTTGATTTATTGATTAAAGAAAATAACCTTAGCTATGATTACTCAAACAATGTTCTTAAAATTTCTGCATTAGAGACAAAGACATTTAAGGTAGATTATATCACTTCTGTAAGAGAAGGCATTGCTACTACAAAAGCCTCTGTTGATTCAGCTCCTGTTGAAGTAGGAGAAGATGAAGACAAAGAGAAGTTAGATGATAACAAAATTACATCTACTGAGAAATTTGATTTTTGGGAAAGAATTAGCGATGATATCACTAGTATTTTAAATAACGGCACAGAAAAATATGTAGCCGTAGCTCCTATTGTCAATCAAAATGCTGGTTTGATTACCGTAACTGCTACAAAATCTCAAATTGCTCGTGTTGATAGCTATTTGAAAAATATGCAAAAACGCCTTGGCAGACAGGTTTTGCTTGATGTAAATATTATTTCTGTCGAGTTGCATAATGAATACACAACAGGTATCGATTGGAGTAAATTCCAACTCGGCTTTAACACATACATAGGTGGTGATGCTAATACTCCTACAAGCTATACTTTTGGTAATAGAAATGCTACTCCTATGCAAACACAGAGAATGACTGTAACACCAAATGTTCTAACATATCCAGATCCAAATAATCCTGACAGAACAATAAGTGAAAGATATAATACGGTTACTGGTTTTAATCGTTATGAATGGGGACGCGAAATGGGATTAAAAGCTAGCCAAGCTAGTGGTATTTGGGGAATAGCTGCGAATTTAAATTTCAGCATTGATGGTATGATTAACTTCTTGGAGACCAAGGGTAAAACAAAAGTCGTAGCTAGCCCTAAGGTAACTACTATGAATAACCAACCAGCGATTATTTCTGTTGGTGATACTATCAACTATTTATTGCTAGAAAGTGCTACTTCTCTAACTGCGGCAAGCGATGGTAGCTCTGTCACATCTGATCAAACACAATACTCTATTTTTATCGGTATTTTGTTAAATATCTTGCCAGAAATTTCAGATGATAATAGAATTATGCTTAGAATCAATCCGTCTTTGAGTAGCTTTAAATATGCAGAAGATGATATGAAAACTAGCACACCTAGAAATATCGCTCCTGATACACTTCAAAAGAAACTTTCAAGTGTAGTTTGGGTTGATGATGGCGATACTGTAATCCTTGGTGGTTTGATTGGTCAAACAAAAACTAAAAATAACACAAGAGTTCCGATTTTGGCTGAGATTCCTCTTGTAGGAAATTTATTCAAAAGCACAGCCGATGTTTTAAGCACAACTGAGCTTATTTTCGTCGTAACTCCACATATTATCGACAATACAGGTGCTCCTTTGGCTAGCTCGCTAAAAGAGCTTGGTTACTCAAAATCTGTCTATGAAAAATAATGAGTAACACTTATACCTCTATTAAAGAGATATTTATCGAAGATAACGAAGTCTCAGACTTCGTTAATCTCGATAAATCAACTCTTGCATACCATAAAATTTTAAATGCCCTACAAAAACCGCTCAAACTGATTTTGTTTTATGGCAAACCAGGTTGCGGAAAGACCTTTTTGCTAAATAAAATAAAAGCTGATTTGGAAAAAAAGGTTAAAGTCGTTTTTATGCCACAACCTTTTTTTGATGAAAAAGAGTTTTTTTTAGAACTTTATTCTCAAATTTTCCACTCTAACCCAGTTACGCCAATCGATAACTACGAAAATTTTATGAGAGTTTATCGCGAAAGACTTGGGATTACAGGTGGAGGCGCAGCTGTGGAGCAGGTGGTAATCTTGCTTGATGAAGCTCAACTTTATCCTGGAAATTTGATTGAAAAAATTAGATTAATGGCGGATTCTAGGTTATTTAAATTTTTATTTACAGTGCATAAAACAGATGAGGAAGATCGTCTTGCCAAAGATTATTTTAAAACCAGAATTTGGGAGAGTATAGAGCTTCCAAACTCAAATTTAGGCGAGGTAAAGCTGTATATAGAAAAAAAATTAGTTTTTCATGGTTTTCAGCAATATTATTTTATGTTTAGCGATGACAATTTTGATTTAATCCTAAATTTAACTGATGGAAATATGAGAAACATAAACAAATTAATGTATAAAATGTATGAGCTGTTTGAGTATTACGAGGCAAATAAGCCAACAGAGATTAGTTTTGCTCAAATCAATAATAAAATCATAGAAATGGCGGCCATTGGCACAGGGATAATCGATGCTTGAATTTTATGAAGTTAATGAATTAGAAAAAAAATGGGAAGAATACAATAAAAACAAAAAGCAATTTTCCTTTTTGAAATCTAAGCCAAATTTTGTATTTAAATTTGACAAGACGATTTTAGGGCTTTTGGCTTTGATTTCTATCGCGATTGGTGCAATTTTTTGGTTGCTTAAAGACGACGACAAAGTTAGCATGGCTAGCATAAACGAAAATATCCAAAACGGACCTACCATAAGCGATGTCGTGCCAAACCCTGCGCCCCAGCCCCAGCCTACCATAAATACTGCCCCGCAAACTGAGGTTGCCGCGCAAAATAGTGAAATTTCGCGCGCAGATTATAATATCAGCGCCCCAGCAAACGATACTAACCGAGCGCAAAATATTGATCGCCCAAGCCTAAATATCAACGATGTGGGTGTGCTATCTAGCGAGGATTCTGGCGGTTTTAAGATCACAAACACATACGAAAATTCTGCCAATAACCAAAATTTTGCTAACCAAAATTTTGCTAACGGGGGATTTAATCAGGGTTTTAATCAGGCTAACAATGTGCCAAATTTTAACCCAAATGCTCAAAATTTCAACCAACCGATGAAAAACGAGATTATTGATTTTGGTAAGGCTCCATTGCCACCAAAACAAAATGTCGCTTCAAGTGCGCCAGCCCCTGTGAATAGGGCTCCGATTAGTTCTCGCCTTGAAATTCGCACCTCAAATTTAAGCTCTGAGCGACAGAGTTTGGAGAGTAAATTTTATGCGACAAATAAAATCGAGTATTCGCTTTCATTGGCCGAGGAAGCTTATAATAAAAAAGATTATGACAATGCGATAAAATGGGCTTTAACATCAAATGAGATTGATAAAAACAATATTAATAGCTGGATAATTTTTGCCAAAGCTAATTATAAAAAAGGTCGCAAAGATGATGCTATTTACGCGCTAGAAACATTTAATTCTAAGGCTAAAAATGGCGAAATTGCGAATTTAATAAATCAAATCAAAAGCGGTGCGCTATGAGAGTATTTTTATTTTTAACGCTATTTTTCGGCTATGTTTTCGCTGTCAATGTCGATGATGTGCGAAATTGGGACCAAATCGGTCAATACAATAGAATTTGCCAAGAAAGCGTTAGGAATCTCTTTATCGAGGAGCAAAACGAGGCGCTAGCAAACACTTACGCGAAAGCTTGCCTAAAAATGGATAGGGTAAATGAGCTAGTCGTGCCAATGGTAATGCTGTATAAAACGAAGGAAACTAGGGAAAATGCCTCTTTGTATTCGACCATAGTTTTCCAAAAGAAAATGCTTTATTTAGCGCTTTGCGACGGCGTGGATATTTCGTATATCAGAACGCCGAAGATTAATTATATTTTGTCTGAAATTTTTGATAAATTTGTAGAGAAAACATACACCAAAAAAGGCGATGCGTATGTTTTTACCCTAGATGACGGCGAAAAAGCCGAGCTTTTTATCAAAGAAGAAGAGGGAGTAAAAAAGATGGTGGTGGCAATCTATGCCGGTGAAAAACTTAGCTCGATTAAAATTTATTGGTGATTGATATGACAAAGATAGAAGAGCAGATTGTTTCAATTCTAATAAAAAATAATGTCCTAACCCAAGCTATCGTCCCTGAAATTCAGGAGAAAATGGATATTGGTTTGACCCTTGGCGAAGTTTTGGTCGGCGACAACTATTTAAGTCAAGAAAATTTTTGCTTGATTTTAGCTGAGCTTTACAAACGCAGACAGATTGATTACGAAGATGTTCGCGAGAAATTTTCAATCGATCAAAAAGAATTTTTGCAAGTTTTGGCTAAAAAACAAAATTTAACCTATATGAATTTAGATGATGTTGATATCGATTTTAAACTATCTGAGCGCGCTCCGATGGCGCAACTTAAAAAATTTGGCGTAATTCCTGTAAGGGCGGACGATTTAAATATCTATGTTGCGTTTTCTGATCCGTTTAATATGGAAGCTCAGGATAGAATTCAAGCGATTTTTAACAAACACCTTCTAAAAATCGTTGTAGCCGATCCAAATCAAGTAAATAAATATATGTCTAAACTCGAACTTTCCGAGAGTATCAAAGATTTGGTCGCTACTATTAGAAAAGAGCTTGCTAGCACGGGCGGTAGTGGCACAGGCGATGATACATCTGCGATTTTGCAGCTTATCGAGATGATTGTAAAACAATCAATCATTATGCGCGGTAGCGATATTCACATAGAGCCTACTGAGAATAACTGCGTCGTGCGCACCAGAATTGACGGTATGTTGCAAGAAATTTTTATCTTTGATAAAGACATTTATCCGCCACTTGTGAGCCGTTTGAAACTGCTTTCAAATATGGATATCGCAGAGCGTAGAAAGCCACAAGACGGCCGTTTTTCTATGACGATTTCTGGGCGCGAATACGATTTTCGTATCTCGACACTGCCTATTATCAATGGCGAATCTACCGTTATGCGTATTTTGGATAAATCTAAGGTTATCATTAGCCTTGAAAAGCTTGGTATGCACCCAGAAAGCTTTAAAAAATTTAGCAATGCAATGCACGCACCGTATGGCATTATTCTAGTTACTGGACCAACCGGTAGTGGTAAATCAACCACACTATATGCGGCACTAAACGATGTCAAAAGTGTCGATACAAAAATCATTACCGTTGAAGACCCTGTTGAGTATCAGGTAAATTTAATACAACAAGTCCATGTTAATGAAAAAGCAGGCCTTACATTTGCGTCGGCTTTGCGCTCGATTTTGCGTCAAGACCCTGATATTATAATGATCGGTGAGATTCGTGACCAAGAAACGCTTAGAATCGCGATTCAAGCGGCTCTTACTGGACACTTGGTCTTTTCTACACTACACACAAATGACGCTGTTAGTGCGATACCAAGAATTGTAGATATGGGAATTGAGAGTTACTTAATCAGTGGTGCGCTTATTGCGGTCGAGGCTCAACGCCTTGTGCGCAAGCTTTGCCCACACTGCAAACAACCGACAAATGTGCCAAAATCTATGCTCGATCAGTTAAAAGAATTTTTACCTGAGCAGTATAAATTTTTCAAAGCAGTTGGTTGTGATCAATGTGGTCAGACAGGCTATATGGGTCGTGAGATGATAAGTGAAATTTTGCCTATTACAGATCGTATGCAAAGCCTGATTGCAAATGGTGGCTCGAAAGACGATATGAGAGCTTTGGCGAAAGAGGAGGGCTTTATCGATATGTTTGAAGATGGCATTATTCGTGCAGCTCGTGGAGTAACAAGTATAGAAGAAATTTATAGGGTGGCTAAACAATGAAAGATTTAAATGTAAATATGAACGCTGGTGGAAAACGCCAGCAAATGCGACTAAAAGTCAATAACAAGGTCAATGCGAACAACCTAATGAAACAACGCTCAGGCGGTTCGATTTCTAGACGCGCTCAAACGCAAAATTTGGGTAATATCACAGGCGATTTTAAAACCCAAGTAACTCGTTTAATGGGCGGTAGTGGCAAGGTAAAAACTCTGCCATTAGTTGCTGCTATTAGACAGCTTTCTGTTATGACAAATGCTGGTATTTCTATTCACGACTCTATTAAAGAGGTCGCAAGAGCGACAGAGGATAAGACGCTAAAAGGCATTTTTAGTGCGATGAACGACGACCTTAATGCAGGTCTTAGCCTGACTGAATCAGCGGAGAAATTCCGCCCACAACTAGGCGATGTCGTCGTGGCAATGGTAAGCCTCGGTGAAGCCACAGGTAATATGGCTGAATCACTTGCTAAGCTAGCTTCTATGCTTACTGAACTTTACGAAAACCAAAGAAAATTTAAAAAGGCTATGCGCTATCCGATGACTTTGATGATTGTTATGGCGATAGCATTTACGATTTTAATGATGTATGTTGTGCCTAAATTCCGCGAAATTTTCGAAGAGCTCGGCGCAGATTTGCCACTTCCTACAAGAATTTTGCTAGGAATTGAAAGTGCGCTTAACAATTATGGCGGCTATATTTTGCTTGGTATCATTGTTACAATCGTGGGTCTTAAATGGCTGTATAAAAACAACGATCAGTTTAAAATCGGCTGGGATAGGGGAATTTTAAAGGTTTATTTGTTTGGTAAGATTATTTTTTACTCTACAATGTCAAGATTTATGCTTATTTTTACCGAGCTAGTTCGCGCTGGTATTCCTATTGCAGATGCCCTTGATACGGCTGTTTTGATGGTCGATAACCACACACTAAAAGAAAAACTTTCAAGCGTTAAAATCGCTGTTCAACAAGGTGTTAGCCTAACAGAGGCTTTTGAGAATACTGGACTTTACGAGAGTATGCTTATTCAGATGATTAGCGCTGGTGAGCAGGCTGGTAACCTCGATAAAATGCTTGGAAATGTTGCTGATTATTACAAAGAGAAATTTGACGATATTATCGATAATATTTCTAGTTATGTTGAGCCGATTATGCTATTTTTCATGGCTGGTATGGTCTTACTACTCGCTCTTGGTATCTTTATGCCAATGTGGGATTTGGGAAAAGCTGTCAAAAACTAAAACAAAATCCGCGTCCAAATCGGGCGCGGATTTATCACAACTTCGTAAAATTCTAGTTTTCAAATAAAATTTTAACCTTAAATTTGCTAAAATTGCGCTTTTTATTTTCAAAGGATTTATCATAATAAAAGAAGTATATTTTATAATCGTCTCGGCTATAATTTTGTTTTTTGGATTTGCTACGATTGCGCCTGATTCGGCTCTTGTCGGCAGTGCTGGCAATGCAATTCGCTCGGTAAATTTAGGGCTTTTTGGTTATTTTTCATATATTTATCCACTATTTTTACTAGGGCTTGTCTATATCGCGTATCGCTATTTCAGGGGATTTGATTTTAGATTTTTTGAATTTTGCATAGGCGTGATTTTGCTATTTTTCACCGTGCTTTTTGTGCAATCAAGCATTATCGGCGATAGTGGTGGAATCATCGGTAGCGTGGTCATAAATCAGTTAAGGCAGTTTGTGGGAAGTGTGGGGATTTGGATTTTTAATCTAACGCTTTTTGTCCTTTCGCTGGTGCTGATTTTCGAGGATAAGCTTACAAATATTATCAAAAATTCTTTTATCAAAGAGCAAACTAGCGAGGCAAAAAGTGAAATTTCGCGCGAACAAACTCGCCAAAGAGCCACAAGGGCGCAAACCGAGCTAAAACCAAAACCGCTTAAAAAAGACAGAGCTGAATTTAGCGAAAAGCAAGAGAGCAAAATCGAAAAATTTCTAACCGAGCAAAGCGATGATTTGGAGGGTGAAAATTTAGATTTAAATTTAGAAAAAGAGCCAAATTTACAAAATGAAATTTCAGAGCCAAATTCTAAAAAATCAAATTCCAAAAAACCATCTTCGCTAAAAAAAGTCGAGCATTTAAGCGAGGTTGCCGAAAACAAAAAACTTCTTGATGAGTTAGAAAAGGGCAAAATCGATAAACCGCAAAATTTCGCCCTTCCGCCACTTGATTTTTTGGAAAATCCGCCCAAAAAACAAAATATAATCGATGAGAGCGAAATAGATCAAAAAATCTTTGATTTGCTTGATAAACTTCGCAAATTTAAAATCGACGGCGATGTCGTTCGCACATACTCAGGTCCCGTGGTTACGACATTTGAGTTTCGTCCAGCAGCGCACATTAAGGTTAGTAAAATCTTAACCCTCCAAGATGATTTGGCTATGGCTCTGCGCGCGCAGACGATTCGTATCCAAGCCCCGATTCCTGGCAAAGATGTCGTAGGTATCGAAATCCCAAATCAAGAGGCGCAGACAATCTATTTGCGCGAAATTTTTGAAAGCGAGGTTTTTAAAACTGCTTCTAGTCCGCTTACTATGGCGCTTGGTAAGGATATCGTGGGTCAGCCTTTCGTCACAGATCTAAAAAAACTCCCACATCTACTTATCGCAGGTGGGACAGGAAGTGGTAAAAGTGTCGGCGTAAATGCTCTTATTTTAAGCCTTTTGTATAGAAATTCGCCAAAAACACTGCGCCTAATAATGGTCGATCCAAAAATGGTTGAATTTAGACTTTATGAGGATATCCCACACCTACTAACGCCGATTATTACTGAGCCAAAAAAAGCTATAACTGCCCTTGGAAATGTCGTGGCTGAAATGGAGCATAGATATCGCATAATGGCTGATAATAGGGTCAAAAATATCGAAAGTTATAATGCCAAAATTTCAAAAGAAAATGGCGAAATTTTGCCTTATATTGTGGTTGTGATAGATGAATTTGCCGACCTTATTATGACAGGCGGAAAAGAGGTCGAAACCAACATAGTGCTTTTAGCTCAAAAGGCAAGAGCATGCGGAATCCACCTAATCATCGCGACACAACGCCCAAGCAAAGAGATTGTAACAGGCCTAATCAAAGCCAATATGCCAAGTCGCATTAGCTTTAAGGTTCGCTCATACACAGATAGTCGCATAATCCTCGATCAAATGGGATCTGAAAGCCTGATAGGGAAAGGTGATATGCTCTTTATGCCACCAAGCGGAAGCACTACGATTCGCCTGCATGCGCCTTTTAGCACAGAAGATGAGATAAACGCCATAGCTGAGTATTTGCGTTCGCAAGAAAGCGTGGTTTATGATGAGAGATTTTTAGCCGAAAACGATAGCCAAAAAGAGGGCGCAGGTATGATGGATCCGCAAAATATGGAGCTTGACGAGCTGTTTGAAGAGGCGAAAAATATCATTTTAACCGAAGAAAAAACTTCGATTAGCTATTTGCAACGCCGTCTTAAAATCGGATACAACCGCGCCGCTACAATCATCGAGCAGTTAGAGCAAATGGGAATTTTAAGCGAAGTTAATGCCAAAGGGCAAAGAGATATCATCAAATAAATTTGGCTAAATTTTGAAATTTAAATGGAGTAAAATTTGAGAACAGATCAGTGGCTGTTTTATTTCACGGTTGCATTAATCACCATAGGCATTGTATTTTCGCTATCCTTGACCTCATATACCACGCTTGCAAGCGATACTGAGCCACTATATTTTTTCAAAAAACAATGGATATTTGGTATGTTTAGCATTTTCCTTATGTGGGGGCTTTCACAGTTTAACCCAGATAAGGTTTTAACGCCGTTTTGCATGGTTTTGTGGGTGGTCTCTGGGCTAGTGATGATCTCAATGGGCTTCATGCCTAAATCAATCGTATCAGAGGTAAATGGAGCGGCTAGGTGGATAAAAATCGCAGGCATTAGTATCGCTCCGGTGGAATTTTTCAAAGTTGGCTTTATATATTTTTTGGCGTGGAGTTTCTCGCGCAAGATGAACCACACTAAAAAAACGGTTTGGCAAGAGATTAAAATTTGGGTTCCGTATGTCTTTCTTTTCGCGATTTTTGGCATAGTTATCGCCATAGGGCAAAAAGATCTTGGACAAGTGGCTGTTTTGGCTGCGACGATGATATGTATGTCGTTTTTCGCCGGAACCAGCATGAGGCTAGTTGGCATAGTGGTGGGAATAATCGGCATTTTGGGTTATACCTTTATCGTCACTAGTCCGCACAGAATCGTGAGAATTCGCTCGTGGTGGGCTGGCGTGCAAGATGCTATCACTCCGTTTCTCTCCCCAGAAACAGCCGCTAAGGTTCGCGTAGATGATGCGAATATGCCTTACCAAGTCGGACACTCGCTAAATGCCATAAACAACGGCGAGCTAATGGGCGCTGGGCTAGGGCAGGGAAGCTTTAAGCTGGGCTATCTTAGCGAGGTGCATACTGACTTCGTGCTAGCTGGTATTGCCGAGGAAATCGGATTTTTTGGAATTCTTGGCGTTGTTTTGCTTTTTTCTGCGATGCTTGCTAGGGTCTTTCGCATAGCCTCAAAATCCGTAAATAGCGTATATTTTCTCTTTGGGCTTGGCATTGCTTTTATGCTATTTTTCTCATTTTGTCTAAATTCTTACGGAATTACTGGGTTAATCCCTATGAAGGGTATCGCTGTGCCGTTTCTAAGCTATGGCGGAAGCCATGTCATAGCTGCTTCAATGGCGGTTGGATTTATACTTATGATTAGCAAACGCGCAAATTTAAGGAGCTGAAAATGATAGCAATCAGTGGCGGTGGCACAGGCGGGCATTTAAGTATCGCAAAAAGTTTAGGCGCTGAGCTTAAAAATCGCGGAATAGGGGTGATTTTTATTGGTTCGACCAATGGCCAAGATAGAGCGTGGTTCGAAAATAGCGAAATTTTCGAGCGGGCGTATTTTTTGGAAAGCTCTGGCGTGGTAAATAAAAAAGGATTTAGTAAAATTTCATCGCTGATGAATATTTTAAAACTATCTTTGAAATGTCGTAAAATTTTCAAAGAAAACGGCGTAAAAGCCGTAATCAGCGTGGGCGGATACAGCTCAGCTCCGGCTTCGTTTGCTTCTTTATTTTTTTTCAAGCCACTTTTTATCCACGAGCAAAACGCCATTTTAGGGCGGTTAAACGACCTTTTGGAGCCGTTTTGCAAGAAAATTTACAGCCCATATTCTAGGGAAAAATTCGAGCTTCCCACAGCTTGTGGTTGCGTGACGAAATTTACGCAGGATAATACCCAGTGCATAAGCGATAAATTCGACTATCCAGTAAGTGACATTTTTTTTGAAAAATCTAGAATTCGAAGCGAAGTAAAAACGATAATTTTCTTAGGAGGTTCGCAAGGGGCGAGTTTTATCAATACTCTTGCTTCAAATTTAGCGCCAAGGCTCGTTAAAATGGGCTATGAGATTATTCATCAATGTGGCGAAAAAGAGTTTGAAAAATACAGCGAATTTTACAAAAACGCGAATTTAAATGTCGAGCTTGTGGGATTTAGCAAAAATTTGGTCGATTTGATCTCAAAGGCCGATTTGTGCGTAGGCAGAAGTGGGGCTAGCACTCTGTGGGAGCTCGTGGCAAACGGACTTCCTGCGATTTTCGTGCCGTTTCCGCACGCAGCAGGAGATCATCAATTCTACAATGCAAAATTTTTGCAAGATCTAAATTTATGCAAAATCGTGCGCCAAAATGAGGCTAGCGAGGATAAAATTTTGGATTTAATCCAAAATTTCGACGCTCCAAGTGCAAGTAGGGGGCTAGTAAATTTCAGCTCCAAAAACGGCGCAAAATCCATAATCGACGATATTCTAAGCCAAATTTAAAAACAAAATTTGGCTTAATATTGACAAAACTTAGCACTCGGTGCTATAATGTGCTAATTTTTAAACAAAATTCAATCCAAAGGACATTTTATGGCAAAGAAAAAATTCAAAACAGAGGTCAATGATTTATTAAATTTAATGATTCACTCGCTGTATTCAAACAAGGAAATTTTCCTTCGTGAGCTCGTATCTAACGCCTCAGACGCGCTTGATAAGCTAAATTATCTATGCCTTACCGATGAGGCTTACAAGGCTTTAAGCTACACGCCACGCATTGAAATTTCGCTCGATAGCGAGAATAAAATTTTAAAAATTTCAGACAATGGTATCGGTATGAACGAGGGCGAGTTAGAGACTAATCTAGGCACGATTGCGAGATCTGGCACAAAGGGATTTATGGCGAATTTGAGCGGAGATGCCGCCAAAGATAGCAACCTAATCGGGCAGTTTGGCGTGGGGTTTTATTCGGCGTTTATGGTCGCAGATAGTATCGATGTCATCTCGCGCAAAGCCCTTGAAGACGAGGCTTTCAAATGGTCATCAAACGCCAAAGACTACACGATTGTCCCTTGCGAAAAAGATAGCTTTGGCACCGATATAATCTTGCATTTAAAAGACGATGAATTTGCGAATTTAGCGCGATTAGAGGGCATTATCAAAAAATACTCCAATCATATCCCATACCCGATTTTTGGGCAAAAAGAGGAATATATCCCTGGCGAGGACGGCGCGCAGGGTCATAGCGAGACCAAGGTCGTGCAGCTAAACTCGGCTAGCGCGCTTTGGCAACTGCCAAAATCATCGCTAAAACAGAGCGATTATGACGATTTTTATAAACAAATCAGCCATGATAGCGCAGATCCGCTATTTCATATACATACCAAAGCAGAGGGTGTGCATGAATACACGACGCTGTTTTATGTCCCTTCAAACGAGCCGTTTGATTTATACCGCGTGGATTATCAAAGTGGCGTCAAACTCTATGTCAAGCGCGTATTTATCACAGATGATGCCAAAGAGCTTTTGCCTGTGTATTTGCGCTTCGTGCGTGGCGTGATAGATGTGGAGGATCTGCCACTAAATGTAAGCCGTGAAATTCTGCAAGAAAACCGCATTTTGGCCCATGTCAAAGAACAAAGCGTAAAGAAAATTTTAGGCGAATTAGCCAAAATGCTAAAAAACGACCGCGAAAAATATGAGAAATTTTACGCGCTTTTTGGCAAAGTGCTAAAAGAGGGCTTGTATGGATTCGGCCCTGATAAGGCTGAGATTAGCCACCTAGCGCTGTTTAAGTCAAATTTACGCGAGGGGCTAATCAGCCTAGATGAATACAAGGCTAAAATGAGCGAAAACGCGGAGCAAAAAGAGATTTATTTCATCACTGGCAAAGACGCGAAAATGCTGAAAAACTCGCCACTTTTGGAGGATTTTAACGCTAGGGGCGTGGAGGTTTTGCTTTGTGATGATGAGATTGACGCTGTGGTTATGCCGGGACTTTTCGAGTTTGATGGCACAGCGGTAAAAAGCGTAACTAGCGTAAAAAGCGCCGAGCAAAACGAAGAGCAAAGCCCATGGGCGCTGGAAGTGGCAGCGAAATTTAAAGAGTGTTTGCAAGAACGCGTAAAAGATGTGAAAATCTCCACTCGTCTGACAAACTCACTTTCTTGCCTTGTCTTTGACGAGAGCGATCCAGACTACGCCACACAGCAAATTTTGCGCCAAATGGGGCAGACGAATTTGCCTGAGTTTAAGCCGATTTTGGAAATCAACGCAAAGCATGAAATTATCAAAAAGCTAGAAAATAATAAAACTATGATTGCTAGCGTGGCTCGTTTGGCGTTTGATTTGGCTAAGCTAGGCGAAACCCAAAGCGTCGATGATCCGGGCGCTTTTATCGCCAATATCAACGAACTAGTCGCAAAAGCTTTGTAAAATTTGATTTTTGATTGAGCGTGGCGCGTGGCTTGGAATTTAGTCGCGCTTTTTCGCTTGGAATTTGATTGTGTTTTAATTCGTCGCGTTTTAACTGGGAATTTAGCCGCGCTTTAAGCGTGGCTTTTGGCTGGGGGAATACTGCGCGCGAGGTGGTAAAAATCTCGGGCGCAGGTGATTTGTGTAAAATTTCGGCTTAATAGTCAAAAATTTAGGATGAAAAGTGCTACAATGCCCCTTGTAATCTATTTTGCAATGGGTTATAAAAAATGACAAAAAGTATGAGTAAAAAAATGTCCTTTAAGCCTAAATTTTTGACTATTAAGCCTTTTTTTATAATTTTCTAAAACAAGCGAAACACTCCGATGAAGTCCGATATTTCTTGTATGTAAAGTAAAGTAAAGTAAAGTAAAGTAAAGTAAAGTAAAGTAAAGTAAAGTAAAGTAAAGTAAAGTAAAGTAAAGTAAAGTAAAGTAAAGTAAAGTAGCGGCGTGCGTAAGTGGGCAAGTTTAAACTAGCCTTAGGTTAAATCAAACCTGCTTCGACTTCGCCTTACACCGCTTCGCTTGTTTTTAAGGAAACATCGGCTACGCCGAGTGCTTCGCTTGTTTTTCGAGACGCTTACCACCTTGGATTTAATTCGCACGCAAAAGCGCTGTTTGTGCCTTTTATTCCGTGCGAGATTTTTCCTGTAAAATCTTAGAAGTGCTTAAATTTATTTCTAAATTCTCGCAAATTTTAGTCTAATCGAATTTAGCACCACTGTTACCGAGCTAAAACACATTGCCGCTGCGCCAAACATCGGTTTTAGCAAGACACCCCACAAAGGATATAAAATTCCAGCCGCCACAGGTATGCAGATGAGATTGTAAAAAAACGCCCAAAAAAGATTTTGTTTTATCGTCGTCATGGTTTTTTGCGACAAATTTATCAAATAAGCCAAATTTCGCAAGTCGTTTTTGATAAAGATTATATCTCCTGCACCTTTGGCAATGTCGCTGCCTGAGTTCATCGCGACGCCTATATCGGCGGTTTTTAAGGACGGAGCGTCGTTTATGCCATCCCCTACGAAAAGGACTTTTTCGGCATTTTTTAAATTTGCGATAAATTCATATTTTTGGCTTGGCAAAACTTCGCTGATAATTTCATCTACGCCTAAACTTTTGCCGATGAAATTCGCTGTTTTGGCGTTGTCGCCTGTTAGCATTATGGTTTTTATGCCTTGATTTTTGAGTGTTTTTATACACTCACTCGCTTCATCTCGCAAAATGTCGCTAAGCGCCACAAAGCCCACGAATTCGCGCTCAATTGCCACAAAAATCACGCCAAAGCCATCGCACAAAAACTCATCTGCATTTTTTGGCGTTTCAAATTCCACGCCGTTTTCATTTAAAAGCTCTTTATTTCCAGCTAGTAGCGTAAATTCGCCGTTTTGCGCCTTTATACCACGACCTAGCAGGCTCTCAAATTCTCCCTCAAAATTAGCAAATTTCAGCCCTTTTTCTTTCGCAAATTTCACAATCGCCTTTGAAATCGGGTGTTCGCTAAGCATTTGCACGCTTGCGATTAGTGCTAAATTTTCATCGCTTAAATTTGTAAAATTTACCGAAATTTCGCCCCTGCTGAGTGTGCCTGTTTTGTCAAAAACGGCGATTTTCGTATCTTTTAGGATTTCTAAAACTTCCGGATTTTTCACCAAAACGCCGTTTTTAGCGGCATTTGAAATGGCACAAACTATCGCAATGGGCGTAGCCAAACCCAAAGCGCAAGGGCATGAAATAATCAAAACGCAAATCGCGCAAAGTAAGCCGATATGGGCTTTTCCTGCGATTAGCCAAATCACAAACACGCAAATGGCAATAAAAATCACGCTTGGCACAAAGATATTTGCGATTTTATCGGCAAAGCGAGAAATCGGCATTTTTTTGCTTCCTGCTTCGCTAAGTAAATTTTTGATTTCAGCCAAAACGCTTTGGTGCGAAAATTTGGTGATTTCGACCTGTAAAATTCCTGCGACACTCACGCACCCAGCATTTACGCTATCTCCTGCCTTTTTAAAAACGGCTAAACTCTCGCCGGTTATGAGGC
The DNA here is from genome assembly GCF_027737875.1 of Campylobacter sp. JMF_08 NE1. Classification (NCBI taxonomy): domain Bacteria; kingdom Pseudomonadati; phylum Campylobacterota; class Epsilonproteobacteria; order Campylobacterales; family Campylobacteraceae; genus Campylobacter; species Campylobacter sp. JMF_08 NE1. The sequence continues at coordinate 138,843 of NZ_JAOVUC010000001.1, forward strand.
TAATATCAATTTCAGCTTCGCCACTTATGACCACGCCATCGCCCGGGATTTGTGCGCCGTTTTTGACTAAAACTTTATCTCCCGGTTTTAGTTCGTTAGCCAAAATTTCGCTTGTCGTGCCGTCAGGGTTGATCAAAATCGCCTTTTTTGGGCTTAAATCTATGAGTTTTTTAATGTAATCATTAGCTTTAAGTTTGCTTCGCTCTTCAAGGTATTTTCCTAGCAATATGAAAGCAATTATCATCGCTGACGAGCTAAAATACAAATTCGCCCACTGACTTTCGCCCTTAAAATGGACGAAAATCGCACTTCCTAGCGAATACAAATACGCCGCAGACGAGCCAAGCGAGACTAGCACATTCATATCGTAGTTTTTGTTTTTTAGCGACCCATAGGCATGGTAAAAAAAGTTTTTGCCACAAAAGCCAAGCACAACTGCACCCAAAATCGCACAGAGCAGGGCTTTTACGGCGAAGCTGAAATTTGATTTCATCTCAATTAGCATTATAAAACACGCTAAAATCACGGCTAAAACGAATTTAAAAAGCATATTTTTTAAATTTCGCGCCTTTTTGGCTTCCAGCTCTTCGTAGTTTGTGGCGATTTCATAGCCTAGTTTTGTGATTTTTGCTTTTACGGCGTCTAGGACAGCTTCATCTGCTACTTCAAATTCGCCGATCCCAGCTGTGAAGCTCACATTTACGCTTTCTACGCCTTCAATCTTGCGCGTAACTCGCTCGATTGCGTTCGAGCAATTCACACAGGTCATTCCGACTATGTTTAGATTAAATTTTTGTGACATTTGCGATTAAATTTTGGTTGCGCTAAATCCCAAATCGTCCATTTCGCTAAGAAATTTTTCCACCTCATCCGCGCTTAAATTTACGCTTACGACCTTGTTTTCTACATCTACGCTAATCTCGCCAAACTCCTCGCTAAGCGCCTTTTTTATGGTGTTTGCGCAACCATTACACATAACATTTGGTGCGCTAAATTTCATAGTTTGTTTAAAAGACATATTCACTCCTTGAAAAATATTTTGCGATTGTATATCATAAAGTTAAATGTTTGGAATTTCGCTAGCGCAACCCCATAATACTGCGCCGAAAATTTGTCATTGCAAGCGAAGCGAAACAAAATTACTCGCTATTGTCATTGCGAGCTTTCCGCTACCGTAAATTTTTAAATACTGCCCCGATTTTGTCGTTGCAAAAAGTGGAGCAAAATTTGCCTTGATTTGTCATTGCGAGCTTTCGCAGAAAGCGAAGTAATCTACGAATTTAAAATTTAAAGCGTGTGTTTTGCTGTCATTGCGAGCTTTCGTAGAAAGCGAAGCAATCCAGGGAAATTCAGATAAATTTTAATTAATTCAAATTCTCTCTAAATTTTACTGGATTGCTTCGTCGCCTTGCTCCTCGCAATGACACGAAATTTGCGTTTGGATTATTTATGCTCGTAGATTGCCACGGCGACTGCGTCGCCTCGCAATGACATATTAGGCAAATTTGCTCGCTATTGTCATTGCGAGCGAAGCGAAGCAATCTACGAGTTTAAAATTTAAAGCGTGTGTTTTTGCTGTCATTGCGAGCCCAGCGTTGCAATCCAGGGAAATTCAGATAAATTTTGATTAATTCAAATCCTCTCTAAATTTCCCTGGATTGCTTCGAAAACTTCGTTTTCTCGCAATGACACTTTTTTGTCATTGCGAGGAGCTGTGAAACAGCGACGAAGCAATCTACGAGTTTAAAATTTAAAGCGTGTGTTTTTGCTGTCATTGCGAGCCCAGCGTTGCAATCCAGAGAAATTCAGATAAATTTTGATAAATTGAAATTTTCTTTAATTTTTACTGGATTGCCACGACCACTTCGTGGTCTCGCAATGACACTTTTTTTGTCATTGCGAGGAGCGTAGCGACGAAGCAATCTACGAGTTTAAAATTTAAAGCGTGTGTTTTTGCTGTCATTGCGAGCCTAGCGTTGCAATCCAGGGAAATTCAGATAAATTTTGATTAATTTTAAATTCTCTCTAAATTTTACTGGATTGCTTCGAGCCTTTCGGCTCTCGCAATGACACGGATTATAGCGTTTGGTAATTTTGGCTCGTAGATTGCCACGAAACGGCTTGCGCCGTTTCTCGCAATGACAGATTATGCAAAATTACTCGCTATTGTCATTGCGAGGAGCTGTGAAACAGCGACGAAGCAATCTACGAGTTTAAAATTCTTTGCGGTAAATTTGCAAAAACGCTGACCTTAAATTTTAAAGTCGTAGATTGCCACGGCGACTGCGTCGCCTCGCAATGACAGATTGGGCATTGCGAGAATTAAGAGTTTTCGATTAAGGCGATTTCGTCGGCAGTTAAATCGTAAAGTGCAAAAACTAGCGAATTTAGCTCATTTTCGCTCTGTGAAATTTGCGATTTTAAGGACAGCACTTGTGATTTGTATTCGCTAAAAAAGCCTTGATAGTAGTTTTTAAATTTCACTTCGGCGAGTTTGTCGGCAAATTTTTCTTTTTTGGCTTTTGCGTATTCTTTGATAAATTCGTCAAATTCTAAATTTTCAAATTCATTTAGTTTTTGCGGAATTTTTTCTAAATTTAATTCACGCAAAAATTCGGTTTTTGTGGTTTGTAAATTTTTGTTTAAATCTAAAAGTAAATCAACTTTTTGAACAAACGGCTTTTCTTCATCTAAATTGGCAAGTTTTGGTAAGCCAAAAGGTTTTAAATATTCAGTTTTATATCTAAAAAATCCACCCCTTAACTCAGCACCCGTGTTTTTAATAAAAAACCACATTATAGGAGAATTTAAAATTGCTAAATAAAATTTGTAATTTTCTTTAAATTCTGATTTTTTTATAAAACTATAAATAGTTGTTCCGTGATAAAATTTTCCACAATCAAAGCTCATTTGGGATTTTAAACAAATATCTGGTGTAACAATTTTGTTTTGTTCTACAAAATCAAGTCCTTGTTTTCTACTAAATAAAAACCACTCTTTTGGATTATCAAATCTGCCGTGCTCTCTACTACGCAAAAAAGCTTCATTTGCTTTTAAATATTCGTATCCATTTGGAAAATTTGATTTTATATAATCTTCGCTCATAGGAGTTGCTTTGCCGTTTTCAAGCAAATATGGAAAAATCACAAAATAGCGATTTTGCAAATTCGCATAGCGTTTAATGTCTTCGCCTTTTAAAATCGGTTTTAAAAGTCCTTTTTCAACTTCGACGATTTTATCTAATGCTTTGGAATAAAGTCCATTTTTTGTAATTTGTAGCAAATAAACATCATCACCACTAGTTGCAATGCCTTGAAAAATTTTGGCAAAAACATCGCTTACTTTTAGTGGTTGAGAGTTTATCTTTTCTAAAATATTTGCTGTTTTGTTATCTGTTAAATTCCATTTGTCGTTGCTTAAATTTTGGTATGAAATTTCGTTTAAATTTAGCGAATTTGTTAGTTCATTTGGATTTAAATGTGTAAATTTAAGCTTTTGGTTATCGTGCGATAAAATGCAAATGCAGGTATAAGTCGAAGCGTCGCTAAAAACGCTGTGGCTACCGAAATGATAGAGTTTTTCAAGGGCTTTGTTTTGGCTTAAAAATTTGCGAATTCCATTTCCAAAATCTGAAATCAAAAATTTATGTGGCAAAATAAAGCCTAATTTGCCGTTTTTATTAAGCCATTTAAAACCTTGTTCCATAAAAAGCACATAAATATCGTAATTTCCTGTGGCAGAAGTAAATTTTTGTTCGTAAATTTTACTTTCTTGTTCGTGGTGTGCTTTTAAGCCTTGCACTCTGATATATGGTGGATTGCCTAAAACGCAGTCGAATTTGAAATCAAACGGAAAATCTAAAAGCGAATTTGCGCATTTTATATTGTTTGATAAATCCGTCAGTTTTCGCCCCTTTTGCGCGGTGCGGAGCCAAAGCGAGAGTTTGGCGATTTGGACTGCGTCGGCGTTAATATCTACGCCAAAAAGGTTGTTTTCTAAAATTTGGGGTTCTATGTCGTATAACGGCAAAGCTTCGTTTTCGTAAATTTTGCGAAATTTATCTAAATTTTTGTGTTCGTTTATGAGAAAATCCAAAGCCCCGTTTAAAAATGCTCCACTTCCACAAGCGGGGTCGATGATTTTTAAACCAAGCAAAAATTCTTTATAAGCACGGATATTTTCTAGCGTTTGTTTTTCGTCCTTGCTAAGGCGTTTTGGGTTTTTTGGGATTGCGATTTCGTGCAAATTTAGCCTTGACTTTTCGTTTTCGCAAATTTTACCTAGGGTTTGGCTAATGATAAATTTCACAATGTATTCAGGCGTGTAGAAAATACCGTCTTTCTTGCGTTTGGAGTTTGTTTTTTCAAATTTTTCGCCGATTATTTGCGAATTTAACTCTTCTAAATCGCTTAGGCTTTGCTCGAAAATATGACCTAAAATATTTACACCAATATCACTTGCAAAGTCGTAAGATGAGAGTTTGGTGATATAGCTTTGTAAAATTTCATCGCTAAGCCTTAGCGAATTTAGCGTTTCATCAGTGGCAAAAAGTCCGCCGTTGTAAGCTGGGATTTGCAAATTTTGGCTTCCTTTGTCAATCGCTTCGAAATATTTCTGCCAAATTTGATAAAGCGACATATCGGCAATGTCCTTTAACTGGGTAAATTTATCATTTATTTCGCTAACCAAATTTGATTTTAAAAGCCCCATATCTTCGGCAAAAAGCACGAAAATAATGCGGTCGCAGAGTTTTTGGGTTAGGCTTAAAATCGTAGTTTGCGAAATTTGCGAATTTAGCGAAACGGCATTTTCAAAGAGTTTTAGGCGAAATTCACTAAAATCAGCGTAGAGTTTTTTAGAAATTTCTTGCTCAAAATTCTCGCTTTCTTTTAGCAAATTTAGCGTTGCGTTTGAGATTATGTTCTCAAAGCATAAAATTTGGTGAAAAAACTCAAATTCCGCACGGCTCATCGTAAAAAGGCTGAATTTTTCGTAAGCTGTCTTTTTGTCGATATATAGGCGAATTTCATCGAAATTTGAGATGATGATATAGCGACTTTTGGCGTGAGAGTTGTGGTAGTTAAAGGCTTGGATTTCTATTTTGTCTAAATCACGAGTTTTTTGGTCTTTTAGCTCAATGACGCCGATAACTTCGCCGTTTGCGCCTAGGATTGCGCCGTCTGCTTTTTTGCCGTCGGTTTCGTTTTTGCTCTCTCTTGCTAGGTTGAAATTTTGCGGATTTGTCGTTTTTAGCGTGTAGCCTAAGCAAGCCTCAAAAATATCGTGTAAAAAATCCGTCTGATACTCTTCTTCTTTTATGGTTTTTAGAAGTTCAATTTTAGCTTGAAATTTTAATAAATTTGCGTAGCGTTGTTCGAGCAGTTCGGAGTTTTGCGTCTGATTTTGTGCGATTTTTCGTTTGAAAAGTGGCATATTCATTTCCCAAAATTTTGAAATTTAAAAATTTTGTGATTTTAGCGAAATTTGATTTAAAATACCGCAAATATCCACCATAACACAAAATTTAAGCCAAATTTTGCTACAATCGCAAGTTTTTAAATTTTAAATTCACAAGGATAATTTATGGGACGAGCGTTTGAATATAGACGAGCGGCAAAAGAGGCTAGATGGGGGAAAATGAGCAAACTTTTCCCAAAACTTGGCAAGGCAATCACAATGGCAGCCAAAGAAGGTGGCGAAGATCCTGAAATGAACGCCAAACTTCGCGCTGCAATCGCGACTGCAAAGGCGCAAAACATGCCAAAGGACAATATCGACGCGGCGATTAAACGCGCCAGCGGTAAGGATAGCGCGGAGATTAAGACCGTATTTTACGACGGCAAAGCCCCACACGGCGCGCTTGTCATCGTCGAGTGCGCCACAGACAACCCTACTCGCACGGTTGCAAACATAAAATCAGCCTTCAACAAAGGCAAGGGCGAGTTTTTGCCAAGCGGAAGTTTGAAATTTATGTTTTCTCGCAAGGCAGTTTTTGAGACGAAATTCCCAGACGGCGCAGATATCGAGGAGCTAGAACTCGAACTAATCGACTTCGGACTAAGCGAAATCGAGGTAAATGAGTTCGAAAACGACAAAGGCGAGAGCGAAAAAACGCTAATCATCTACGGCGAATACGAAAATTTCGGCACTTTAAATGAGGGTATCGAAAAGCTAGGTTTGGAGCTAATTAGCGGAAATTTGAAATTCATCGCCAACGACAAACACGAATTCAGCGACGAGCAAATCGCCGATATCGACGCGCTACTAGATCGCCTCGAAGACGACGACGATGTGCAAGCAATATACACAAATATCGAATAAGGAGAAAAAATGGAAGAGTTAAAAGTCTATGAAATCGACGAAAGCGCGCTATCAAAGCTAAAATTCGCCATAATCCACACAGACAAAGGCGACATGACGCTAGAATTATACGCAGACGAGGCACCACAAGCTGTGACAAATTTCGCCACACTCGCAAACTCAGGCTTTTATAAGGGGCTAAATTTCCACAGAGTTATCCCAAATTTCGTAATCCAAGGCGGCTGCCCTTACGGCACTGGCACAGGCGGTCCTGGCTGGCGCATAAACTGCGAGTGCGTAGGTCAAAAACACCGCCACGAGCGTGGTTCGCTAAGCATGGCGCATGCTGGACGCAACACAGGTGGAAGCCAGTTTTTCGTCTGCCACAGCGCGCAACCGCACCTTGACGGCGTGCATACGGTATTTGGCAAGGTCGTGGATAATGCAGGACTAGCCGTGCTTGACGCGATTAGAGCCGGCGATAAAATCATCGATATTGAGATTAAAGAAAGCTTGTAAATTTATCATCATTGCGAGAAATGGCGAAGCTGTTTTGAAATCAGACAATATCAAAAATTCTCTGGATTGCTTCGCTTCGCTCGCAATGACAAATTTAAAAATCAAAAAATGGTTGGGATAGACATAGTTCAAATTTCACGCATATCGGGCTTACGAGAAAAATTCGGCGAAAAATTTTTGCGTCGTGTTTTTTGCGATGATGAAATCGCTTTAATAAAAAGTGATGAAACTTTGGCAGGATTTTTTGCCGCAAAAGAAGCGTTTAGTAAAGCTCTTGGCACTGGAATTGGCTCGGAGTGCGGATTTTTAGATATAAAAATCGCCAAAACGCCAAAAGGTGCTCCGTTTTTTGAAATCTCATCAAATTTAAAGACAAAATTCAATATAAAAAACTCTGCCCTTAGTATCAGCCACGACGGAAATTTCGCAATCGCAGCTGTGATTTTAGAAATAGGAGATATTTAATGCAGTTATATGTAGTTAGCAAAGATACACCACCGGTTGAAATTAAAGAAGAATTTTATCATGTGGAGAGTTATTTTGCGATGAGCGAAACACAAGCCGATAAATCAAATCTTCGCTCATGTATCCAGCCACAACTTCCAAATTACGGTAGAACTTGGAGAGCTTTGCAAAATTTACCAAAAAATTTATATGATGAAGTTACAAAAATTGCTGGTATTCATTTGCTTTATAAAATTCACAAATCAAAGCTTGATGATTTAATTGCATATTTGTATCCAGAAGGCACAGATTACCCGTATAAGGACATTTTAGACATAGTTGTTGGTGATTATTTTTATGTTTATTCTTTTGACACTTAAAAATCGCAATTTATAAAAATAATCACTGAAAATCTGCGCTTTTGAGATAATCATACAGGCTTAGCACGCTTAAAAACAGCGTCAGTATCGCAGGGCCTAGTATCACACCCCAAAACCCAAAGGTCGAAATCCCAGCTAGCATTGAGAAAAAGATTAAAATTTCGTTGATTTTGGCGGGATTTTTTACAAGGCGCGAGTTGATAAATTTAATCACAAGCGGCTTTACAAAGCTATCAGCGATCGTCGAAATCATCACCACACAATAAATCAAAATGATAAGCGCACCGCTCGTCGAACCCCCGATAAAGACGATTAGCGCGGTAGGCACATACACGAGCGCGCCGCCGATTGCAGGGATTAGCGAGCAAAATCCAAAAATCACGCCCATTAGCACAGGGTCGAATCCGTAGCTTCCAGCAATCACCGAAAACAAAAGCCCCTGCAAAACGGCGTTAAAAATTGTCGAGTATAGCACCACGCTCATGGTGTTTGCGGTCTCTGCGAAGATATAATCAAGCTGCTCGGCTTTGACGGGGACGATTTTTTTGATAAAGCCCGCAATATCGGCGCCATAAAGGTATGCAAAAAAGCAAAAAATGATGATTAGCACCATATCAGCGATAAATTTTAGGCTCGATTTGCCTGCCACAGAAAAGTATGAAAACGCCTGTTTGGCGGTGGCTGCGATGTCTAGGTTGCCCAAAAATTCCTTGATTTGCGCCTCAAATCCATTTAGTGCCTTTGGGAGCTGAATATCCATATTTTTGGCGTTTTCGACCATTAAATTTAGGCTAGAAATGTCAAAATGCGCGATATTTTTCGTAATTTGCGTGCCAGCATAGATAAATGGCACAAACAGCACCACGCACAGCACCAGCGTCGTTAGAAGCGAGCCTAGCACCTTTTTGCCACGCACAAATGAGAGGATTTTGACATGCAAACCAGATGTCGAAATCGAAATCAAAACCCCAATCGCAATCGCCAGCAAAAACGGCGAAAACAGATAAATCACGCAACAAAACAGAAATAAAATTATACCGATGAAAAAAATCTTGCTCGTTTTTGCGTTTTTCGCACTAGCTTTGCCCAGCGGTTCGCCCTTAGAATCGACAATATTAGGGCGTGAGTGTGAAAGTGTGTCTAAATTTTCGTTATTTGCCAAATTTTATCCTTTAAATTTCAAAAGGGGTATTTTATAAATTTAATTTTTAAATTTCAAATTTTACTATTTTATCTCGATAATTGCCCCACTACCGACGCCAAGCGCGCCAGTTTCGATAAGCGCACCACTACCGATATCAAAAACCCCGTTTTTCACATCGCTAAACACCCCAGCGCAAATTTCATCATCGCGGTTTATGCTAACCTCGATTTTAGCGCTATTTACGCGGTGAAACTGGGCGCAGGTTTTATCGCCGATTTGTAGTGGTAAGGATACATTTGTCATCGAGCCAGGCTCGCTAAATTCGCCCTTTGCGACATAATACGCGCCAAAATCGCTAAAAATCGTGTTAAACGATAATTTTACCTTTGATTTGGCAAAATTCATTTTCTCGGCGACTTCGCGTAGGGCTGCTCTTGCGTTTTGGCAGTTTTTGCCTTGTTTGGACTTTGCGTTACACTGCGCCACGACGCTCTTGGCGACCTCTAAATTCGCCCTGTAATAATCCACGCTTTTTTCGCTTTCGCAGCCTAAAAAAACGGCGCAAAACGCCACAATAGCGCAAAATTTTATGAATTTCATTTTTAGCCTTTTTGTGAAATTTGAAGAAAGATTATAGCGAATTTGGGGTTAAAATTTGCTCGCCAAAACGGCGAGCATAAAAGGAGAACTATTATTATTTATCCAACAAGCAATCTCATATCGGCCTCAACCGAGCTAATGCCCGCAATGCCGAAGTTTTCGACCAATACCTTTGCCACATTTGGCGATAAAAACGCTGGAAGTGTAGGTCCAAGGTGGATATTTTTCACGCCAAGATATAAAAGCGCTAAAAGCACGATAACCGCCTTTTGCTCATACCAAGCGATATTAAACGCCAAAGGAAGCTCATTTATATCATTTAGACCGAAAATTTCTTTTAATTTCAAAGCAATTAGCGCAAGTGAGTATGAGTCGTTGCACTGACCAGCGTCTAGGACACGCGGGATTCCACCTATATCGCCCAAATTTAGCTTATTGTATTTGTATTTAGCACAACCTGCGGTTAAAATCACGGTGTCTTTTGGCAAAGCTTTTGCAAACTCAGTGTAATACTCCCTAGATTTCGCCCGTCCGTCGCACCCAGCCATGACGACAAATTTACGGATTGCGCCTGATTTTACAGCTTCTACGACCTTGTCAGCTAGGGCGAAAACCTGTGCGTGAGCAAAACCGCCTATGATTTTACCGCTTTCAATCTCCGTTGGAGGCGCACAGATTTTGGCCTGCTCGATTATGGCGCCAAAATCCTTATTTTCGCCGTGTTCGCCCTTAATGTGGGGGCAACCCTCCACGCCCACAGCCCCTGTCGTCCAAAGTCTGTGTTTGTAGCTCTCTGGCGGGATTATGACGCAGTTTGTAGTCATCAAAATAGGGCCGTTAAATTTCTCAAATTCCTCTTTTTGCTTCCACCACGCATTACCGTAATTTCCGATGAAATTCGGATATTTTTTGAAAAACGGATAGTAGTGGGCTGGAAGCATTTCAGAGTGTGTATAGACATCTACGCCACTGCCTTGTGTCTGCTCCAATAGCATTTCTAAATCGCGCAAATCATGCCCTGAGATTAAAATTCCTGGGTTTTTCCCTACGCCGATATTTACTTCGCTAATCTCAGGATTGCCGTAAGCGCCTGTATTTGCGCTATCTAGCAAAGCCATGCCAGATACGCCAAATTTGCCAGTCTCCATGGCAAGAGCGATTAGCTCATCAATGCTTAGACTATCATCAAGGGTTTTCGCCAAAGCCTCTTGGATAAAAATATCAATGCTCTCATCTTCCTTATTTAGGGCGTTTGCGTGTTTCATATACGCAGCAAGCCCCTTTAATCCATAAGTGGTAAGCTCTCTTAGGCTTCGTTTGTCCTCATTGGCCGTGCTTAAAACTCCGACTTCTCTTGCTTTTTGTGTAAATTCGCTCTCATCTCCCTCCCAAAGGGCAAAGCTTGGCAAATTTGAACAATCGCCTAAATTTGCGATAAGCGATTTTTTCATTTCTAGGGTTTTTTTGATAATTGCGATAATCGCAGGATTATCGAAATTTGCGTTTGTGATAGTTACGAATAAATTCATCGTTACTCTGTGATTTACCTCTTTTGCTACGCTTTTACCCTGTGCCCTTAGCGCACAAGCTACGCTAGAAAGAGCTTTTGTAACATAAACTAACAAATCTTGCATAGCTGCAACTTCTGGCTTTTTGCCACATACGCCACTAATCGTGCAGCCTGTGTTTTTAGCCGTCTCTTGGCATTGGAAACAAAACATATTTTCCATAATTTCTCCTTTGAAATTTGAAATTCAAGGCGCATTATAATATAATGCAAAATTAATTTCTGTTGTTATAACAACAAAAAGGCAAAATTTATGAATTTATCCAAAACCATACTTTTTAACGGCATAAGCGAAGATGAGATTGCAGATTTGCTCCCTTGCTTGGAAGCACAAAGGGCGAAATTCGCCAAAGATGAGATAATTTTTCGCTGTGGGGACAGCACTACAAAAATCGGGCTCGTGCTAAGCGGGAGCGTGGATATTGTCGTAAATTTCTTGCGTGGAAATAGCAATATTTTTGGGCGTATTACCAGAGGCGATATATTTGCTGCAAACTACGCCATAAGCGCAAAACCCCTAGAATGCGATGTCGTAAGCGCAGAGCCAAGTGAAATTTTATTTTTAAATTTGCGCAAAATTCTAACTTCTTGTGCCAAAAATTGCCCCTATCATCACAAAATCATCTATAATCTGTTTAAAATTTCAAGCAACAAAAACCTAAATCTCTCAGCCCGTATGATGCACACTGCGCCCAAGACTATACGAGAGAGATTGCTTTCTTATTTTGGTGAGCAAGCACTCAAAAACGCAAGCACCAGCTTTTGTGTGCCGTTTTCTAGGCAGGGGCTGGCTGATTATCTAGGTGTGGATCGAAGCGCTATGTCAAACGAACTTAGCAAAATGGCGAAAGACGGACTTATCAGCTATGATAAAAACGAATTTCGCCTGAATTTTGATATTTGAAATTTTTTAAAATTTGCAAATTTAGCGTTAAATTTTGCAAATTTAACGCAATTTAATCAAAAAGTCCCCGTTCATCGGGGCTGGTTTCGTATCCTAGGGCTGATTTTGCGCGCACGCTCATAATGCGCCCTTTGGCTGCGCTTAAATTTGCCCTGTAATAATCCACGCTTTTTTGCTTTCGCAACCCAAAAACACTGCGCCTAGTATCGCCAAAACGCAAAAATTTATAAATTTCATAATTTGCCTTTTAAATTAATTTAAAAAAACATTATAATATTTTTATGCAAAATTTAAAACTATTCTAAAATTTTTCTTTTTCCATGAAGCGTTTTAAAACGGCTTTTATTTGCGTCGTAAAATTCGCCGGAAATATCATTATACGGCTCATCGACTGATGATTTTATCCCCATAATGCCACTTATGAAATTAAATATCAAATCATTTGTAAAATACTCGTTTGCATTGGCTTTGATTTGTGCGAATTTTTGCGAATTCTCGCCTATCCAATCATCGCTAAAATACGCAAAAAACGGGATTTGCGCCATATCCATAGTAAAATTTGAGCTATCGTGCTGATGAAGCATATCCTCGCCGTGATCAGCGCAATACACTAATGCCTTGAAATTTGGCATTTTGCGCACCTTTTCGTAAATTTTTTGCACTATGAAATCATTATAAAACACCGCATTGTCGTATTTTGATTCAAATTTTGCAAAATCTTTTGGATACCTTGCTTCGTATTTCCAGTGTGCGCCCATAAGGTGCAAGATAAGAAGTGTTTTATCCCCAAATTTCATCTCGTCAATTTTTGGCAAAATTTTCTCATCATACGGCTCTTCTGGGCGATGAAATCTATCTGTGCCTAGCGCAGTGATCCAAAATTTTTGATTTGCGCTAGCAAAAAGCATAGAAAGTGGCGAGCCATAAATGCCGTGTTTTGCTTGATTTGAGATATATATGGTTTCAAAATTTGCCATTTTTGCCAGTTCTATTAGGCTAATAGCCTTTTCTTGCGGGATTTCATTGTATTGATTTCGCGCTGTCATAAACTGATAAAGCACATGAATTGTAAAGCTGTGATTTGAAAAGGCATTTGTGAAAAATACCGAGTTGTCTTGCTTTGCAAATTCGCGCAAAAATGGCGTAGTATCGTGCTTGTAACCATACACGCTCATGTGATTTTTGTTTTGGCTTTCGCCGATGACAAGGACATAAAGAGCCTTTTCATCGCTAAATTTTAAATTTTTTACGCCACTAATTCGCTCGTTTTCATTTTGCTTAAATTTGTCTAGGCTTTGCAAAAATTCATTTGCCTTATCTAACGATATGGCATAAATTTGCATTTTTCTAAAATTAAATTTAGTAAAAATATCAAATGCCAAAAGCGCGCATATAGCTACCTTTAATACTGCGCCGAAATCAAATTTAACGAAATTTAATCGCTCAAATTTAGAAAAAATGACAAAATACGACAAAATAAAAAAAGCAATGATTAAGGGCAAATAAAGGTTAAATTTCGTGTTTAGGTATTCTATAGCTTCGCCTGGTTCGCTTTGGAGTATCGCTATAAGCGAGTATTCGTTAAAAAGTCCACCTGTTTGCGAAAAATACACCAGATAAAATGCGCTAGGAATTATCATCAAAACAAAGAGCAAAATTCGCGCTATTTTAAATTTAATCAATCTAAAAACTATAAGTAAAACAAATGCCAAAACAGCGAAAAAAGCGAAATTTAGACTAGCTCTACGAGTCGCTAAAAGGGTGTGTGTAGTAAATGTCAAAAACAGCGGAATGCTTATGAGTAAAAAGATAAAGCAAAATTTCTTAAAAAACGCCGCTCGCTCCTGCCAAAGCCCCCCCCAATGGCGATAAAAGCGCTCACAAAAATCATATCGATTAAGAAAAATTTAACTGCTACTAATCCTATTGGCATGCCCTTAACTAGGACATACGCAAGCGATACAAACAAAATATACGAAAGCGCAAAAAGCACGAAAAAATTAAATGAATTTACTCGTAAATTTATAAAATTTAAATTTTTCAATCTCCCTCCTTTTACCAAAATTACAATATTTCGCCGTGTGTAACTTACAAAATACTATTTATTAAATTTATTCGGATTTTAAATTTAATCAAAAAGCCCCCGTTCATCGGGGCTGGTTTCGTATCCTAGGGCTGATTTTGCGCGCACGCTCATAATGCGCCCTTTGGCTGTCTTTTCGATATAGCCGTTTGCGAGTAAATACGGCTCGATGACATCTTCGATCGTGCCCTCGTCCTCGCTAAGTGCCGCTGCAATGGTGCTTAGCCCCATGGCTCTCTTGCCCGCTTCGCCCAAAATCGCAAGGTATCGCAAATCCATCTCATCAAATCCGAGCTCATTGACCCCAAGCGCGTCCAAACCCTCGTTCGCGCGCTCTTTGGTGATGATTTTCTCGTCTTTGACCTCGGCAAAATCTCTTATGCGTTTCAAAAGTCGAAGCGCGATGCGTGGCGTGCCACGGCTACGGCGTGCGATTTCGCTACTAGCGTCTTTTTCGCACTCTTTTTCGAGTTTGATCGAGGCGATTTTTACGATTTTGGCTAGCTCTTCGGTGGTATAAAACTGCAAGCGAAACTGCATGCCGAAGCGATCTCGCAAAGGCGCAGAAATCATGCCCGCGCGCGTAGTCGCACCGATGAGTGTAAAGTGTGGAATATCGATTTTAATGGTTTGCGCCGCTGGACCTGAGCCGATGATGATATCGAGGCGGAAATCCTCCATCGCAGAATACAGCACCTCTTCGATCGCCGGGCTAAGGCGGTGAATTTCATCGATAAAAAGCACATCGCCCTCTTCGAGATTTGTCAAAATCGCGGCCAAATCGCCACTTTTTTCTATCATCGGAGCGGCGGTTACTTTGATATTGGCTCCCATTTGCGTGGCGATAATGTGCGCAAGCGTGGTCTTGCCAAGCCCTGGTGGCCCATAAAACAGCACATGATCTAGGCACTCGGCGCGCTTTTTGGCGGCCGTGATTGCTATGTTTAGGTTCGATTTGATTTTTTCTTGCCCGATATAATCCTCGAAATTCGCCGGTCTTAGCGAAATTTCCGACGCTTCATCTAGTTTTAATTTTTCTATTTCTACGATTCTGTCCATGATTTTCTCAAATTTAAAATAAATGCGTAGTTTAGCGAAATTTTAATTAAATTGAAATTTTAAATTTCACGGCTCTATTTGGCTAAACAAATTATACTCTTCATCGCTTTCGCCGTTTAATGCAAAGATTAAATTTGATATAGTTTCATACGATTTAGAGTATGAATTTGGCAAGCAAAGATAGGAAATATCGCTATTCTTGCATATTTGCATTTTCTTTTTATCATTGTCTATGCTTTTGCTTTTTGAAATGTAGTGTTCGCCGCCGTTTAGCTCGATAGCTAGGCGCGGTTTAGTGGCACCAAACTCATCTTTTGAGTATAAAACCAGATCAAATTCTGCTTTTGTAAAGTATGATTTTAGCTCCTCATCATCGATTGATTTTAGCACCTTGCTAACGCTTTGATTTCGCTTAACACTAAATTTTTTATAAACGCTACAAAAATGAGTTATCGTTTCAAAAAATTCTTTTTCGCACCGCGAGCTGTTTGAGAGACCGATTTCGATTTTATTGACCTTTGAGTGCGATACGCTTATATTTCCGTTTTGTTTGACATAATGGCTAAGACTAGCAATATCATCGTCTATTTCTTTATTCGATAGAGCCTCTAAGGCTTCATCATCGGCTACTAAAACCAATTTATCCTTGGCTCTGGTAACTGCTACATTGATCAACTCTTTATTATTCGCTAGCCACTCATAGGTTTTTAGAGAACTTTTTACTCCGATTGCGGGGGAAAATATAATGGTTTGATTTTCAGAACCCTGAACGGTGTGAATCGTCCCACATTTCACATTTAAATTTTGCTTAGCTAATTCGGTTTGTATGAGATGGGCTTGATTTCTAAATGGCGTTATTACGGTGACGCCGTTTTCGTCTAATTTGTTTTCTTTGATATATTCTACAACCGCCAAGGCTTCGGCTAGGTATGAATTTCGCTCGCTAGCAAATTCTTTATTTCGCACTTTTACATATTCTAATTGATTTTCGCCTAAGGAAGTTTGGATATTTAGCTTGCCGCCGTAATATCTGTGGTTTGAATAATCAGCTATTTTTTTGCCACATCTGTAATGATAGCTAAGTAAAATTTTAGTTGAAATTTCATCGACACGCGACATTAAATTCATAATAGAATTCCCGCAATAATCATACTGCCTTGGAACTTCGTATTTTTCCATCAATTTATCGTTGATACAGTTATCTAGCGTCGTTATGGGTTGGAGTTGATTTACATCGCCTACTAGAAGCAATCTTTTAGCCTTTGAAATCGGCACAAGCGAGGCTGCGACATCGCATTGTCCTGCTTCGTCCATTATGCAAATATCAAAATAAGCTTCGTTGTCGCCAAGTTTCAAACACGCGATATTTGTGCATGCAATTACAGGGAAAATTTTTAGAAATTTTTTAAAATTCTCGCTTTGTTTTAGCCATTTTGTAAATTCGGTGATTTGATTTTCTTTATCGTCAATGCTGATAATATCTCTTAAATCCTTGTAGCTTGGCTGTTTTAGTCTTTTTATGAATTTAAACGAACTAAAATACAAATACATTAAAAAATCAGAGTCGTCTCCGACAAATTTGACATTTGATAAAACCTCTTCATTGCTAATATCGGGCAAATTTTGCAATTTTTCCTCAATGGTGTTTTTTTGCTCTGCAAGTTTGTCTTTGAGTTTTTTTGATGATTTTTCATTATTCATCACAAAATCATAAAATTTATCGAGCTCCTGTTTTGATTGCAAAACTTCTTGTTTTTCTTCATATTTTGCTAGTAGCGATTTTAAATCATTATATCTTTTAGATGTTTTGTCGCTAATTTCTTTTAGTCTATCATCATAAATTTTGATATTTTCATCATTTTTTTCTAGTAAAATTCTAATCCTATCCAATGATTTGCCGATTTCTACGCGATTTCCAAGCCTAATAATCGGAAATGGTATCTCTTTGTGCTTATACTTAAATTTAAATTTTTTCAAAATATCATCGATTGGGTGGTTGTTATTCGAGCAAATTAGGCATGTTCTATCGTTTAAAAAAGATGATAAAACAACATTCATCAGCGTAGTGGTTTTGCCTGTGCCCGGCGGTCCTTGGACATAGGTAACTGGATTTTTCATCGCATTATAAACCACTCTTATTTGATCGATATTGACATTTTTATCCATTAATACGATATTTGGCTCAGTTTTTCCCATGTTTCGCTTGGAGAGTTCGCCAAAAAAAGCTTTAAGCGGGTGTTCGAGAGTGCCATTTTTATGCTTTTGCACTATGCCTTCATACACTGGGTCGAAATCCATGCGAATTTCCCTAGTTATGAGCATAAAGAGCGGATTTTCATCTAGTTTTTCGTTGCTATTTAAATTTTCCCTTAATAGCTCTTTTGTATTTTCGTAATCAACCTGCAACAATCCAGCAAATTCGCTTGGATTCATGCTCAAATACTCAGCCAACGATTTTTTATTTCCGTCAATCAAAAAGCTATTATTGATTATTAATTCGCCATTAATCATCAAGCTTTTTTCTTTTATATCCAAAAACAGCGGATAATACGCAACCACATAGAGTTTATTATTGTCGTAAATCGATAATTTATTGATTGCAAGTTGCGAATATTTGTTTTGTTGCTCAAATTTTTCTTTGTCGTAAATATCGTTTATGATGATTTTAAACTGCTCATCGGTTAGTAAAATTTTCTCATTTTTTAGTAGCGTTCTTACATCGATACCGCTAACCTTTGAGTAATCATTTTGGCACGGATCGACATCAAGCCTTTTTGCTTCGCTGTAATATTCTAAAATTTTGTCGTCGAAATTATCAAATTCTAGCCACGCAAGTTCTGAGATATTTTTTTCTATTTTATCGATTAAATGCGGTTCGCACGAATAATATGTTCCGTCGATGACCTTGGCTTTTTTTATCTTGTCAAAAAAAATACTTCCATCTTTGGCGTAATTTCCTTCACTATTATTAAACACACCGATATTAAACATATCGATTTTTAATTTTTTGTATTCTACATCGATATCCAAAACCGCGCACCAAAAATAGCTTGTTTCGCCTTTTTTATTGACATACTCTATGCTAAGCCATTTACTCTCTTTAATCGATTTGGAAATTACTTTACCGATATTATATTTCAAAACAAACCTTATATTGATAAATTTTTTACAAAATAAAATTTCATATAAAACGCCTAAATTTACTTCAAATACTCGAATTCTTCGCTTGGGAAAATGCCTTTTTTGACATCATTAGCGTAGTTTTTCACAGCTTCTCGCACGAGTTCGGCGCCGTCAAGGTAGCGTTTTACAAATTTTGGCTTAAACTCGTCAAAAAATCCCAGCATATCGCTCCACACTAGCACCTGTCCGTCGCAGGATCCTGCGCCGATACCGATAACTGGGACATTTGCGACGCTCATTACTTCGCTAGCCACGCTTGAAATTGTGCCTTCAAGCAGAAGCAAAACCGCTCCCGCATTTTGCACGGCTTTGGCGTCATCAAGAAGCAAATTTAGGGCATTTTTCTCGCGACCGCTTACTTTGTAGCCACCTTGAAAGCGAGAAAGTTGCGGGCGCAGTCCTATGTGACTCATAACGGCAATGCCGTTTTTGCTTAAAAGCTCGAGGGTAGCCGCAAAATCCTTTCCGCCCTCGATTTTAACGGCGTCGCAACCTGTTTTTTCATAAACTTTGGCGCAGTTTTTAAGCGCAAGTTCAGGCGTGGCGCATGAGCAAAACGGCATATCCACGACCAAATACGGGTGCGTTAAGCCGCGCCTAACAGCTCTTGCGTGATAAATCATCTCATCGACGCTTATGCCGATAGTCTCAGCATGTCCGCCAAAGCTCATATTTAGGCTATCGCCTACTAGCACCATATCGACTTGGTCGTTAAAAATTTTGGCAAATAAAGCGTCGTATGCTGTGATCATAACGATTTTTTCGCTGTTTTCTTTCATTTTATAAAGGTCATTTATAGTGATTTTTGCCATATTTAATCCTTAAAAATTTTTTGCGATTATAGCCTAAATTTGGCAAATTTAACCCAAATTTGACAATATAAAATTTTTGAAGTAAAATGTGCGACTTCCTTTTGGGGGTGACTTGGCTTCGACAGAAATGGATTGGTCAAGGTGGCATGCCGCTTCGGATATAGCGTATAAAATCCAAATTAAAATTAAACGCAAATAACAAAAATTTTGCTCCTGCTTACGCAAAAGTAGCGTAATCGCAGTCGAGCCCTGCACTGCGCCCATACTATCTAAGCGCGGTAGCGGGTAATCCTAGATAGCGTAGTTTCGCGCTCTGACGAGGCGCGGGGCGAAATTTAGTCTTTGCTTTGGCGATTTGTTTTGGAAAGTGAGCAAGCCGGAGCGAGAATTTCACTTTTGCTAAGCATGTAGAGGCTTTGGTCGTTTGTTTTTGGACTGCGGTTCGATCCCGCACACCTCCACCATTTAAGCTTTTTTTAAGTTATTTTTACTTCTTTTTAATCTCTTTTAGCTACCATTTTAAGGGCATTTAGTTTAGTTTTGATTATTTTTAGTTATTTTTGTGATATAATTAAATTGTTTTAATTAAGTTACTTAATAGGTTACTCGAAACCGATTAAGTTACTTTTTCAAAAAAACCACTTCAAAAGGTCGATAAAATGGGAAATGTAAGCAAAGCACACTTAACGGATAAAGATATACGCAATTTAGAACCAAAAAATAAGCGATATATTAAAGCAGTAGGTGACCCAAAAGAGCTCTATATTTTTGTTAATCCCGAGGGAATAAAAACTTTTGAAATTAGATATAAAGGCAAATATAAAAAAATCAAAGAATTTAGAGAAAATATGTATTCTGTCGCAGAAGCTAGGCGAGATGCTATTGCAGAACTTAAAAGGCTTGAAAATGGCGGAACTTTTGACAATAGAGATGATAAATTTAAATTTGGTAATTTGCTAGTAATATTTTTCAAGCAAAAATATAAACAAAATTCGAAAGATTACACCGATAAAATGTATCAAGCATTCAAAAGATACATACTCCCAAAATTTAAAGACAGAGATATCAAAGACATTAAACAAATTGAACTTTTAGAGGTTTTAAACCCTATTTTTAGACCAGAAAACATAACAGCAAGCAGACTTGAACTTATACATAGGCTTATAAATTATATGAGAGATATTTTTGAAATAGCCATAAACAACGACTATATCAGCAAAAATCCTACAAATGGCTTAAAAGAGTATTTTCCTAGCAAACACAATTTCTACTCCCAAAACGATTACGACCCTCGAATAAAGGGGCTTATCAAAGAAAATGAGATTAAAGAGTGGATAAAAGATTTGAGAGAAAGAACAAAAATCAGCGATGAAGTGCGCCGTATGGTCTTATTTCAAGTATTAAGCGCAAATCGCCCTGCAAACACCGTTAAAATCAAATGGGAGTGGATAGACTACGAAAACAAGGTATTAAATTACCCTGCAAGCGCAATGAAAAGGAAAATTCGCCATAGTGTGCCATTATCAACATATTTGTTAAAAATTTTAGAAACTCAAAAGCTATATAGTGGAAATTTTGAGTATGTTTTCCCTATATTTGGTTATGAAAGTATGAACGAAGAACAACTAAAAAAAGCCCACACAAATCGTGAAAATAACCTAAATAAGGCTTGTAAAAATATGGGCGGAAAAGACAAATGGAAAGGCAAATTAACGGCTCACGGTTTTAGAAAGACATTTAAAACACTTTGCAATATACACACAGCACAAAACGGAGCAAACTACGATACTATCGAGGATTGTATAGCGCACAAACAACGCAATAAAGTAGAATACAGCTATCAACTAGAAAGAGCCACAATCGAACAAAAAAGGGCTTTATTGCAGTGGTATGGAGATTATCTAAATTCAATAGAACCACTTGGAATTTGATTTTTTTCTTTTACAGAATTAAATTTCTAGTAAAAAGAAATTAAAAATAATTTATGTTAAAATAATCAGAAAATTTAAGGACAATGCGATGATAAACGAAAAAGATAAAAAAATCATAGATGATTTTCTAAAAGAGCAAAATTTTAATTTTGATGAGTATGATGATTTCATCGAATATATCCAAGCTAGGGGTATGCTAAATGATAAAAAGAAAATTTTAGATAAAGTATTTTTTACAAAAGCAAATTTGGAAGTTTTATATTTAGAATTTCTTAACCCTATAAAGCGTGTTTCAAAATTCCTAAGACTAAAATACAAAGAATTATCGCAACTTACAGGCTACACTGAGGGAGCTTTTAAAAATGCAGTGGCAAGGGGCGAAGTAAGCGAACCTATGGAAAAAGCATTGTTTCTTTTATTAAAAATACACAAATTAGAGCAAAAATTATCAGATAAAGACATTGTAATTTCAAATTTAAAAAAAGTGTTGAAAGATACTTTAAATGATTAAAATCTATTAAATTCTAAAATAAGTTTATAAAAATTACTTAAACTGCTTGACTTTTTAAAATAAACACATTATAATGCCCTTGTAAAAATTTTCTACAAGCAAGGAGCAAATTATGCAAAAAATAGATATCATCAACGATGAATTTTTAACAATCGAACAAGTTACGCAAATGTATGGATTGACAAGAATATCCCAACAAAAATTGCGAACTCAAAAAAGCCAACTCTCTGATAAACCACATTTAAAATATTACAAAATAGGCAGAAAAATTTTATATAAAACAAGCGATATAAAAGAGTTTATAGAAACTTGTGTCGTTGGAGCTTCAAAATGAAAACTCCAAATATTAGAACAATCATAAAAAACAAACGCCGTGCAAGAAATAAACTTCAAAATAAAATATTTGATATGCAATATTCTATCTTAGATGAAAAAGAAAAACTAGATAAAGCTTGTCAAAAGGAAAAAGATAAATTAGATAAAATTTGTCAAAAGGAAAAAGATAAGTTAGATAAAATTTGTCAAGCAAAAAAAGATAGGCTAGATAAAAATTTTCAAAAAGAAAAAGATAAGTTAGCTAAACTCGATGATGAAATTTTTCATCTTACAAAATCTACTTCCACTACAAATGATAATCCTAATCCTAGCCCTTGTGGTGACGGATTAGGCGCATTGACCCTTGATTATGAGCGTAGTGAATAATCAATGGGTAGTAGTGCGCGCACTACAAACCCTATACTCTAACGAGTAAGGGTTAAGGTGCGCTTTTTCTAGCCACAAGGGCATACGAAAAAGAGTTTATATCACAACTTTCTTTTAAAGGAGAAAATATTATGAAGCGCAAATACAGAAGCGATGATGAGTGGAGAGCCAAAAGAGTTTGGACTAAACTCGATAAAATTCAAAAAACAAATCATATAAAATACACACCAAAAACAGCAAAAGCTAATGCTAATTGTCAGCCAAGACAATCACAAAATTTTTGGCACGATACGAGAGAAGAAGAAGAAAAGTTAAAAGCAAAAAGTATTAAAGATATTTATTCTGATTTAAATGAATATTCTTGCTCGGCAGAGCAAATGCAAAAGCGAGAAGATGAAATAATGGCTCAAACCATACAAAACTACTATGAACGCACAAAGCAACGAATTCAAGCAAAAAATTATAAACAATCAATGGTTATAACTTTAAATGCAGAACATACACTAGTAGATGTTGAAAGAGTAGCTGATAAAGTTTGTAAGGAATTTGGGTGGCAATATATCGGCAGTGCAGTCCATAGAGATGAGGGGCATTTTTATACAGATGAAAATGGCAAAAAGTGCTTTGACCCAAATTTACACGCTCATATCGAATTTATCACGCTTAACGAAAAGGGAATACAATGTTTTAGGGCTAGACAAAAAAGAGACATAGGCAAAAGACTTCAAACAATAGTAGCCGATGAGTTAGGTATGGAGCGTGGATTTGATTATTCTGCTAATGGAGAAAAAGCACCAAAAGGGCTAAGTAGCCAACAATACGCTATGAAAATGAAAGACTTACAAAAAGCTACCGAAGAAAAAGACCTAACCATAAAAGAGTTAAACGAAACTATCAAAGATTTAAGGGGACAACTACAAGAAAACCACGCTACAAGGGCTGATTATGCTAAATTAGAACAAGAAGCAAAGAAATTAAGGGAAGCTATCAAGAACAAAGAGCTAATAAGTAAAGCTGAATTTGAAAAGCAAATAACTTTAATCCAAGAGCAAATGAATGCTAAATTTAGAGCCGAAAAAGAACAATCCGATAAAGAGAAAACAGAGAAAGATGAAAAAATCAAAGCCTTACAAATTGAAAACGAAAAATTAAATGAACGCAAAGGGTTTAATGATTATGAATACGAACAACTATCAAATTTAGAGAAAAAAGCCCTAAAATATAATAACCAAGAGCTAAAAGCTAAACATACCAAAAAAGGTTTTTTATCTTTTAGCAAAGAAGTTACAGACTACAAAGCCCTAGCACAAGAGCTAGGCGAACGGAACGAAACACTACAAGAAATCATTAAAAAGAAAAATTTAAACGATGATTTTATCGCAACAAAAAAGGTCAAGGAAAAAAATAGTGAGCTTTGGTCTAAGAACTTCAAATTAGAGAGTGAAAACAGAGAATTAAACGCTCAAATTTCAACGCTAAAAGAAAAGATAGCCAAAGATACTACCCAAAGCGTTAAAACGCAAGAAAACGCAAAAGAAACGCAAATAGATAGCGAAATTTCTGTTGCGAGTGTTATGGAGCAACAAAAAAAAGTTCTTCTCTCTTCAAAGTTTTCTAAAAACAGAATTCCAAAAAAAGACAAAGGATTTGATTATGAGTGATAAAAATCTTTTTCCTTTTACAAGAAAAATTCTTTGGGGCGAAGCCCCAAATATCTGTAAAAGAGAAATAAAAACAAATTTTAAAATTAAGAAAGGAAATTAAAAAATGAGTATAAATAAAAAAAGCTCTGCGCATAAACAGCACAGAGCAAGAAACATAAGCAAAGGAAGTATAAGCAAAAAAGCATTAGAAAAAGCTTATATTACTCCCTTTGCTTTTGAAAGCTCATTTTTAAATGAGTGGTGTAAGTTTGTAAGAGAGTATAATCCTAGCAATTATAGACAGATTGAAATCCAAGCCGTGCAGTGTATGAGTGCGATTATATCGTATTGCAATCAGCCAAATTTGCCTTTCTTTTTACTTGATATTTCAGAT
Source organism: Campylobacter sp. JMF_08 NE1 (assembly GCF_027737875.1). Taxonomy (NCBI): domain Bacteria; kingdom Pseudomonadati; phylum Campylobacterota; class Epsilonproteobacteria; order Campylobacterales; family Campylobacteraceae; genus Campylobacter; species Campylobacter sp. JMF_08 NE1. The sequence goes on from NZ_JAOVUC010000001.1 coordinate 163,019, forward strand.
AGTGGCACAGGCAAAAGTAGAAATAAAAAATTTCAATTCGATATACTTTTTGACCCTATAAAACAAGAATTAGATAAAAAATTTAAAGCTAGTAACGAAATTGAGCTATATTCGTTTTTAATCGAAGGCAAAATCACTAGCGAAGGAATTTTTACAAGTGCATTAAATCAGAGAGTATTTTTTGCAAATTTTGGCGAAATTGGAACAGCTTTGAAAAACAAAGACCCAAAAACACAAGAAATTTTAACTATGCTAACAGATAAAAACTCAGCCAACAACACCCTAACAAGACCAGTATATAAAAACTCCAAAGGCAACAGCAAGAAAAAAGCCTTACCACCATTTTTAGATAATGTCAAATTCTATCTATCAGCAGATACAAACCTACAACAGCTAGGCTGTGATGATAGCGTGATAAAAGAGTATTTAGGGGGCTTATTTAATCGATTTGTGATTGTCTATACAAAAGATATTCTTTCTTATGAGAACTTCAAATTTAACGCAAATAAGCCGTTAAATGATGAAATTTCAAAATTTCAAAATTTTATCATCGGTTTTATGAATTTTTTAAAGCTAGAAAAATATGAAATCAATATAAATGCCTTTCACAATAACGCAAATTACGATAAATTTTGCAAAGAAACACATAAGAAAAAGCAAGATAAATCAAATGAGTATAAAGAGCTGTATTCTCGCACCACGCAAAATCTAAACGCCATTATTCAAACATTGCATTATTTGAAGCAATATGAGAGCATTAAGGCACAAAGAAGCGTAGAATTTAGCCCATTAGTTGATGATAGCACGATAGATGAAGCCATTAATTTTATAGAGCCTTATATTGATTTATCTCTTATGTTTGATGAGCTAAACGGACAAAGCGACAGCATACAAAGCGTTAGAAATAAGATGATTGAGTATATAGAACAAAGAATAAAAAAATATGGTAATTGCACTATGAAAAATATTGCTGACAATAGACCATTTAAAGACTATAAAACAAATGATATAAGGCAAATTCTAAATGATTTTATTATCGAAAATAGAGATAAAACAATAAGTCTTTTAAAAAATGATTAAAAGCTTAAATAAAATTTACAAAAATTTTGACCGAAAAATGGCAGAATTTGACCGAAAAATTTCCCTACAAATGGGCGTTTGAAAGAAAATTCGGTCAAATTCGGTCAAATTCGACCGAATTTTAAACTTAAATCCGTGAAACACCACTAAAATAATATTTTAAAAGCATTTTATCACGGCTAAATTTAGACTTTTCTTAAACAATTAAGCCTCTAAAAATGGGAGTTGAAAATTTTTCGGTCAAATTCGCTATAAAAAAACGCATTTTTTAGCCAAAATTTCGTTTAAGGTTTTGTGAAACCTTAAAGCAAATATTAGAGTTTTTTGTATTTCTCTTTTACTGATGAGCTTTGGGGCAAAGCCCCAAATTTTATTCTGTAAAAGAAAAAAATTGTTATAATGTAACTTCGTTTTGACTGCTTAAATGAGCGAAAATTTATAAAACAAAAAGTAAATAAGTTACTTTTTGGGTAATACTAAAAACCTTAAAGCTTTCAAATCCCATATTTATCGTAGTTAGAAAGGCATAGGTATAGAGAGCACACCTCCACCATTTAAGCTTTTTTTAAGTTATTTTCATAAAATTTACAAAATTTCATAAATTTAAAGGCAAAACAATGGCTAGAATTTTCATCACAGGCGATACACACGGCGGCTGGGGCGGATTTTCGCACGAAATGAAGCGATTTAGCGCATTTGAAAAGTTTGCAAATACGCTTTGCAAAGACGATTTTTTGATAATCCTAGGCGATTTTGGCTTCATTTGGCAAAACGCCCCAGATAGTGAGGAAGCCGGCTGGCTAAAATACTTCGAGGACCAAAATTTCACCACGCTTTTTATCGACGGCAACCACGAAAATTTCAATCGCTTAAATTCGTATGAAATTAGCGAATTTCACGGCGGAAAAGTGCATAAAATTTCTGAGAGCATATATCATTTAATGCGGGGGCAGGTTTATGAGCTTGCAGGGCACAAAGTCCTTAGTATGGGCGGTGCGGCGAGTATCGACAGGGAGTATCGCACGCAAAACATATCGTGGTGGGAGGGCGAAAATATCAGCGAGGCTGAGCTAAACGAGGCTTACAAAAACCTCGCCAAGCACGATTTTAGCGTGGATTTAGTGCTTTCGCACACTGCGCCGAATTCTATCGCGCCAAAGGTGCTGGCCCTAAATGAGTTTGCGCTAGATTTCCACGATCCAAACGGCGATTTGCTAGAAGAAATTTATCGCAAAATCAAATTTAAAAAGTGGTTTTTCGGACACTTTCACGAGGAGCTTTTCTGCGTAAATAGCCAGTTTATCACACTTTGGCACGATATAGTGGAACTGAAATTTGATGGCGAGAAAATCAAACATTTGTGCGTGATTTAATCTCGCTTCGCAAAATTTAAACACTGCGCCGAAATTTTACTGACGCAAAATTCTCGCAATGACAGCATTACGCGCGCACTGCTAATGTGCCACCGCGAGAATTTCGCGCCAAATTTCACGCCCTTATCGCAGGCTCTCAGCCTTGTGAGAGTTTCGTTGCGATAAAGTAGTTAAGCTGAGAATACGAAATATTCCCTAGCTCGGGCTTTAATTCTTTTAGTTTGGCACGGATATCCGTGAGCTGGTCGCCGCTAGCTAGCATTTTGCGAATTTCATCTTTGTATGGGCTTAGCAACTCTTCGCTTGTCGGACCTGCGAATTTCGCCTTTATTTCGGCTAGGTATTTTTCGCCAAACTCGCTTTTGATAAAGTTGCTAATCTGCGAATATGTAAGCTCGCTAAGCTCAGGGTATGCCTCTGCTAAATCGCCACCGATCGAGTAGTAGCTATCGCCGTTTTCGAGTTTGGCTTGGATTTCGTCCTTGTATTTGGCGAGCCTGTCCCTAGTCGATGGCGCGGAAAATTGATTTAGCCTTGTCTCTGATATGAAATGGCTGACCTGAGAGTAAGCCACCTCCACGCCTCGCTCTTGCAAAATTTTTGTGATTTGAAGCGGGGTTTTTTCCTTTTTGAGTAACTCTATGATTTCCATAGTGTGGCCGGCTAAAACCTGCTGTTTAGGGGTATAGACCTCATCTATTTCTGCCCTTGCTAGACCCAAGAGCGAAGCCATTGTTTGCACGCTATTATGGAGAGCTTCCCATTTTTCGCTATCTAAAAGGCTATAATTTTTAGCAATTCCTAAGAGTTTTAGAGCTTTTCTGTAACTTTCTCTACCTCTGATGTTTTCTAAAAATTCAGCATCTTTGACCATTTGCTCGACTTTTATAACATCTACTGCCATAGGTTGCTCCTTGTGAAAATTTGGCGTTATAATATAATATTAATTCTTAAAAGTCAATAAAAATAGCGAATTTGTAAGTGGATTTTAAGAAAATATGCAATATTAATATTAAAATTTGATATGCAAATTCACAGCACCTGCCGCAGCAAAAATCATTTTAATTTCCTTGTAACTCTTTGATTTTATCGATTTCGCTTTGCGAATAGCCAGCTTGCAAGCGGGCGGTTTCGTTTATCGCGCGAGTGGTTTTAAAGGCCTTTGGGTAGTGGCGCATAACGATTTCGAAAAAACACTCCGAGCTAACTCCCAGCCTAGCGCACTCGTATCTAAACCACTTATCGCCTTTGCTCACATGCGAAACTTCCTCGCACAAAATCATCTCCAAAAGTGGCCGCAATGGCCTTTTATCCGGCATTTCATCAATATGCGAAAGCAGATAAAAGTTCGCATCCAGCCCGCCAGCCTCCAAGTGCCTAGGCACCACTGCCATGCGCTCAATTAGCGAGTGCTGAGTTTTTTTCAGCGCCTCAAATAGCCCGTCATGCACGCTAAAATCGCCGTAAGAAAAACCCGTTTTTTCTAGCTCGGCATTTACGAGCGAAAAGTGCTTTACCTCATCTTCTGCCACTTCTAGCCAATCAGCGTAAAATTCGCGTGGCAGTCCTGCGAAACGATAACACGCATCGAGCGCCAAATCAATCGCGCTGTATTCGATATGCGCCACAGAGTGCAGAAATAGGGCGTTTTTATCGACATTTTGCTTTTTTAAATTTTTGTTTTGGATTTTTATATCTTTGACTTGCGAAATTTGGGCGAATTTCGCATAGCTAGGATTTTCGAGCGGTTTTGGCTCAAAATTTGGCTCAAATTCTACTTCGTTTTTGCAAAATTTTGCGTAAAATTTTGCAAATTTTTCTATTTTTTGGCTAGGACTGCCAGCGTTTAAAATTTCCCAAATTTCTGCGTGAAAACTCATTTTAACCCCCATTTACGCCATACCAGCTTCAACTAAAAAACAGCTTGGCTGATAGTTTATTTTGCGAATTTTATCAAATTTCGCGTAGCTTAGATAGAGCTCATTTCGCGCCCTAGTCACCGCGACATAAAATAGTCGTCGCTCCTCATCTAGACTGCCGCCCATGCCCATTAGCTTCAAATTTGGAAAGCGGTTTTGCGCCAAATCCACCAAAAACACGCTATCAAACTCCAAACCCTTGCTAGCATGCACGCTTAGCAGATTTACGCCTTTGCCCTCGCTCATTTCCTTTGCGCCAAGTGTGATGAAGTTATAAAAACTCCCCGCATCCTTGTATTTGCTCGCAATCCCGCCTAAAATCGCTACTTTGTTGTAAATTTTCTCATTTTCGTTTGTTTTGCGATCGAGATCGATTTTGCCGTTTTTGAGCGTAGCTCTGTGAGTGGCGATATTACCTGCGATTATGGCAAAAAGCTTTGAGGATTTTATCAAATTTACTAGCTCGCCAGCGCCGAAATTTGGGCTAAATTTGCTAAATAGCGTGTATAGCTCGTGCAAAATCACAGCCGCGCTTTCGTTTAGTTTGTTGTATTTTAGCACCGGATTTTTGGCGAAATTTTCGCTAAATCCAAGCGTGCTAAATCGCTCCAAACTCGCCTGCAAATCCATATCATCAAAAAGTCCTAGCTGGTAATTTCGCTTTTTTTGCTCGTAAATTTTCGCACTCATATCAGGGCGCAAAAAGCCATCTTTGATATTTCCGCCACCAAGCGTGATTAGCGCGTCGAAAATCTCCTTGCTAGTGGCGTTTCCGATACCTTTGGCATACTCTAAAATCCCAAGAAATGCCATCATATCCTTTGGGTTTATCAGCGCGCCGAAAATATCCATAAACGCCTTTATTTCGCGACTTTCAAAAAAGCTCGTGCTGCCTTTGCGCTTCGCGCCGATTCCTAGCTCTTTGAGCGCGACCTCGATCCCGTCAGCCGAGGAATTGTTGCGAAAAATTACCGCAAAACTCTCAGGGGCGCGCCCGCTTTGCTTGATTTGCTGTGCGATATGGCCGTATTGCGACATAATCTCATCATAAATATGCAGTTTTGGCGCGCTAAATTTGCCCGTGCGTCCCACGACTAGCTTTTTGTCATACAGGCGCGGATTGTTTGAAATGACCTTGTTTGCAAGGGCTAAAATTTGGCTAGATGAGCGGTAATTTATGTTTAGCGTGTAAATTTTCGCGTCGCTAAAACGGGTGCCAAAAGAGCCGATTATATCAATATTCGCGCCGTTAAAGGCATAAATGCTCTGATCGAAATCACCCACGCAAAAAAGGCTTTTTGTCCTAAATGCATCGATTAGTGAGCCTTGAAGCGAGTTGGTATCTTGATACTCATCGACTAAAATTTCATCATAGTATAGTGGCGCGCCCTTGCGCAGTTCGTGGCGCATTTTAAGCAGTATGTCGTTAAAATCGGCGTAGTTAAAGCGGGCTTTTTCTTCCTCAAATTCGCGCAAAATATCCTCGTAAATTTCGCTAAATTCAGCCTGATCTTCGAAATTTCTAGCAAACCACGAGCCAAAACTCTCGCCTGTTTGTTTGTTTTGAAATAGCGAGTATATGTCGTATAAATACGCACCGCCATACGGCCTAGTGTCGCTGATATGGTAAAATTTGCGATTTTCTACGATACTTTTTAAAAGCGTTTTTAACTCGCTTGGCTGTTTTAAAATCACACCCTTGCCAAGCTCGCGCAAAAGTGCGTAAGATACCGCGTGGAAGGTGCCTGCGGTGATTTTGGCGGTGATTTTTTTGTCAAAATAGCGATTTAGCCTCGCAATCATTTCGCTAGCTGCCTTGTTTGTGAAGGTTAGAAGCAAAATTTTGCTTGGATTTACGCCAAGGTGCAGTAAATGCGCAATGCGCGCTACAATGGTGCTAGTCTTGCCTGTGCCTGCGCTTGCGATTACGAGATTGTGGCCAAAGGGCGCAGTCGCGGCGGAGTATTGTTCTTGGTTTAAATTTGATATTGCGTTCAAAATTTTCCTTTAAAATCGTAGATTATAGCCTAAATTTATTATAAAAAAATTAGCCCTGCGCCTAAAATTTGGCGTAAATTTGGGCGTGAAATTTAACCAAAATTTGCGAATTTTAAAATTTAGCCTAAATTTAACGCGCGAAATTCGGCGCGAAATTTAGCCCAAATTCACGCGCCCATTTCTTTTAGCTTTTTTATCCGTGATTGCAGGCTAGGGTGCGTGGCGAAAAGCCCAGAAAATGCGGGCAAGAAAAACATGTGCGCACAGGCTCTGGCGTTTGTGTTTTTGATATGAAAATTTGCGAAATTTCTTAGTGGATTTGCGCGAAAATTTCGCATGTCATCTGTGTTTATACTGCCCCTTTGGCGCGTTTTTGAGGAAAAATATCTGTTTAAATTCGGCTTTTCTTCATCTTTTGGGGCTTTAAAATCCTTTTTGCCGATTCCGTCGTGATAGGCTTTGTTGAATTTTTGTATCATAAAAAGCTTATCAAGGGCTTTTTTGATACCCAAAGGATTGCGCGTGTATTTGGCTGCGCTAGCGTCTGCTAAAAACTCTTTTTGTCTAGAAATCGCGCTTTGGATAAGTTCGGCAAAAACCTTACCCAAAAGCCCAAGTAGCCAAAATGTAACGCCTACAAGTATGACTATGGCGATCCCGCTTCCTTTGGAGTTTCTGCCACTTCTACCCCTGCCAAACGCCCTTAAAATCTCATATCCGATGAAGCTAAGTGTGCCAAGTGCGCCAATGACGCTAATTAGCCTGATATTTAGTTCGATATCATCGTGAAATGCGTGCGAAAACTCATGCGCGATTACCCCTTGCATTTCATCTCGGTTAAATGTCCTCATCGCCCCAGCCGTGACAAAAATCGCGATTTTTTCGCTATCTTTGCCGAAATTCTCCCCGCTTGCCATGGCATTTACGCCATTTTCGTTTTTCATGATAAAAACCCGTGGCATATCCACACGCGAGGCAATCGCCATTTCTTCGATTATGTTAAGCAGAATTTTTTCGGAATTTTTGGCTGTGTGGGGGTGAATTTCTGTGGCGTCAAGCCCCTTTGCAAGGCTAGAAATGTCTGTCGCCTCAAAATGGCGTTTTTTGATATAGTTAAATAAAATCACGCAGACTAAAAGCGCGGACAAAAGTAGTGGCAGGGCGTAATCCGCGCCCTCGCCAAGGGCAAAATTTTTGTAATTTAAAAAATCAAAAAATAGCGCGTATGAGAGCCAAAAAACCTGCACCAAAACGCTTGCAAAGACGAAATTTAGCCACGCAACCTTGCTTTTGGCTAGTTTTTGGTGTTCGTTTATGCTGTGAGATAGCGAGGCTGTTTTGCCAAGGAAAATGCGCGTTATGGCAAACAAAACCGCGCTACACGCCAAAACGCATAGATAATACCCGCACTTTGGCGTGCAGGAAATCTCATTTGCGCTTAAAAAATGGCAAAATTTTTCAGGTAGGTAAAAAATCGCTAAATTTAGCGCAGACAACGCCTCCACAAAATTTCTCGCTTAAAACTCGATTTTTGGGGCTTTTTGGATATTTTCCTCTTTGAATTCAAGCAGGGCTAAATCTTTGTGAAATTTAGGGAAAAATCCGACTAAAATATTGTTTGGAAAGCTTTGTTTATAGGTGTTAAAGTCCGTCACTGCGTCATTGTAAGACTGCCTAGCAAAGCCGATTTTATTCTCAGTAGAGGTGATTTCCTCGCTTAGATGTAGCATATTTTCGCTAGCTTTTAGCTCAGGATAGGCTTCGACCTGGATATTTAGCCCATGTAGCGCGCTTTTTAGCTCGTTTTCTGCGCTTGCTAAATTTCGCATATCACTATCATTTAAGCCGTTTTGTTTGATACTTTCTAGTGCGCTAGTTGCGCGGTTTCTGGCATTTACGACATTTTCTAGGGTTTGTTTTTCGTGCGCCATGTATTTTTTGACAACTTCGATTAAATTTGGGATTAGATCATATCTGCGTTTTAGCTGGACATCGATTTGTGCAAAAGCGTTTTTGGCTTCGTTTAAAAGTGCGACAAGTTTGTTGTAAATACCAATGAGAAAAATTCCGACAAGAATTAAAATAGCTAAAATTACTAGCAAAACACTCATTTTTTATCCTTTTGTTAAATTTGGCTAAATTTCACGCTAAATTTGGAATTTAGCGTGAAATTTGGATTATTTGTTTGCTGCGATTTGCGTAACCAAATCGTAGGTTACTGGGATTTTTTTGTATTGCGGCAAAGATGTAGAAAGCCCGTCGATAATCGCGCCAAAATCGTTAAATAAATAGCTTGCAAGAGCTGCTGGGACGGGGTTGATTTCATTTAGATAGATTTCGTTATTAAACACGAAAAAGTCGCATCTGATGATCGAGCCCTCAAATCCGCTGTTGTAAATTTTAGCAAACGCATCTTTCATCTTATCTGCGATTGAAATGCCCACGGTTTGCTCTGTCACGGTGTTTGGTTGGGTGGTGTCGATGTATTTGCGACCAAAGTCTAGGAAATCTTTTTTCACAGGTTGGCCAAATTTTGAAAATACAATCTCGCCGCCTATTTTACAACCTGCTAGGCTGTATTCTTTGACATCTTTGACGAAAGGCTCGACGATGACCTCGCTATCTAGCTTAAAGACCTTGTCGATGATTTTATCGAGCTCTAAGTCGCTATTTACGATACTAGCGCCGATACTGCTACCTAGGTGAGCTGGTTTTATGATGACAGGGTAGTTAAAAGACGGCAGACTCGTGCGCTTCAAAACCGCGTAATTAATCGCCTTAACCCCTGCGTTTTTGGCTAAATTTTTGGTTAAAATTTTATTATGGCTTACCGCACTTGCCTCTAATCTAGGGCCGATTTGTGGAATTTCGTAAAATTCTAAAAGTGAAGCTAGCTTGCCGTCGCAACCATCACCGCCATGGATTGTGTTGATACACACATCGATTTCTAATCTGTTTTTTGAAAACATACCGCTTGTGTAAAATCCGCCATAAGAGAGGGTTAGCTCTTTGACCTTGCTGCCATAAGAAGTTTGAGATGAAAAACCGCCCTCAGCAGCGTCTGTGTTGGCAGAGTGAGATCTAGCAAAATTTCTAGCAAAGTAGCTTGCTACCATATTTCCCTCTTCGATTTCGAAAAATCTGCGGTTAGCGTCGCAGTAGATAAAGACTAAATTTTTGCCTTTTAATGCGTTTTTTACAGCGATTGCTGTGAGGATACTGACATCGTGCTCGTAGCTTTGTCCGCCAAAAATGATACCATATTTCATAATAACTCCTTTGGGCTCTTTAAAGTGTAATTTAACTCTCGATTTTATAAAATTTATGCTTTATATTCTCTTTTTGTGTGAAAAATTTGAGTAAATTTATAAATTTTATAGATATAATATTTTTATGAAATTTATATGGTTTGTGAAATTTAGCGCATTTTTGGGCGCATTTTTGCTTTCGTTGTTTTTGATTTTGGATTTTTTATTTCCCCTAAATTTGGCTGGATTAAATAAAGAAAAGTCGTTAGTTTTGTATTCGAGCGAGGGGGAAATTTTAAATATGCAAATTAGCAGTGATGAGATTTGGCGATTTTACGCCAGTAGCGATGAAATCCCACAGCGTCTAAAACAGAGCGTGGTGCATTTCGAGGACAGGTATTTTTACTATCATTTTGGTGTCAATCCATTTTCAATAGCACGGGCATTTACGCATAATATTTCGCAAAATTTTACGCATAAAAATGCAAATATAGCCAGAGTGGGTGCAAGCACCATTACAATGCAGGTTGCGCGTATGATGAACCCCAAAGAGCGCAGTTACAAAAACAAATTTATCGAAATTTTCAACGCCTTTCAGCTCGAATTTCACTACACCAAAGATGAAATTTTGACAATGTATTTCAATCTAGCCCCCTATGGTGGCAATATCGAGGGTGTGGCGAGTGCTAGCTATTTTTATTTTGGCAAAAGTTTAGGTGAGCTTAGCAACGCTCAAATCGCGCTTCTTGCGGTGGTGCCAAAAAACCCGAACAAAAACCGCCTAGACCGCGCGAATTTGGATTTAAATTCGCTAAAAAACAGGCTGATTTCTAGTCTTTACAAGGCAGGAATTTTATCTCTAAGCGAATTTGAACGAGCTAGTAGCGAGAAATTCACCCCCACAAGGCACCCAGCGCCAAATTTCGCCCCGCATTATGCAATGCGCGCCTTTAAAAATGCAAAAAATTTGGGCATGGTAGGGCGCGCCGCTGGCGCGAGTGAGGCTGTGGGTGTGCGTATGGGCGAAACAGCGAGCAAAACAGCTAGCGTGGCAGAGGGCGTGAGCGAAACAGCTACCGAAACAAAACGCGCGCGCACAACTTCTGTGGGGGCAACTTCTGTGGGGGCAACTTCTGTGGGGGCAAGCCAAAGCGCGCACTTGGCACAAAATGGCGCGATAAAGCCCGCAAGCACAGACAATCGCAGCGCGCGCATAGGCGATACAAAGCACTTGGCACAAAACGGCGCAATCTGGCAAAACAAAGCAGAGCGCGTGGCACAAAATAGCTCAAATTTAATCCACTCAAATTTAAATAAAACCTATCAACTCACCCTTGAAAATTTCCTTAAATCAAGGATAAATGACCTAGCCAAATTTGGCGTCAAAAACGGCTCAGCAATCTTAATCGACAACGAAAAAATGGCGGTTGTGGCATACGCGGGTTCGCACGATTTTGGCGGATTTTTGGGACAAAATGACGGCATAGTCTGGGCGAAAAATGTAGGCTCCACGCTAAAACCATTTATCTACGCAAGAGCCCTTGAAGAGGGGCTTATCACGCCACGCCGTGAGCTAATCGACGCTCCGATTAGCTTCAAAAACTACTCCCCACGCAACTACAATCTAGGCTTTATGGGGGTTATTAGCGCAAATGACGCACTCGGATATAGCCTAAATATTCCGGCTTTGAAGCTTTTATTATCCCTTGGCGATGACGGGCTTTATGAGCTTTTGCTTCGCGCAAATCTCGCGCCGTATTCCAAAGAGCATTATGGGCTCGGGCTTGGGCTTGGCGGAATTAGCATAAATTTGCTAAATCTCACTCATCTTTACAGCGTTTTTGCAAACTCTGGCGAGTTAAAACCGCTAGAACTAGCAGGGGCGAAAGTTGGTCAGAGCGCGCAGATACTAAGCCCGCAAAGTGCGTATATCATCACGCAAATGCTAAAAAACGCTCCACGAAGCTATCTTGGCTCTGTGTGGCAAAATACCAAAAACATGCCAGCCCTGATGTTTAAAACTGGCACGAGTGCCGACGGGCGCGACCTTTATACGATTGGCGTAACGCCAAAATTTAGCCTTGGGGTTTGGTTTGGCAATTTTAACGGCGAAAAAACGAGTGATATAAGTGGCGGACTTAGTGCTGCGCGCGTGGTTTTTGATATGTTTTCTTACCTTTCAAACACAGGCGCGATAAATGCCGAATTTGTCCGTCCAAGTGGCGTGAGCGAAAAAGAAATTTGCGCTGATTTTTTCGTAGAAAAAGAGTGTAAAAAAATGGTGCGAGATTTGGTGATAGAGGGTGTAACTTTGCGCGATGAGTGCGAATTTTACCGCCCTAGCGAGCTTTTTTATCTTTTGCAAAACGGCATAATCGACGCAAATACGACCAAAAACGGCAGGTGCAAGGATAAATTTGCTAGCATTGCACCCGCTCTTAGCGATATAGATGGCAAAATTTACGAAGTGAGCGATAGTGGAGAGATAAATCTTAGTGCTTCTTGCACGGCTGTTTTTGGCGATGAAATTTTTATCAGCGTAAATAATAGCCCATACGAGGCGAAAAAAAATGGCGAGAATTTTATGCTAAATTTGAGCCCGGGCGAATATGAGCTTTCGTGTTTGGACGAAAACGCGAATTTTAGCGTGGCGAAATTTAGGGTAAAAAATAGATAAAATAAAAAATAAAAAATTACCAAAATATAAAAATTTCACAATATAATTACGCGAAATTCTTAGGGGAAAATCATGGAAAAAATTTTAATCAAATTTGGGCTTTGTAGCGCGCTTTGCGCTGGGTGTCTCTTTGGCATGGAGACGCAGATTAATGATGAGAGCTTGGTTTTTAGTGGTGCAAAAATCGCGCCTTTTGGCATAAGCGAGGAGCAAATCGCAAAATGTGAGCCAGGGATTACTGGCGTGTATGAGTATAAAAATAGCGCTGAAATAGAGTTTTATCCAAAGACTAAGCTAAATGCTAGCACTCGCTATAATTGCGAGATTGGCGGGGAGAAATTTAGCTTTACGACGGCCCAGTTTAGCGCGAGCGAGCTTAAAATACTGCGCCCAGGGCTTGCAAAGATTAGCTTTAACGATAGCGTGAGCGAGGAGGGGGCAAAGGCTGGAATTCGCGTGTATTCACTGCAAAATTTAGCCAAAAACGATATTAGCTTTACCATTAGTGCGCAAAATGATAGAAGTTTTTTGATTTCTTATGATGCTAAGCACCCAAATATCGTCATCGAAGCAGGCTTTGTAAAATCAAAAAACGGCGCAACGCTAAGCGCGCCAAAAATCCTAAAAGCAGATGAGGAGCCATTTAACGACAGCATAAACGCCTCAAACCTAGATGATGTCAAAATCCGAGAAATTAGCTTTAATGACGGCTCGTTTGGAGCGAGGCTGTATTTCCCTCACTATGTCGATGACGCGAATTTAGCCAAATTTATCCGCGTTAATGGCGTGGGTAAATTTAGCCTTGGCGAGGCTAGATACAGATACTACGAAGATGAGCAAAAATACCCGCAAATCAGTGATAAATACTACTATCATGTAGATATCAAAAGCGCTGAATTTGCGCCAAATAAAAGCTATGAATTGCGCCTTTTAAAGGGCTTTGGCGATGATTCTAGAATAGTTAGAAATGAAATAAAGCTAAATTTCAAAACTGGCGATAGGAAGCCTTTTGTGCAGTTTAGTGATATGAAAAAATTCGTCCCTAAAAACGCAAATATCGCGATAAAAAGCTCGAATTTAAATGAAATTAGCATTAGCGTCTCAAAAATCAGCGATGAGAATTTCAGATATTTTCTAAATTTCGAAAGCAATTATCCGCACTCGCTAGCTAGCGAGGTTGTGAATAAAAAATTTGACATTGGCGGGGCGAAAAACGAGATTAGCGAGCATAAAATCGCTATGGATTTTAAGGGCTTTGAGGACGGCGTGTATGTGATAGATGTGCATTACAAAGAGGGTGCTATAATGCGAACTATCACGCGCACAGCCTATATCAGCGATATTTCGGCTCAGGTTAGCATGGCTGATAGTGGCGCGCTAATCTATACTTCGCGCCTAAGCGATGCGAAGGCTTTGTCGCACGCTATTGTTAAAATTTACAATGACAAAAACGAGCTGATTTTAGAAAAACGCACGAATAGTGATGGAATTTTGCTTGTAAATGACGCTAAATTTTTGGATAAAAATCCTAAATCTATCGAGATTACAGACGGCAAAGAGCGCGGATTTGTGATATTTGACGAGGCTGTTTCTAGCAGGGAAGCGACTACAAGCGACGCGCGGGCAATGGTGTATTTCGCTAGCGAGCTAGTAAGCCCAAATGAGGCACTAATCGGCTCTGTGGTGCTCAAAAAGAGCGATTTTACGCCGATTAAAAACACTCCGATAAAATACAAAATCACAGATCCTTACGGCGTGAATATCATCACTCGCGCCCTAAAAACAGACTCTTATGGCGCGCTAAATTTCAAAGAGAATTTGGGCGAAAAAAGCGGAAGTTATACCTTTGAGCTAATCTACGAGGATAAAATCATCGAAACCAAGAAATTTAGCGTCGAAAATTTCATACCAAACCGCGTGAAAAACGAAATTTTAACGAGCAAAGATGAAATTTACAAAGATGAGTTAATAATCGCAAATTTGATTTCAAACTACCTTGTGGGCGCACCAGCTGCAAATTTAGCCAGTAAAATTGAGGTGAAATCCTACGAAAAAGAGCTTAAAATCAGCGGTTTTGAAGGATATAGCTTCACAAATGCAAGACTTAAAAAAGAGGGCACATTGGAGGTAAAAAGCGAGGAATTTAGGCTAGATAATAACGGCAAAAAAGATCTCGTAATCGCTCCAAAGGCGCAGGGTGTGTCAAATGCGGCAAATTTGATGATGAATTTTAGCGTCCAAGACGGGGGCAAAAATGTCAGCGCGTATAAAATGCTAAGCTACTATCCATACGACAAAATTCTAGGAATTCGCGCTAGCAGGGACTTCATAAGCAGTGGCGAGGAGGTAAAATTTGACCTTGCACTGCTAGATAGCCTTAGCAAAAAAGAGCAAAAAGGCAAGGTGGATTTAGAAATTTATCGCCAAGATTTCACTTACATTTACGACGGCGAGAGATATGTCGAGCAAGAGAGCTTTTCGCTTGTAGATAGCATTAGCGCAGAGGGCTCACAGATTGGGTATAAATTCGAAAATGGCGGTTCGTATATCGTAGTGGCGAACGACTACGCAAGCGGGGCAAGTGCGAGCGTGAGAATCGATGTGAGCGGATATGGATATTATGGCAGGCTAAATGCCAAAGATGTCAATACCGCCCGTATAAATTTAGAAAAATCAAAGCTCAAACCTGGCGAAATGATAAAAGGCGTGATTACTTCGCCTATCGAAAACGGCGTGCTAAATGTGGCTTTGATAGGTGAGGGCGTGTATGATTATAAAATCACGCAAATTCGCGGAAACAGTGCAAGTTTCGAGCTAAGAGTGCCAGAGAATTTCACTGGCGGACACATTAGCGCTAGCATTTCACGCTCTGCCTCGGGTGCTGCTATGCCGCTTCGCACTTACGCTAATGTAGCCGTAAGCCTCGATGTGAGCGAGAAAAAACTCCCTCTTAGCCTGCAAAGCAAGTCTGAGTATAAAAACGGCGAAAAAGCCATAATCGTGGCAAAATCAGCGCCAAATTCTAAAATCACGCTTTATGCTGTGGATTTAGGGATACTAGACGCGATAAATCAAAAAGAGCTAAATGCGTTTTCGTATTTTGATAAGCCGATATATTTCAGGCACCGATATTTCGATATTTTCGATGATTTGAGCGTGTATAGCGCAAACGGCAAAGAACTAAGCTTTGGCGGTGATGAAATGCTAAAAAGTGCGAAGCGAAATTTAAGCCCAGTGCAAAACAAAAAAGATAAAAAATTTGTCAAAATGTATGAGAGTATTGCAAACGGCGCAGGCGAGGCTAGATTCGAGGTAGATTTGCCAAAACACTTTAACTCTATGATTCGCCTAAGCGCGCTAGCCCTTGATGATGAAGAAAAAATCGGCTGGGCAAATTCTCAAATTAGTGTCAAAGATGATATCGTCATCAAACCAGCCGATCTTACATATATGGTCAAAGGCGATGATATAAATATCCCGCTAACGCTTATAAATACGACAAATTCGCCAAAATCGCTAAATTTAAAGGCGAGTTTTAACGACGCAGTTCAAATTTCGCTTAGTGATGCAAATATCACGCTAGGCGCGCTAGAAGCAAAGAATTTGAAATTTAGAGCAAATGCGTTAGAGCTTGGCGAGGGCGTGGTGAGATTGGAAGCGAGCGAAGAAAATGGGGCGAAATTTGAGTATGAGTTGAAATTTGATGTCATTTCGCAGTTTCCGCGCTCGAAATTTAGCGCCAGTGCTTATAGCGACGCGCCGATGAATTTTAGCCTGCCAGCTTCGTATAAAGATGTCTTTACATACATAGGCACTAGACCTAGCACTTATACGGTGGCAAGGGAGTTGGAGCGATATCCGTATGGTTGCACAGAGCAACTAAGTTCAAAAATTTTAGCCTATGATTTCTTTTACAAACGCGATCACGACGAGGCGATGAAGAGGGCTGTTTTAGAGCATGCTACGAAAATTTTATCAAGGCTTAAAAATAACGGCGAATTTGGGTATTGGAGCGCGCATGGCGAGACGAACGCATTTGCGTCGCTGTATGCTAGCGATGTGCTTTTGGATATGGACGCGAAATACAAAATCCTAACCCCAAAACAAAAAGAGCTGATTTTAAGGGCGCTAAAATCGTCGTATTCTAGCGAGCCTAGCTTGCGATTGTATGCGGATTTCGTGCTAGATAGGGTAGGCGCGCTTAGCGATGATGAGCTAAATTTCGTCTATGATAAAAAACTCTACGAAGCTAGCCCGCTAGCGACATTTTCTATGCTTGCGATTTTGCAAAAACACAAAATGAGCGCGGAATTTAGTAAAATTTATAGTTCAAATTATAAATTTGATTATGCTAATAAAGAGGCTAGTAAAATTTTTGCTAGTGAGGTTAGGGACGCTGGATTTGCTCTGTATGCCCTAGGAAGCGTCGGTATAAAAGATAGTGTCTTAGATATTTTGGCGCAAAATTTAAGCCAAAATTTACAAGACATTTATAGCACGCAAGAAAGAGCGTTTGTGCTAAGGGCGCTGGAAGCGTATTTTGGCGAAGATGATAAGGGCGTGGGCGCAGATATCGTCGCAAACGGACTTACACAAAGCATCCAAACTCCGTCAAATTCAGTAATTACGCTAAATTCTAACGACAGAGAAATCAAAATTTCGCCAAAAAATGGCGAGAAAATTTTTGCTAATTTGCTTAGCTTTGGTTACGAACCAGTCGCGCTCAAACATAGCCCACTTAGTATAAACAACCACACAGGAAATCTACACGGAATCAAACAGCTAGAAATCGTGCGTGAATTTGTCGATGAGGCTGGTAATGCGGTTTCGCTTGATAATCTAAAAGTAGGGCAAAGAATTTATTCTAAGATAAATTTCCGCTCAAATTTCTATATCAGAAATTTCGTGATTGATGAGGCGGCAAGCACCTGCTTTGAGATCGTCAATGAGCGCATAAATCCGGGATTTATAAGGCCTGAGAATTTGCAGGATAAAACTAGCTTTGAGCACAAAGAGATAATGTTTGATAGAGTGCTAAGCTTCCCGGTTGGTGGGGCGTATTATAAAGATACGAAAAACGGCAATGACTATACCGGCGTATTTTACACACCGCTTAATGTAGTGTATTCTGGTATGTGTGCCTTGCCGGCTGTGAGTATCACCGATATGCAAAACGAAAGCGTAATGGATTATGATTTACCGGCGCTAAATTTCAAAATTAAATAAATTTAACCTTAAAATTTAACTTACTTGTAGAAAATTTAACTACAAGTAAGTTTATTCTTAACAAATTTTAAACAAAAAAACTATATAATTACGGATTAACGCTATAAGCGTAAAGGAGAACATAATGATTGATTTAGCAAAAGTAGCCGATAGGCTAGAACAAGTCGCTAAACTACCCAAGATAAAAGAGGGCGATAGTATCACTAAACGCCTTGCTGAGCGCGGTTTTTCACGCCGTGATTTTATGAAATGGGCGGGCGCAATGACTGCGGCGATTGGGTTACCTAGCGTATTTGCACCACAAGTTGCACGGGCGGCAGAACTCGCCGATCGCTTACCTGTGATCTGGCTTCACATGGCAGAATGCACAGGTTGTAGCGAAAGCTTACTTAGAATTGATACTCCAACTATCGATTCGTTGATTTTCGACTATATTAGTTTAGAATATCACGAGACGATTATGGCTGCTGCTGGCTGGCAAGCAGAGGAAAATTTAGACGGAGCTATCGAAAAATATAAGGGGCAGTATATTTTAATGGTAGAAGGTGGAATTCCAAGCGGAAGTAGCGAATATTTCCTTACAGTAGGACCTGCCGGTAAGACAGGTGCCGAGCATTGCAGACATGCTGCTGCTGGTGCAGCTGCGATTTTTGCTATTGGAACATGTTCGAGCTTCGGTGGTATCCAAGCAGCAAGACCAAACCCAACAAACGCTGTTGCGTTAAGCAAATTAACTAAAAAACAAGTAATCAATGTCCCTGGCTGTCCGCCAAGCGAGAAAAATATCGTAGGAAATGTCCTTCATTACATACTATTTGGCACACTTCCAGCGCTTGATGTTTATAATCGTCCAAAATGGGCTTACGGACTTAGAATTCACGATTTGTGCGAAAGACGCGGTCACTTCGACGCAGGTGAGTTCGTAGAGCAATTCGGCGATCAAGGCGCAAAAGACGGATATTGTCTATATAAAGTAGGTTGCAAAGGCCCATATACATTTAATAACTGCTCACGCGAGAGATTTAACGCTCACACTAGCTGGCCAATCCAAGCAGGTCATGGCTGTATCGGCTGTTCTGAGCCTGATTTTTGGGATCACATGGGACCATTTGAGGAGCCATTGGCAGATAGATTATACAATACCGTATTTAGCGGAGCAGGTGCTGATGCGACAGCCGATAAAATCGGTATAGGAATTTTGGCTGTTACAGGTGTAGCTATCACAGTTCATGCAGCCATTGCATCATTTAAAAAGAATAAGGGAGAGTAGAAATGTCACAAAGATTAGTAATAGATCCGATAACTCGTATTGAAGGACACTTACGCATAGAAGTAGTTGTCGATGATAACGGAGTTGTAACGGATGCGTATTCTGGCTCTACTTTATGGCGTGGATTAGAGACTATCGTTAAGGGTCGCGATCCTAGGGATATCGGCTTTTTTATGCAAAGAATTTGCGGTGTTTGCACATTTTCTCACTATAATGCTGGAATTTCAGCTGTTGAAAATGCTCTTGGCATAACTCCGCCACTAAATGCGATTTTAACCAGAACGCTAATGAACACTGCGTTATTTATGCACGATCACCCTGTGCATTTTTATCAACTACACGGACTTGACTGGGTCGATATCGTAAGCGCACTAAGCGCAGATCCACACGCTGCTAGCCAAGAGGCTTTCAGATATACAGATTTGCCTTATGCTTGCGGTGAGGATCAGCTAAAAGCGGTTCAACAAAGAGTAAAAGCTTTCGTTGAAAAAGGCGCACTTGGACCATTTGCAAACGCATATTTCGGACACAGCACATACAAGCTAACCCCTGAGCAAAATTTGATTGCGCTTAGCCACTATTTAGAGTGCTTGCGTATCCAAAGAACAGCTGCGCAAATGATGGCGATTTTCGGTGGCAAACAACCACACCCACAAACCCTAACAGTCGGTGGCGTAACATGCGTAATGGATATCCTAAGCCCGGCAAGACTTGGTGAGTATATGGTTAAATTCCAAGAAGTCGCTGATTTCATCAATCGCGCATATTATCCAGACTTGCTTATGGCTGGTGGTGCTTATGCTAATGAAGCAAGTGTCTTAAATGATGTCGGTGTCGCAAATCTATGGACACACCAAACTTTCCAATATTCACGCAATGATTTCTTATTCCAAAGCGGTGTGATTTTAGACGGCGATATTAGCAAGGTTCATGAGCTAGATGAGAGCAAGATTACAGAAGAAGCTACTCACTCATGGTATAAAAATGACAAACCACTTCACCCTTATGACGGCGAACAAGAACCAAACTACACAGGATTTAAGGTAGAGCAAACCCTAAATGCCAAAGGTGAAATGGAAGATACAAAAGTCCTAAATACCGAGGGTAAATATACTTGGATCAAAGCTCCTAGATATGATGGCAAATCACTTCAAGTTGGACCACTATCAAATATCGTTGTAAATTACGCAAAAGGTAATGAATTTGTAGTAAAAGTAGTAGATAAATTCTTAGCCGATACAGGTCTTCCGCTAGAAGCAGTATTCTCTACTCTTGGTAGAACAGCGTGCCGTATGATCGAGGCAAAAGTCGTAGCTGATAATGGACTATTAGCATTTAATAACCTAATCGCTAATATTAAATCAGGCGACACCGAGACTTGCGCTAAATACACAATCGATAAAAAGAAATCATACAAAGGCAGATATATCGGACATGTTCCGCGCGGTAGCCTAAGCCACTGGTGCAGAATCGAAAATGGAGTAATCCAAAACTGGCAAGCAGTCGTTCCTAGCACATGGAACGCTAGTCCAAAAGACGCTCAGGGCAATATGGCATCTTATGAGTCATGCTTAATCGGTCTTAAAATTGCAGATTTAACGCAACCACTTGAAATTATCCGCAAAATCCACTCTTATGATCCGTGCATTGCGTGCGCTGTTCATGTTATGGATACCAAAGGCAACGAGCTTAGCTCATATAAAGTAAATCCAAATATCAAGGATTAAACCATGAAAAAAAGAGAAGCCGAGTATGAATTTTCGATAGGATTGCGCCTTACCCACTGGATACGCGCTATCGCTATCGTCATACTTGTAATTACTGGATTTTATTTGGCTTATGTTTTCATAGCCCCAGAGATTAGCTCTGAGCCAAATTTATTCTTGCAAGCTAAAATTCGCTTCGTGCATTTAGTGGCAGGTTTCGTGCTAATGGCGGCTATGCTTTACAAATCATATCTGTTTTTGTTCGATAAACACAGCAGAAAAGAGCTAGTTAGTATTAAGGATTTTATTAATCCTAGGGTTTGGATCGAGCAGATCAAATTTTACCTATTTTTAGGCGAACACCCACATTTGCACGGCGTTTATAATCCTTTGCAATTCATTGCGTATTTAGGATTTTATATCGTTTTGGCTCTGATTTGTATCACTGGCCTTGTGCTTCATGTGCATATGTATCATGGCGGGCTTGGCGGTATGATTTATGAAATCATGCGCCCAATCGAGGCTATGATGGGTGGTCTAAGCGAGGTTCGCACTATCCACCATTTATCGATGAATATCATCATTTTGTTTATCCCTGTGCATGTTTATATGGCTGTTTTCAATGCTGTAAAAGGACAAGACGGAGCTATGGACGCTATCATTAGCGGCTATAAGTTCAAGGTTCAAAAATGAAATTAGGTGTTATCGGTATAGGTAACATTATGTACTCCGACGAAGGTGTCGGAGTACATTTTATGCACGCACTGCAACAAAACTACAAATTCACCCCAAACTCACCTGACGATAGTATCGAATTCATCGACGGAGGCACGCTGGCTGCGCTTTTAATGCACATTTTGGTCGAATTTGATGAAATTTTGCTGATTGATTGTATCGACGCAGACGAGGGCAGTATCGGCGATGTGTATTTCTTCGACTACGAGGCTATGCCAAAAAGCGTGAAATGGAGCGGTTCGGCTCACGAGGTGGAGATGCTAGAAACCTTGCAAATGCTAGATCTTTGTGGCGATAGACCACGCACGCAAATCCTAGCCGTGGTGCCAATGCGCATAGAGCCGATGAGTTTTAGCGTGAGCGATGAGGTGCTGAAATCTAGCGAGATTATGGAGCGCACGGCGATAGATTTTATCGCTTCTCGCGGTTTTGTGTGCGAAAAAATTGGGAATTTAAGCGTGCGCGATATCGCTGAAAATTTTGATTCTAAGGGCAAAAATTGATAATTTCTTTTAAATTTGATTATTTGAATAACAACGGCTTAATCGCCTATTTTTTGGATTTTTATGCGCGCAAGGCTGGGCTGAAATACGCCCTAAATTTAGGCAAAAATTTAACCACACTCTATGTCGAAGCAGACGAAAAAGAGCTACTCGAATTCAGCGATAAATTTATGGCGCTTATCCCAAATTCTGCGTTTTTGGCAAAATCGAGCGTGGAGGTGGTATCTGGCGAAGGGGATTTGAAGGAGGTTTGCGCCAGAAGCGACGAGATTAAATTTTTGCCTAAATTTTCGAATTTCACCCCAAGCCAAATTCATGAATTTTTGCAAAGTGGCGAATTTATAGAAAACGAATTTGGAGTTTTAAGCGGTGTTAGCGTCTTTGACGGCGAGAGTTTCGTCGCTGTAAATAAGCAAAATTTTGCAGAATTAATTGAGCATGCTTACCGCATTTTGCGTCATAATCAAATTTTGCAAATTTCGCTAAATGGCGAGAAATTCAGCCTTAGTGCGGATTTAAATTTCGAAAATTCAGACTTTATGGTCGCTACTGGCCTAAAATCGTTTAATAAAATTTTCATCACCGACGACAAGCAAAAAATCGCCCTTGCGACATACGAAAAGCCGATTTTACGCCTCAAAACAAACAGCGTTTTTCGTAGCTCCTTCTCAAAATCACCTAAATTTTTCGATGTGAAAATGTGTAGCGATCTCTTTTCGTTCGCGCTTTTTAAACGCCTCGAAGATGATGAAATCTACTATGTCGGCGCGCAGGGTAACAAAAATAAATTTTTAAATTTATGCGTGATTGAGGATAGATTTCTTATCACAAAAAACTCTGAATTTATGAGCGAGGCCGAAAAAACGCTTCTTGCCTCTGGCGATAGCACCACGCATTTTGGGCTTATTTGCAAGGAAAAAGAGATTTTTGATTCGCGCGTGATGAGGGTGTTTGTATCGAAAAACAGCGCCGATGAGATTGCGATTTACGAAGCCAAATCCAAGCGCAAACTCCTAAATTTCGCTATGCCTGCGAATTTAGACGCTCTTTTTGATGAAATCAAAAGCGACGAGACAGGCGCAAAACTTTTGGCAAATTTTAGCACAAAATTTAGCCTAGATTATGCGCGCGCAAATGCCGATTTTAGCGAAGTAAAACCTAGTTTTTATGGCTATTTTGAACTGCTTTCTCGCGTGATTTTTGGCAAAGACGCACAGTATTTGTTGGAGTGTGCTGGGGAGTTTTTGGGCGAAAAGGGCATGAAGCTAGACTTCGAGCTTAAAGAAAACGGCGATTTTAACTTCGCCAAAACGCTTCGTTCAGCGATGAGCTACAAGTTAGCAGGCGTCGATGATAAGGTTTTAAGCTACGGCGTAATCGACACACTGGCTAGATTTATCGGCGATTTGGCTGACGCAAACGAGGCATTATACGATTCTGGCGTGCTTAGCGGTTCGCTCTTTGCCGAGCGCAGGTTTGCAAACATCGCCACACTCGTGCTTGGCAAATCTCGCCTTGATTTCTCGGCGTATTTGGGTTTGCAAGGCTGTGAGCGTTAAAATCGAGATTGCAGGAGCTGTGCAGGGCGTGGGCTTTCGCCCGTTTATCTACCGCATTTGCACCGATCTAGGCATAAAAGGCGAGGTTTATAACGACGGCGAGGGCGTGAAAATCCACGCAAACGCCACGAGCGAGCAAATAGCACGGCTTAAAGAGCGCATTTATAGCGAGCTTCCGCCACTTGCGCGGATTGATAAATTTGAAATTTTCGAAATCGCGCCTAAAATTTATAGTGATTTTAAAATCGTTTCTTCGCAAAATTCGGCGAAATTTAACCCAATCTTGCCTGATTTTGCCATTTGCGATGATTGCAGGCGCGAATTTTACGACCCGCAAAACAAACGCTACCGCTACCCATTTATCAACTGCACGAACTGCGGACCGCGACTTAGTATCATCAAAAAACTCCCTTATGATCGCGCAAATACGACAATGGCGAAATTTAAAATGTGCGAATTTTGCGGTGGCGAATACACTGACCCGCTAAATCGCCGTTATCATGCCGAGCCGATTGCTTGCGCAAAATGCGGGCCAAAGCTCTTTTTGAAAAACAAAAATGGCGAAATTTTGGGTATTGGCGAAAAGGCTGTTATTAGGCTTTGTGAAATTTTATCTCGTGGCGAGATAGTCGCTGTAAAGGGGCTTGGCGGATTTCATATAATGTGCGACGCGACGAACGAAGACGCCGTAGCGACCTTACGAATTCGCAAAAATCGCCCTGATAAGCCGTTTGCCGTGATGTGTAAAGATTACGAGATGGCTAAAAAATTTGCCAAATTTAGCGAGAGTGAAAAAGAGCTTTTAAACTCGCAGATTAAACCGATTGTTTTGGTTAAAAAATCGAAAAATTCGCAAAATTTAGCCCTTGCTAGGGCAGTTGCGCCAAATTTAGGCAAGGTTGGCATTTTTCTAGCAAATACGGGCATTCATTTGCTAATTTTTGAGTATTTTAATCGCCCATTAATCGCTACGAGCGCGAATATCAGTGGCGAGCCGATAATTTACGATGAGGCGAGTTTGCGCCAAAAATTGGGCGGTGTGATTGATTTTTATTTGGATAATGACAGAGAGATTATCACGCCAAGCGACGATAGCGTGGGCTTTGTGGCGCAAAATCAGACGCAGAGTATTGCAGAAATCACGGAGCAAAATTCGCAAAAAATTACGCAAAATTTTACGCAATATTTACGCACTTCGCGTGGGCTAAATCCGCAAATTTTCAAAAGCAAATTTACTCATAAAGGCTCGTTTCTCGCCCTTGGCGCGGAGCTAAAAAACCAGTTTGCAATATATAAAGACGGGCAAATTTTTATTTCCCCATATATCGGCGATTTGAAAAATATCGCCACAAATGTTCGATTTTTCGCGCTTTTGGATATTTTTATCAAAACTTATGATTTGAAATTTGACGCTGTTTTGGGAGATTTGCACCCGAATTTTCTGCACTCCAAACATTTTGAAAATTTGGGCTTTGAAGTGGTGAAATTTCAGCACCATTACGCGCATTTGGTCGCGAATTTGGCGGATAATGATTTGCTTGGAAGTGGTAAAAAATACCTCGGATTTAGCTTTGACGGCACGGGATATGGCGAAGATGGCACGATTTGGGGTGGCGAAGTGCTGGAATTTGATGAATTTGGCTATGATAGAGTTTTGCATTTCGACGAATTTGCCTTAATCGGTGGTGAGAGTTCGATCAAAAATATCTACAAACTCGCAATTTCGCTGATTTTTAAATTCGGCATTGAAAGCGAGGCGAGTGAGTTTTTGGCGAAATTTAGCCAAAATGAAATTTCAAATTTAGCCAAAATCGCTCCGCGCTCGCCAAAGACAACCTCGCTTGGACGCATTTTTGACGCATTTGCAAGCGTGATTTGCGCCCTAAAAAGCGTTAGTTTCGACGGCCAAAGCGGTATGAGTTTGGAAAATCTCTTTGATGAGAGCAAAATCACGAGTGAGAGCGAAAAACGATATAAATTTGAGATAATAAATGGCAAAATTAGCGTGAAAAACGCATTTTTAAGCGCGCTAAAAGATGAGCCAGCCGCGGCTGCGTCAAATTTCATAAACGCACTCGCTAAAATAATGCTTCAAATCGCAAAAGAGCGAAATTTAGAGGTTGTGCTAAGTGGCGGGGTTTTTCAAAATGCCACGCTTTTGGATTTGGTAGTGCGCAATTTTAGCGAGGCTGGGGTGAGATTTCACCTACACAAAATCACTCCGAGTAACGATAGTGGCGTGGCCCTCGGGCAACTCATGGCCTATATTGCTCGCCTAAAATAATCAATAAATTTTATTAACTAACTTAAAATTTTAAAATTTTACGCTAAAATCGCAGAGAATTTTTAATCAAACAAGGCAAAAATGATGAAAATTTTAAAATTTTTACTATGTTTTGCGCTGTTTTTAGGCGCAGATGAAATAAATTTAAAGGGCGAAAGCGTGCAGAGCAAAAATCAAAATTTAAAAGAAATTTATTTAGCGGGTGGCTGTTTTTGGGGTATGGAAGGCTATTTTAAGCGAGTTAGTGGAGTGCTTAGCACAGAAGTCGGCTATGCAAATGGAAATTCGCAAAAGACCGATTATTATTCGCTCAAAAACACAGACCACGCCGAAACGCTAAAAATCAAATTTGATGAAAATGTCGTGGCATTTGCCGAGATTTTGGAGCATTTTTTCAGAGTGATTGATCCGGTCAGTGTCGATAAACAAGGTAACGATGTCGGCAGGCAGTATCGCACGGGGATCTACTACACCAACGAGAGCGACAAGGAATTTTTGCAAAATTTCATTGCCTTAAAACAAAAAAAATATAAGGAAAAAATCGCCGTCGAGGTCGCACCACTACGCAATTACGCGCGCGCAGAAGAGTATCACCAAAACTACCTTGGCAAAAACCCAAATGGATATTGTCATATCGACCTAAATTTGGCGAGCAAACCGCTTTATGACGAGAGCAGGTTCGCACTCCCTAGCCCAGAAGAGATGAAGGAAAATCTAACGCCGTTGCAGTTTAGCGTGACGCAAGAAAAGGCGACGGAGCGCCCATACACGAGCGAATTTAACAAACTCGACGCAAAGGGCATTTATATCGATGTCGTTACGAAAAAACCACTTTTTAGCTCGACGGATAAATTCGACGCAGGGTGCGGGTGGCCGAGCTTTTCTAAGCCCATAACTACCGACGCGCTGGATTATGCGCGCGATACGAGCCACGGCATGGTGCGCACGGAGGTTAGCTCACGGCTTGGCGGGGCGCATTTGGGACATGTTTTCGAGGACGGCATCAAAGAAAAGGGCGGTTTGCGCTACTGCATAAACGGCGCCTCGCTCGAATTTATCCCGCTCGAAAAAATGAGCGAGCGCGGATACGGCGAGTTTATCCCGTATGTGAAATAGGGCGAATTTGCGAGGTGTATTTGACTAGCCAAGGCGGGGCTAAATTTTATATTTTATTTGAATTTTTTTAAAGTTTCACAATCGTTTTTTGAGCCTAATTTGCAAGCTTTTTCGTAAAATTTCATTGCATTTGCAGGGTTTTGTTGCACCCCTTTGCCGATATAATACATAAAAGCTAAAATTTGACAGCTAGATACGATGCCGTGATCGCAAGCGTCCGTAAAAAGCGGTATAGCCATATCGTATTTAAAGTTTCCGACATAAAATTTTCCCAGATTATCGCAAGCACCATAAAATCCATTAGCGCAAGAGTACTGCAAATACCAAAGAGATTTTTTGTTATAAAGTGCGCCTAAATTCGAGCATGCTTTATAAAATTTTGCTTCACAAGCGGTGCGAAGCAAAATTTCAGCTTCATCAAGGCGGTAATTTGTCAAAAATTTATTTCCCTCTATATTGATTTTCGAACACGAATTTTCACTACCTAATTTACAAGCAATTTTTGGATAAAAGAATTTTTCATCAAAGCTTATTTGGATAAAAATCCCAATAATGCAAATTATTAAAAATAGTAAAATTCTCTTCAAATTCCGTCCTTAATCATCAAATCTTTTTAGAAGTGAGCCGTAGCTCTCGATTCGGCGATCGCGCAAGAACGGCCACCACCTGCGCACATTTTCGCACCTTTGCATATCAATCTCCACGACCTCGCAAAGCTCACTTTCGCTACCTGCGCGAAATAGCTCTTCGCCCTGCGGTCCAAAAACAAAGCTATTGCCCCAAAATTTAATCCCCTCTGCGCTCTCATCGCATGTCATCTTAGGCGCAGTATTTCCCAAAACTACATTTGGCGAAATTTCGCTAAGCTTCGCACTCTCAAATCCTACGCGATTTACAGCGATCACAGGCAGTGAGTTTGCCACGCTATGGCCTCTTTGCACAGCGACCCACGCTTCTAGCTGTCGCTCTCGCTCCGAGCTTTCATCGCCCATAAACCAGCCAATCGCAGTCGGATAGATTAGCACCTGCGCCCCACGAAGCGCCATTGCGCGCGCTGCCTCAGGATACCACTGATCCCAGCACACCAGCACGCCCAGCCTGCCCACGCTCGTATCAATCGGCGCAAAGCCCATATCGCCGGGCGTGAAATAGAATTTTTCATAAAAATTCGGATCGTCTGGGATATGCATTTTGCGGTATTTGCCAAGCACTTTGCCGTCGCGCTCGAAAACCACAGCCGTGTTGTGATACAGCCCCGCACTCCTGCGCTCAAAAAGTGAAGCCGCAAGCACTACGCCAAATTCTTTGGCGATACTGCCCCAAAATTTCACATCGTCTTCGAAATTTACCGCATAGTCGAAATTTTCGGTGTTTTCGCGCTGACAAAAATAGTGAGTTTGGTGGAGTTCTTGAAGCACGATTAAATTCGCCCCTTTTTGCGCCGCCTTTGCGATAAGCTCCTTGGTGCGCGCTATCGTGGCTGATTTGGTGCCGTAAAATTTGTGTGAGATTAGTCCTACTTTTAAATTTTTCATTTTTTGCCTTTAAATTTTAAATTTTATCGCTAAATTTATTCATACACGAGCAGTGAAGCGAGCCGTTTTGACGGATAAAAACCCGCGCATCTACGCCAACGACCTTGCGCCCAGGGCAAGCCTTTGCGAGGCGAGAGAGCGCGATTTCGTCGTTTTTATCGCCGTAAGTTGGCACAATTAAACCGCCATTTACAAATACGAAATTCGCATAAGTCGCCCCCAAACGCCTATTTTCGTAAAAAATCGGCTCTGGAAGCGGAAGCTCGATGACCTCGAATCCATGCGCTAAAATCTGCTCTTTTAGCGAGCGCAGGGCAGGGTAGTGTATATCGCTAGAATCATCGCATGAAGCCACGGCAACGAGATTTTCGCCCACAAATCTAGCCAGCGTGTCGATATGGCAGTCTGTATCGTCGCCCTGAATAAATCCGCCTTTAAGCCAGATTATTTTTTTTAGCCCAAAAATTTCGCCTAGCTTTTGCTCCAAAATTTCTTTGCTAAGGGCGTTTCGGTTGTCATTTAGCAAGCACTCCTCGGTCGTCATCAGCACGCCAGCGCCGTTAAATTCGACACTTCCGCCCTCTAAAATCAAATCGACATTGTGCAGCGCTTTGCCCCAAATTTCATAAAGCGTGGCATTTAGCGCGTTGTCCTTTTCGCTCGCAAATTTCCCGCCCCAAGCGTTGAAGGTGAAATTTAGTGCCTCTACCTTGCCCTCATTTTCGACATCAATCGCGCCATAATCGCGTATCCAAGTGTCATTTGTAGGGATCTGCACGAAATTAACGGCGAATTTCTCGTCTATTTCGCCACAGATTTTGTCGAATACTGCTCGTTTTGGTGCGATAGCTATGAGCGGCTGAAACTGCGCCACAGCGCGGATAAAGTGCGTATAAGCGCTACTAATCTCGCCCAGATACGGCGCCCAGTCGCTGTCCTCGTGAGGCAGTGAAACTAAAAGTGCGTTTTGATTTTCCCACTCTGCAAATGCTCTCATTTTCTCTCCAAAACTAAATTTGCGTTGAATTTTATGTAAAATTTAGCGTAAAATTTTACGCTAAATTTGTTAAAATTTTAAAAATTCCTCTTTGAAAATGCCTTTTAAATTTTCGTAAGGCACGATGATTTCGGGCTCGCCCATAGCATACGGCGCGATGAAATACGGCGCGAAGACAAACGCCACGCCCTCTTTGGCGAAGTAAAATTCGCTTTTAAAAACGATATCTTCTGGCAGATTATCCACCCAAAATGTCTTGATAAACTCCGTAATATCGCGCTCTTGGCAGGCTTTGTCGCAGTTTGGCTGCGAGGCTATGATATCTGCGCGAAGCATATCTTTGTAACCCTTGAAAATCTCCTTGTATAGGGGCTCCACGCTAACCGCGCCAATTAGGACATTTGCAATGTCGATTTTCTTGTCTGCGACTAAATCGTAGATGATATAGCTCGTGTGCTCCATGCCGTGTGCTCCGCCAGAATACGAGTATGAAAACTGCTTGATTTGGGCTAGGTTGCCGATTTGAGAGACGAAGCTTTGCTCGGCACTAAATTCGCTATGAAAGTCCAAATCGCCATTTTGAGCCATTTCTTTATCAGCTTGGGCTTTGGATTGTTCTACTAAACTTGTGGCGTATTTTTTCGCGTCCAAGCTTTTTAGCAAAAGCGCGCATCTCTCGTCGATACTCTCGCCCTCGCAAATCCCAAACAGGCGGTTTTTTAGCAAAATGTCTAAATTTTCGTTGCCGGTTTGAACTAGGGTGTAGCTGTGCGCATCGTCTGAATACAGCTCCTGGGACTGCGGGTTAATCTGCGCATAAGAAAACAGCGCAAACAGCGCAATTGTGGCAAGTTTTTTCATTTTTTTCCTTTATATAAATAATCCATCATAATTACAATTACATTTTTTCAATACAAATCCTTTAAATTTTTTTGAATTTCATTTGCTATATACGAACCTTTTATCCAAACAAATTGTGGGAGCATTTTTATATTATTTACAACTTCTGTTTTATTTTTTAAATGAGAATTTGTGCCACCACCACGGATAAATACTTCGTTTTGGGAACTTTTTATAAAATTTGGTGCGCAAGATTTACTTCCGTCACCTAAAATTTTAGGTTTTCCGTTTGTATCAAAATTTGGTATATCAAGTAATGTTTTATTTGTAATCTTATCTTTTGTATCTTTCCAAGCTTTATAAGCGATATTATAAATAAAATCATTAGAAAATACAATTCTCTCAAAGCCTATAAATTTATTTTCAAAAAGTTCATATTTTTGATTTTTTGCTTTTTTTGGCTCTTCAAAAATAATATACAAAAATTCGTTATTTGCAAAATAATTGTAAATTTGACTATCTTCAAATTTGGTATCTTCTATAAATTCATTAAAATCAATATGAAAAAGCTTCATATCTTCCGTTCTAGCACCAAGCGAAGTTAGAGTTATGGATTTGGCAGTTATGCCAAATTTGGCAAAAAGCTCTATTTGATTTAAGTGTTTAGCGTCTGCCCCAAACATTTTTACGATAATTTTTTCTGCTAAATTTTTGCTATTTGTTAAATTTAAACCTAGTTCATTTGAAATTTCTGCAATAGTTTTATTTTTGTATTTTTTTGTTAGTTCTTCGCATTTTTTATCTATGTCGCTAATGCTAATGTATTTTTCAGGCAATTTAATCAAATCATCACCAAAATATTTTGCGACCATGGTAGAAACAACGGATTGTTTTAGGCGAAAGCGTGGCGGAAATTTAGGCGCGAGATCTATATAAGTTAGCTCTTTTCTAAGCGTTCCGCTTGTGGCGATAAATTCTTTTTTTATATCTTTTTCAAAATTAAATTTACTAGATATATCCGAGCAAAATTTATGAACTATTTCCCAGTCGATTTTCAATCCAGCCTTTTCATCTTCTTCCCAGTTATGAAATTCGTATCCTTTTACTTCGAAATTTCTGTATTCATAAGCACTAACTGGTTTTTTATTTTTGCCAAATTCATAAAGGTAATACACGATTAGCATATTTTCTAATTTTTGCCAAAAATGGCTAGTTTTAAATGTTTGAGTGTGAATTTTATCTACGCCGACAGCTGTTATGCTCATAGGCTCTTTTGCTACATAATTTTTCGATTTTTCTTTTAGTAATATACCAGTGGTTTTTACTTCCGTCGGAGTTTTTTTATCTTTTTCTATTACGATTAAATCGGGTTTTTGCTCGTTATCTTGTGGATATTCTAAAACACATTGTTCGATAGCGCTACCTGCTATTCCTTTTTGTGATTTTACATTTTTAAATTTTTCAAAATAGCCGATATTATCAAATTCGATAAATTTTTTGCCAACTATATCGTTAAATCGTCTGATAATCTCTTTTTTTTCAAAAATATGCTCTGTTGTCATATTATTCCTTTTCGATTATCGTATCTAGTTCTTTGCCGATACGAGTTATCATAGGCACGACAAGGGCATTTCCCATACAAAAATATCTCATACGATCACTCATATTATCAGTCCAATTATCATCAAATCCCTGCAATCTTTCGGTTTCGATTGGCGTTAATATACGCAGTCTATTTGTCTGCGGATCGCAAACCACATGTGTGCTACGATTTATCGTAGATTCGCTAGTTAGCATAGTTCTAGCTGGTTTATCTAATGAATCAGGAAACGCAACAGGACCTTCTGAAAATACATATTCATGCCCATTTTTTGATTTACGATTTATCTTTTTTGATCCTTTTAAATAGCTCATTTTTTCTAATTTTGCATCATCTAAATAGTATTTTTCGCTAACATTTTTTTCCAAAATTTGTTTTAAATTTACAGGTTTTTCTTCTTTTTCTGTAACTTTTGTAGTGTAAATTTTATTATTTATCATAAAACCTGCGCTTTCAAAATTAAATTTAAACTCATCGCTATTTTTTTTAATATCTTCATCTAATTCGCAAATTTCTATCTTTTCAAATTTATTTATCGCAAAAGCTTTTGCCATAAGGCTATCTTTCAAAAAAAGATTTTCTATTTTTTTATTTAATACAAAATTCGCATATTTTGTATCTTTTTTGTAAGCAAAAATAAAAACTCTTCTTCTTCTTTGAGCTGCACCATAAATAGCGGCATTTATAACACGCCACTCTACAAAATATCCAAGATGATGAAGAGTCGAAAGCATAACGCCAAAGTCTCTACCTCTTTGTCTGGCTGGTGATTTTAGCAATCTATCCACATTTTCAAAAAGACAAAATGGTGGTTTTTTTGCGATTATAACATCTCTTATTTGCCACCAAAGCACACCTTTTTGTCCCTCTAAGCCCTTAGAATTTGGAAGCGAATTTGCCACCGAATAATCCTGACACGGAAAACCACCGACTAAAAGCGTGTGATTTGGTATAGTTTTTTTATCTACTTCTGCAATATCTTTGTTTGTGTGAAATTCGCCGTTTTCATCGGTAAAATTACCAAAATGTTTTACATAGCATTCGTGTGCCCATTGTTTTGTTTTATTTGGTTCCCATTGCGAAAACCATACGGTTTGCCAACCACTTTGCAACCTTGAAAAACCAAGCCCAAAACCACCAACACCGGCAAATAATTCACACATAGTTTTTTGCATATTTTTAGTTTGCTTTCAAGATTAAAAATTCTACGCAAATTTTGCAAAATTGTTCTTTTGTAATGAAACAACTAACCATTTCAACTCCGAATTTCAAGCATTTACGCCAATTTCTCTTTAATCAAATCCAAAATTTTATCCACGCTAACGCTTTGTTTTTCTAGGTTTTTGCGCTCGATAAACTCTACTTCGCCGTTAGCTAAGCCCTTGCCGACCAAAACGGCATACGGAAAGCCCATAAGCTCGTAATCGTTCATCTTAACGCCAAAGCGTTCGTTTCTATCATCAAGCAAGGCGTTAATGCCTAAATTTCGGCATTTCTCATAAAGTTCGGTCGCAAAATTGACGATATTTTCATCTTTTGCATTTGAAATGATGATTTCTAGCGCAAAAGGCGATAGCTCTTTGCTCCACACGCAACCCTTTTCATCGTGGCTAGACTCGACTGCGACTGCGACTAGACGGCTCACGCCGATACCATAGCAACCCATGAAAAATGGCTGTGTTTTGCCGTTTTCGTCTAAAAATTTCGCCCCCATAGGGTCTGAATATCTCTGTCCTAGCTGGAAAATGTGTCCTACTTCAATGCCCTTTGTAACGCGTAGTTCGCCACCACAGCACAGGCATTTATCCCCAGCTTTGACTTCGGTTAAGTCTTTGAAGCGAGTTTTGTTAAAATTCGTAACCGCACAACCGATTAAATGGTAGTTTTCTTCGTTTGCCCCAGCTATCATTTCGCGCTCGTTTTCAAGCTCAGCGTCTATGTAAAAATCAATATCCCTTGGCAGTCCAAATGGCCCGCAAAATCCAGGCACAAGCCCAGCTTCGCGCACTTCGCTCTCATCTGCGTCGATTAGTTCTAGCGCGCCACAAGCGTTTTGCGCCTTTGTCTCTTGCAAATCATCGTCGCCTCGCACAAAGAAAACCACGATTTTTGCGCTATCTTCGTAGATTGCCTTTTTCATCACGGCTTTGATTGTAAAAAATTTATCCACTTTGAAAAATCCAGCCACGCTCTCGATTGTTTTGGTGCCTGGCGTGTGAAATTTCATCATACCCTCGGTTTCTGGCGCTTCGCAAGGGGCTGTGCGTTTAGCGCGGTGCGCTGCTTCGATATTAGCAGCATAAGAGCAGTTTTCACAGACCAAAATATCGTCCTCGCCGTTATCTGCTAAAACCATAAATTCCTTGCTTCCGCTTCCGCCGATTGCGCCACTATCGGCTTCTACGGCACGGAAATTTAGCCCAAGACGGGTGAAAATTTTGGTGTAAGTTTGCTCCATGAGATCAAATTCGCGCTTCAAATCAGCCTCATTTGCGTGGAAACTATATCCGTCTTTCATAGTAAATTCGCGCCCACGAAGTAACCCAAAGCGCGGTCTAGCTTCATCTCTAAATTTGGTGTTTATTTGGTAGATATGAAGCGGGAGTTGCTTGTAGCTGGTGATTTTGTTCGCCACCATTAGCACGGCGCTTTCTTCGTTTGTCGGGCTTAGGACGAAGTCATTTTCTTTGCGGTCTTTTAGGCGCAAAAGCTCTTTGCCGTATTTATTATACCTGCCACTTGCTTTCCACGCATCAGCTGGTGTAACCACGCTAAATGCGACTTCTTGTGCGCCTGCGTTATTCATCTCTTCGCGCACGATTTGCGTGATTTTGTTTAAAACCATTTTTCCAAGCGGCATAAAATTATAAAGTCCGCTACCTAACTGCTCGATAAATCCTGCCCTAAGCAAGAAAATATGGCTTGGCAAAATGGCGTCTTTTGGCGCTTCTTTAAATGTCGGTGCAAAAAGTTTGCTAAATTTCATTTTTATTCTCCATTGTTTTGCTATTTTCGTAGTCTAAAAATTTTTCGTAATTTTCTTTAAGGGCGAAAATTTCATTTAACGAATTTGTCGCGAAATCAATCTCGTCCTTGCTCTTTAAATTTTTCAAATTTGTCGTTGGTGTGTGCAAAAATGATTTGAAAACTTGGTGAATTAGCTTTCTGGCTTCTTCTTTGTCGCTGTTTTTTAAATAGCCTTTTTTGATAGCTTTTTCTAGCTCGATTTCGGCTATATCCCTGGCTTTGGCGCGTAGGGCCTTGATGAGTGGGGTGGCTGCTTTGGCGTTTTGGCTATCGAAAAACTCGCTAGTTTGCGCCCCGATGATCGCATAGGCGTTGTGAGCCTGCTCCTCGCGCAAGATTAGGTTGTTTTTGACGATTTCTTCTAAATCATCGACGCTATATACGACGATATCCTCGCTTTGGCTTAGCTCTATGTCGCGCGGGACGGCGATATCGAAAAAGTAGCGTTTGAAATTTTTGGCTTCAATGATTTCATCGGTGATTATTGGCGTAGCGGAGCTTGTCGCGCTGAAAAATAGTCTATTGATATTGACATATTTTTTTAGGTTTTCAAGGCTATCAAATTTCACGCCTTCCCCTAGGCTTTTGGCTAAATTTTCGGCGTTTTTTAAATTTCGGTTCAAAATTGTAATCTTCGCGCCACTTGCGAGCAGGTGTTTGCACGCTAGCTCGCTCATTTCGCCAGCCCCACACACTATGGCTTCCTCGCCTTGAAGCGAGCCTAATTTTTCCTTTGCCATGGATACTGCCACACTTGAAACAGATACTGGGTTTTTGGAAATTTCGGTTTTTGTGCGCACGCTAGCGGCGCATTTTAGCGAAGCGTCGATTGCGCTTTTGATATCCTCGCCTGTGTTGTTGTTTTCAAGCGCAAATTTATACGCATCTTTTAGCTGGCCTACGATTTGCGTTTCGCCGACAACTAGGCTATCGAGCGAGCTTGCAACCGAAAAAAGATGATGAATCGCGCCGTCATCATCGTATAAATCAGCCCTGGTTTCTAGCTCGTCTAGCCCCACGCCACTGACGCGAGATAGCGCAAGTAGGGTAAATTTCGACGCAGCCTCATAATCGCTTACACTAGCGAAAATTTCCACGCGGTTACAGGTATTTAGCACCATGCACTCTTTGATACTCGCGTTCGAGCACAAAAGTCGCAAAATTTCTTTTTTTCGCACATCGTTTGTGAAAGATAGCTTTTCACGCACTGTAATGTCTGTGTTTTTGTGAGTAAAACTCACACTCATATAAGCCATTAAAACTCCCTATTTATCATATTTTCAGCGATTTGTATAAGTTTTTCGTTTTTGAAATCTT
Organism: Campylobacter sp. JMF_08 NE1; assembly: GCF_027737875.1. Classification (NCBI taxonomy): domain Bacteria; kingdom Pseudomonadati; phylum Campylobacterota; class Epsilonproteobacteria; order Campylobacterales; family Campylobacteraceae; genus Campylobacter; species Campylobacter sp. JMF_08 NE1. The sequence goes on from NZ_JAOVUC010000001.1 coordinate 199,029, forward strand.
TTATCGCTTCTATTGCGCTAGTGCCCAAAAATTTCGCTTCATTTATGCAACGCTCGATGATTTTGTGCTCGCTAAATTTTGCCCTAAGCCACGAAATTTCGTCCTCGTTTAGCTCTTTTTTGAAAAGTGATTTTAGTTTTTCTTTATCATTTTCGTTCAAAATCTCGTATAGATAAATATACGCTAGCGTAGTTTTGCCCTCTTTGAAATCCCCTAAATTCGGCTTTCCTAACACTTCGCTTGATTGTGTGATATCCAAAATATCGTCAATTATTTGAAAGGCAAGACCTAAATTTTTGCCATATTCGCCAAATTTTTCTACCTCCGAGCCCTCGCCAAATTTCAAATACGCCGCACTTCTTGCCACTTCCTCGATGAAAACGGCGGTTTTGTAATAAATCATTTGGGTGTATTTTTGGGCGTCAGAGTTGAAATTTTGCGACATTTTTACATCCATCATTTCGCCGATTGCGAGTTTGGTGACAGCTGAGCTTAGCGAAGTAGCGATGAAGCTAGGAAATTTGCAAAGCTCGCTGTAAGCTTTGGAGTAGAGTATGTCGCCGAGCATAACGGCGTTTTTAGAGCCCTGGGTTGCGTTGATTGAGGGCTTGCCGCGGCGCATTACGCTTTCGTCGATGACATCATCATGCAGCAGGCTAGCAGCCTGAATAAGCTCAGTAATAGCGCATAGTCTTAGGCTCTCTTCGCTCTCTCCGGCGATATTTAAAAGCAGTTTTGAGCGCAGTTTTTTGCCTGAACTAAGAGTCAAAAACATTTTGCTAGCCACGCTGTATCCGCAACTAGCGATGAAATTTTGCATAATTTGATCGATTTTGTCCATTATTTCTTTCTTTTTTGATAAAAAATTTAGCGATTATAGCAAAATTAAATTTAATCCAAGCTAGAATTTATCGATAATCTCCCACGCTTGCTCTGGCGTTTTTGCGTTTTTTACGCCCTCTCTAAACTCACCCATGCCCCAGCTTACTTGCAGATACTGGATATTTGCCCTTTTGGCGGCGAATTCGTCCTTTTTGCTATCGCCTAAAAAAATCGCTTTTTTAAATTTGCTATTTTTTAAAACTTCTAAAATCATAGCGGGATCTGGTTTGTGTGGCACTCTCTCGCTCTCGCCCACGATAAAGTCAAAAAACTCGCTTAGCCCCGTAAATTCGGCTATGCTAGCAAGGCTAACTTGTGGAGCATTCGAGGCTAGGGCGACGAAAAAGCCAGCGTTTTTGCATTTTTTTAGCAAATCCAAAATCCCAGGATATGGCAGGGCGAATTTGCGGTAATTCCCCATATACACAGCCATAAATTCAGCCCCTAGCTCCGCGCTCACGCTCTGTGTGCCATATAGCGCGATAAAGGGGTTTTGCGCAGGATCGTTTATCACGCTCATTATGTAATCATGCTCCAAAGGTGCGAGATCAAGGCGGTTTCTAGTGAAATTTATACTCTCGCAAATGGCCTTTTTGCTATCAAGTAGCGTGCCGTCCATATCAAAGATTATCGTTTTCATGCGCCTCGCCTTGCAAAAATTTTCTAATATCGCTCTCCCATTTTGGCGCGGCGGTAACGGCACTTTCGGTGTAGCATTTATCGAAAAATTTATCGATTCGCGAGGCGTCAAGGTTGTTTAAAACGCTGATTTTAAAGTATCTTGTATAGCCTGCTACATCGAGCACCTCCCCGCTCGTGCCGATACAGACGAACATTTCGCACTCTTGCAGTGCCTCGTATAAATCGGCGTAGTGTGGGGCTTGCTCGCCAAACATAACGATATTGTGGCGCATTTTAGGGCTTTTACATTTTTCGCAAATTTGCCCCTTAATTGGCGCGTAGCCGATATTTTGGACATGTCCGCACGCCTCACAACGAATGTCGGGCAAAAATCCGTGCAAATGAATTACACCCTCACACCCAGCGCGTTCTAGCAAATCATCGACATTTTGGGTTTGCACGACGATTTTTTCTCCAAATTCTTTTTTTAATTTTGCGATTGTGTAGTGCGCTAAATTTGGCTCGCAACCCGCTAATTGCGCCCTGCGCTCATCGTAAAATTTAAGCACCTTCGCTCTATCTTTTAAAAACCCAGGCACCGAGCAAACCTCTGCCACGCTGTATTGCTCCCAAAGTCCGCCACTCTCCCTAAATGTGCGAAGTCCGCTAGCAGCACTCAGTCCAGCCCCACTTAAAATCAATACTTTTTTCATTTTTTACTCCATAAATTTTATTTTTTTGCGGGGGCGGCGCTCAGAGTTGCGATGGCCGCCCGCCCCCGCGCCCCCACCAGGCCAACGCTAGTAGTGGCGCGCTTTGCGCGCTAATTTTACTTTAAAATTCATCGCTAAATTTGCCCTTGTGCTTCTCTTTTTTGTAAGTTTTTGAATTTTTGAGTTTTTCTAGCAAATTTGCCTCTTTTATCAGCTCATCTTTGCCCTTGTGTGCTAGGACCGATTTGACGAAGTTTTCGAGCGATTTCGTGTAGGGCTGGTCTAAATAAACAGCTTCTACTTTTTTTAAAACTTCGTAGTTTTTTATTACGCGAATTTTAAATAAATTTTCGTCAAAATCATCTCGTTTCAAAATCGAAATTGCCGATTTTGCGAAGCGTTCTAAGGCGCGGATGTATTTGATACGATCGCTTTTTTCATTTATTTGGCTCAAATTTTATCCTTTGAAATCAAAAGTGCGATTATACCAAATTTAGCTTTATTTTTTATTTTACATATTTTTCCTATATATTATTAAAACTATATTTTTTTCAAAACACTTTAAATAGGGAATTTATAAAATATATTTTCTCTATTGACTTGTTTGTAAATAAGTGTTATAATCTCTTTAAAATTTTAAAATTTAAGGAGGAGAAATGGCGGAATTTAACTTCGAAACACTAGCAACTCACGCAGGATATAGCTCAAAAGAGGGCTGTGGTTCTATGGCGGTGCCGATTTATCTAACCACGGCGTTTGACTTTGGCACGAGCGAGGAGGCGGCAGCTAGGTTTGCATTGCAAAGCCTTGGTCCCATTTATACGCGCTTAAATAACCCAACGGTCGATATTTTCGAGGCGCGCATTGCAGCCCTTGAAGGTGGCGTGGCGGCGATTGGCACTGCTAGCGGTCAAGCCGCTTCATTTTATGCGGTCGCAAATGTCGCAAGCGCAGGCGATAATATCATCATGGCGCAAAAGGTCTATGGCGGAACTTCGAATTTAATGCTCCATACGCTTAAAAAATTTGGCATTGAAACGCGTATGTTCGACGCAGACAGCGCGGAGGATTTAGAGAGTTTGATTGATGAGAAAACAAAGGCGATTTTCTTCGAAACGCTTTCAAATCCGCAAGTGGCAATTCCAAATTTTTATAAAATCATAGAAATCGCCGATAAATACGGCATTATCAGCATTGTGGATAACACAGTCGCCACGCCAGTGTTGTTTAATCCTATCAAAAAAGGCGCAGATGTCGTCGTGCATAGTGCGAGTAAGTATATCAGCGGTCAAGGGCTAACCATCGCAGGTGCTGTCGTAAGCGGGGCTAGCACAAACAAAAAAATCCTAGCTAATCCAAGATACGCTGATTTCAACGAGCCAGACGAGAGCTATCACGGGCTAGTTTATACAAATTTGGTAGAAAATTTCGACATTTTCACGCTTCGAATTCGCCTTGGTTTGCTTCGCGATATCGGTGCGACGATGAGCCCATTTAGCGCGTGGCAGTTGATTCAGGGGCTTGAAACCCTAAGCGTGAGGGTCAAAGAACACTCTCGTAAAACGCAAAAAATCGCTGAATTTTTAGAATCTCACCCAGCGATAAAAAGCGTAAATTACCCAGGGCTAAAAAGTTCGCCACTAAATAAATTTGTAAGCGAAAATTTCACCGAGGGGTTATGTAGCGGACTTTTGTGTTTTGATGCAGGAAGTAGAAAAGTAGCTGATGATATCATGCGAGAGGTGAAAATTTTCGCCGTTGTCGTAAATATCGGCGATAGCAAATCCGTCATCACTCACCCAGCAAGTTCAACTCACTCGCAATCAAGCGACGAGGAACTTTTAAGCGCAGGGATTACACCGGGGCTAATTAGGCTTAGCGTGGGGCTAGAAGACACTGACGATTTGATTAATGATCTTAAAAACGCAATCGAAAAAGCAACGAAATAAGGGGAATATATGGCACTTTTATCTACAAAAGGCGTTTATGGCTTAATGGCGATTTTAGAAATCGCCAAAGCTAGCGAAATTTCGCCGATTAGCATTAGCGAAATTTCAGATAGAATTTTGGTTTCAAAAAACTATTTGGAGCAGATTTTAAACGGCCTTAGAGGTGGCGGATTGATCGAGAGTATAAAGGGCAAAAACGGCGGATATTATCTCTCGCGCGATATCGAGGATATCACATTTGCCGATGTTTTTAAGGCTATGGAGAAGGACTTTAAGCTTACGAATTTGAAGCTTTTAAACCCAAATTTAGAGTTTTTTTTCAAAGAGTATGATGAAAAACTGCTAGAAATTTTCAACAAATCAATTAGCAAATTTGAAGAATACAAGGAAGAAAGCACTAAATTTTTGGATTTTAGTATTTGATTTGAGGCTGTGCGCAGTTTCACAACGATAAAAAAAGGAAAAAAATGAAAATAGCAAACGATGTAACAGATCTAATCGGCAACACTCCGTTAGTTAGGATTAATACCTTTTCAAAAAACGCGACAATACTTGCAAAAGCTGAGTTTCTAAACCCAAGCCACTCGGTCAAAGATCGTATCGCGTGGAATATCATCAAGGTCGCCTTCGTGCAAAATCTCATCAACAAAGACACAATCCTAATCGAGCCAACCAGCGGAAATACGGGCGTAGGACTAGCCATGGTAGCTGCGAAAATGGGGCTAAAACTAATCCTAACAATGCCAAGTTCGATGAGTATCGAAAGACAAAAACTAATCGCGGCTTTTGGCGCGAAAATCGTGCTCACAGATCCGCAATTTGGCATGAAGGGTGCCGTGGATAAGGCAAACGAACTAGCCGAGGAAAACCCAAATTCCTTTATCCCAAGCCAGTTTGACAATCCGGCCAACCCACAAGCCCACTACGAGAGCACTGGCCCTGAGATTTGGCGCGATACAGACGGCAAAGTCGATATCCTAGTCGCTGGATTTGGCACGGGAGGCACGCTAAGCGGGACTGCGAAATATCTCAAAGAGCAAAACCCTGATTTAAAGGTAATCGCGGTCGAGCCTGATTCGTCGCCACTAGCCAGTAGAGGGTGCGCTGGAAGCCACAAAATCCAAGGAATCGGCGCAAATTTCATACCGAAAAACCTAAATTTAGACATAATCGATGAGTATATCGCGGTCGCAAATGGCGCAGCTTTCGATACTGCAAAGACTTTGGCGCAAAAAGAGGGCTTGCTAGTGGGCATTTCAAGCGGCGCAAATGTCTATGCGGCAAACATAATCGCCAATCGTTTCGAAAATCGTGGCAAAATCATCGTAACCACGCTAAATGACACTGGCGAGAGATACCTTTCTACCGATTTATTCAAATAAAATCTAATTTCAAATTTGCGAATTTTGAAATTCGCAAATTTGCTTTTTACTACGAAAAATTCCAAAACGCTAAATTCGCTGTCATTGCGAGGAGCGAAGCGACGAAGCAATCTACGAATTAAAAATTCCAAACTCTAAATTTGCAAAATTTATAAAATTCTATAAATTTCTGCTAAAACACTGCGCCGAAATTTTAAATTCGTAGATTGCTTCGAATTTGCTACGCAAATTCTCGCAATGACACTAGTGAGCAAATTTGTTTAATTTGTCATTGCGAGCGAGTGTAACGAGCGTGGCAATCTACGAGTTTAAAATTTCATAAATTTCTGCCAAAACACTGTGCTGATTAACCAAAATTTACACATTATTATCAAAATTTGCGCTAGAATTTGGCTAAATTTCATAAAAAAGGAAAGTTATGAAAAAGCTTTTTGTTTTTTTATTTTTGTGTGCTTCTTTGTGGGGCAAAATCAACATAAACGACGCGACTAGATACGAGCTAATGACCATTGGCGGGCTTGATGCGGGCAGGGCGGACATGCTCATAAACTACCGCAAATCGCGCGAAATCACAGATGAAAACCAGCTAAAAAACATAACCGGTTTTGGCGGTTATGATACGACTAGGCTCGCGCAAAATTTTGATTTGCAAGCCCTGCCAAAGCCCCAGCCTGCCCCAGAACCTAAAAAAGAGAGCGAACAAAACATAATCATAATCCAACCAGAAAAAAAGGTCTATGTAAATCACCCGCCAAGATACCGCTACGAACAGAATTTCGGCAATGGTATCACTATCATAGAGGAGGGCAATCTACGACGCAGACCACTACCGCCACGCTACGAGGAGCACCGAGGGCGCCGCTTTGGCGCGCATGAGCAAAACAGAGTCGCCAAACCTGCGCCCGTGCCACAGCACCTCACTACACAAAGAGCTAAGAGCTCCCAAAATAACTGCGTCATGCGAAATGGAATTTGCATAAGTGGCGAAGTGCGCGCCAGAGGCGTGTGGCGGTAGGCATCTGGCTTAAATTTTTAAATCAAAGGGAGAAAATATAAAAAACAAGTCAGCACAAAATTTACAAAGGAGATTATTATATGAAAATTCATAAAAAGACCAAAATTCTACTTATTGCTTTATCGATTATTGCCATAGTTGGATTGCCGATTATTGGGTATTTGAATTTCATTGGTTATAGTTTTAGACATCATAAAATTTTAACCAAAGATGAGTTGTTGCAGATTTTTACACAAGATGAGTTTGAATTTCAAGTCTATGTAATTGAGAGCTATAACCAAGAAAATCATGGCAACAAATTTTACGAGTTAGATAAAAATTTGGCTATGGACGAAATGATTTTGGAAATATCCGAAATCATAAATTCTCATATAGATGATAATGGGACTTTTGATTTGTTTAAGGGGCTACAAAGTAATTTTGCTATGAAAGATATAACGCAAGAAATTTTGAATATAAACGAAAAAATTCCTTACTACAAAGAAGACGCTCAAATTATCGCCGACTATAACAAAGAAAGTCACGGGAATTGGGTTTATGCGGGATTTAGCAAGATTAATTATCCTGTTGGAAAAACTGTAATATTTGACGATATAAAGAATTTTTCGATTTACCCTTCCGACGCTTTTGAGATAAAAGAGTGTGAAATACCTACTAGTTTTGTTGGTAGATTGCTTGGTAAAAGTAAGTATTGTAGAAAAAAGAAAACTTTCGTATATATCGATAAATGCTACAAAACACCAGATGGACTTGTTTGCCTAGATAGCGATTTAAAAGAAATGAAATCCGAAATGGAAAAATTTCAAAGCGGACACAGAGGTGGCATTTCTAATGCTATTTGGATTTATGAAATTCCTATAAATAACGACGGAATTAATAAAAAGCAATGGCGGTGGCAATGGATAGGCAACGGCTTATCTAGCTCAACAAATAATTAAAAATTTTTAAAGGAATAAAAAATGTCAAATACAAACTTAAAAGAAAAAGAATTAAATTTAGATAGCGACCAAGCTCAAAAATGTCTGCTTGACACGCAAAACATATAGGGGCTATGAGACGACCTGCGAAGATATGCGCCATTATTTTATATCGTTGTATAAAATCCGTTAATTTTCTCGTTTTAAAATTTCAGCTTCGACGATATGATAAATTTAAAGAGGGCAAATTTTAAACTGCATTTGAATAGATGGCTAAGGACACGAAATTTTGACATAATACGCTGATAAAATTACTTAAAAATAGAGTTACTAGTCTAAATTTATACCACAAACCAAAATCATTTTTAAGCTATTTTATGGATTTAAAGTCATTTAAAATTTAACTTTCCAAAATGCTACAAATTTTGCAAAACACAAATTTTCGGGGCAGTGTTTGCAAAAATAAAGGCGAAATTTAGCTATTTTCTCGCCATGAAAACAGCGAAATTCGCCCATTTAAAGATAATTTCCACGCTGGCAAATCCGGCATTAAGCGCGAGTGTTTTGTTCTCGCTCTCGGTGTATGGGATTAGCACATTTTCGAGCGCTTTGCGCTTTTGGGCGATTTCGAACTTCGAATAGCCTTGATTTTCTTTGTAATTTTCGTAAATTTCAATCATATTTTTGCTAAGCGTTTTATCCTCATAAACGAGCTTTTCAGCGAAAATCAAAACCCCGTTTTCGCTCAAATTTTCATAAATTTTGCGCATAAATTCCGCCCGTTTTATCGGGCGAATAAACTGCAAAGTATAGTTTAAAATAACGGCGTCAAAGCCCTTAAAATCGCACTCTAAGATATCTTCGCACGAAAATTTTATCTGCGCGCCAAAAGCAGCGGTTTTTGCCGCGGCGATTTCTAGCATTGCCTCGGAGTTATCCACGCCAAAAAGCGCCAAATCAGGGCGCATTTGATACAAGCTAAGCAAAATCCCAGCCGTCGAGCAGCCAAGGTCTATGGCTTTGGCACCCTGACCCAAAATCCGTGCCAAAAGCTCGCAAACAAGCTCGGAGCTTTGTTTATAAAACGGCACCGAGCGCGCGATCATATCGTCAAAGACGCTAGCAACGCTTTTGTCGAACTCAAACTGCTTTTTTATCGGCGTTTTGAAAATTTCATCTTTCATATTTGTTTCCTAAAATATCCCTAGCAAGGGCGATGTCGCTTGAAATTTGCGCTTTTAATTCGCCCAAATTTTCAAATTTTTTGTTTTCGCGGATAAATTTGATAAATTTCACGCTAGCGCTCTTTGGCGTGAAATTTGCGCCAAACTCCCCTAAAATGTGCGTTTCTATGGCGAAATTGCTATCCGTGCTGACCCTGTGCCCTATAAAAGAGACGCTTTTGTAAATTTTGTTTTTTACCCTGCACAGCGTGGCATAAACGCCAAATTTTGGCATATAAAACTCGCTAGCATCTAGATTTAGCGTCGCAAACAGCTCCTTTGCGCCAAGGCCTTGACCGCTGATGACTTTGCCAGAGATTTCATACTCCCTCCCCAAAAACTGCGCCGCCTTCTCGCACTCGCCAGCGTTTAAAAACTCCTTAATCAGCCTCGTATGCACGCCCACGCCGTTGATTTTATACTCGTCGATTATGAGCGTTTCGCCAGCGAAATTCGCGCGCAAAAACTCTGCGTCGCTGGCTCTATTTTTGCCAAATTTAAAATCATTTCCGACTACGATTTTTTCTAAATTTGGAAAATTTGCGTTTAAAAGCGCGATAAATTCGGCTCCGCTTAAATTTTTCACCCTAGCTAAATCGCAGTAAAAAATCTCTTTTTCGCAAATTTGGCTAATTAGGCTAGGTGGCGTGAGTTTGGGCGCAGTATCGGCGATGACTATGATTATGCCGCCATGCTCGCCAAGAGCGTCAAATAGCTTTTGATGAGCCCTGTGAAATCCGTCGAAATTGCCGATAGCAAGGGCTTTAATCTCGCTTTTTTTCGCTCCATTTAAATTTAGAAATTTCTCGTTTTCGCCAAATTTGGCTAGGATTGAAATTTCGCTAGGCTCACTCATTTTTGCTTCGTCCATACGATTTTTTGGGTGTCATAGCCACTTTCTTTGGCTTTGTTTAGGTAGATATTTTTGATGAGTTCGGGCATGGTTTTGGTGCGCGAAAGCATATAAAGCTCGCCTGTGTTTTCGCCAAAAACGAGCGCGTAGCTGTAATCCGCATCGGTTTGAGCGACGCTAAATTTGGCATTTTTTATTATGCCTTTGCGAACTAAATTTCCCTCGGATTTTTTGCCCACAAAGGCTAGTTCTTCGCTAGATAATTTGATTTTTCCGCTTTGGCTTTGGGCTGATTTTAGCATATTTATCGAGCCGTTTTTATCGACGAAAATCTCATAGGCTGTGTTTTCTAACTCGCCCCCAAAGCCCTTGATATGGGCTATCTCATACCAACCACCGCAAAATTTAGCTATGTCAAAATCCCGCGTGATAGGCGCGTTTGGCGAAATGCTTTTGGCGCACGCCCCCAGGAAAAATATAGTTAAAGTTAAAATTAAAATTTGCTTAAATTTCATCTATTCTCCTTTTTTATAATGATAGAAAAACTCCTGATTTCCCTCTTTGCCTTTGATTTGACAAGGGAGTTTTTGTATCATTATAAGCCCCATTTTAGCGCAGTTTAACTCAAATTTCGCCATTGCTTGTTCGACTAGCTTTTGATTTTTTATGACGCCTTTTTTATCTCGTTTTGCGCCCACGCCGACCTCGAATTGCGGTTTGAAAAGCAAGATTATATCGCGCGAAGCAAGGCGCAAAATGCTAGGCAAAATTTTCTCAATCCCGATAAAGCTCACATCGCAGGTGATTAGCTCAAAACTCGTTTGGCTCTCAAACTCCCTGATATCGGTGTTTTCGCGCACGATTACACGCGAATCGTGGCGCAAGCTATCATCTAGCTGTGCGCTTCCCACATCAAGGGCTACGACCTCGCTTGCGCCGTATTTTAGCAAAATTTGCACAAATCCGCCTGTCGATGAGCCGATATCTAGGGCGCGCACGCCTGCGATATCAAGCGCGCACTCATCTAAAAATCCCTTTAATTTCAGTGCGCCACGGCTTACGAAAATCTCGTCTGTCGCGCTAATATCGCCACTTTCTACTTCGGCTGATATCTTGTCGCAAATTTCGCCATTTAGCAAAATTTTGCCCTCTTTAATGAGATTTTGGGCTTTGTTTCGACTGATTTTTAGAGCATGAGCTACGAAATTATCAAATCTCACGCGCCATTTCCTCAAACTCATCTTCGCTTAGCGTGCGCACGCCAAGGGTATTTGCCTTATCTAGCTTGCTTCCAGCCTCGCTTCCATAAATCACAAAATCGGTTTTGGCTGATACTGAGCCCGAAACCTTTGCGCCCATTTGCAAAAGGCGGTTTTTGATCTCATCTCTGGGGCGCGACATGGTGCCAGTAAGCACGATAGTCTTGCCTGTAAAGGCGGTTTGCGTGGTTTCGCTCTTAGAAATTTGTGGATTTATGATATTGATTAAATTGCGAATTTTCTCTTCGTTTTCGGTGCAAAATTCGCAAAAACTCTTCGCCATAGCTTCGCCAAAATTTTCTAAATTTAGCACCTCTTCATAGCTAGCTTCCAGCCATTTCTCGCCGAAACTCTCGGCGATTTTGCGCGCTGCGACCTCGCCTATATGCTCGATACCAAGCCCGCTGATGAAGCGATAAAGCTGCGCGCCCTTGCTCGAATTTATGGCGTTTAAGAGATTTGAAATTTTTTTATCTTTGAAGCCTTCAAGCCCCACAAAATCAGCTTCGCTAAGCGCGTAAATATCGGCGATTTCGTTAATTTTACCAAGGCTATGAAGCAAGCTAATCGTAGCCTCGCTTAGCCCTTCGATATTCATACATTTTTTCGAGCAAAAATAGATCAAAGCCCCTACAATTCGTGCTTTGCAACCCAAATTTTGACATTTTATCAAAGCCCCCTCATCGAGCAGGCTACCACCACATACAGGACACGCGCTAGGGCGAGTTATGGGCGTTTGCGAGCCGTCTCTGCGCCCAGCAAAGACGCTTGTGATTTTTGGGATTACATCGCCGCTTCGTATAATTCCCACAAAATCGTTTTTCATCAGCCCCAAACGCTCGATTTCATCGAAATTATGAAGCGTAGCGTTGCTGACATTTGCTCCGTCGATATTGACGCTTTCGACCACCGCCACAGGGGTGATTGCGCCCGTTCTACCTACTTGCAAAACAATGTCTTTTAGCCTTGTAACCTTTTCGATAGCTGGGAATTTATACGCCACCATGAAACGCGGAAATTTCACGGTGTATCCCAGCAAATCGCACTTTGCGACATCGTTTATGCGAAGTACCATGCCATCAAGCATCAAATCTTTTTTATCGCGCAGGGCGTGCAAATCCTCGTAAGCCTTGCGGATTTCATTTGCACTCGCGCAAATTCGCCTAAAATCGTCCCTCTTAAAGCCAAGACTTCGCACAAACTCCATAATCTCGCTATGGCGCGTGAAATTTAATCTATGCTCGCCCACGCCCCAAGGGATAAATTGAAGTTTTCGCTTCGCTACGACCGCGCTATCTAGCTGGCGAAGGCTCCCGGCTGCGGCGTTGCGCGGGTTTGAAAACAGCGCTTCGCCATTTTGCGCACGCTCATCGTTTAGGGCGTCAAAATCGCTTTTAGCAATCAAAACTTCGCCACGAATTTCGATTTTTTCATTATATGGGATTTGAAGCGGGATTGATTTTATCGCTCTTGCATTGGCGGTTACATTTTCGCCGATTTTGCCGTCCCCGCGCGTGGCAGCCGAGATTAAAATGCCGTCTTCGTAGGTCAAATTTAGGCTCGCTCCGTCAAATTTCGGCTCGACATAAAATTCTAAATTTGCCTTTTCTCCACGCCCAAGCCACGCCAAAAGCTCGCCGTCGTCAAAAATATCCTCCATAGACCACATTTGTGCGCCGTGAGAGAGCTTTTCGAAACCCTCGCTAAGCTCGCCTCCGATACGCAAAGTAGGGGAGTATGGCAAAATTTTCTCTGGGTGAGCGCGCTCGAAGATTTCGACCTTGCTATATAGCGCGTCGTATTCTTCATCGCTAGCGATTGGATTATCCTGCGTGTAATACGCTCTCGCCCATAAATTCAGGGTTTGGACGGCATTTTTGTATTCGTTAAAATCCATTTTATTTCCCAAAAATTTTCAGCGCTTTTTCATAATCTTCTTGCGTGTCGATTCCGACGCTGTTTGTAGCGATTTGCAACATTGCGATTTTTTTGCCAGCACTTAGGGCGCGAAGTTGCTCTAATTTCTCGGTATTTTCTAGCGTGCTAGGCGGTAGGGCGCAAAACTCGCGCAGGGTTTTTGCGCTATACGCATAAATGCCAATATGCCCCAAATAGTCCTTAAATTCGGCTCTTGGATAAGGTATCGGCGCGCGTGAAAAATAAATCGCAACGCCGTGGTTGTCCAAAATCACCTTGACTAAATTTGGATCTTGCGCGCTTGTGGGGTCGATTTTTTTGTAGCAACTAGCCATAAATGCGCCGTTTTTGATCGCGCTGGTGGCAAATTCTTTAAATTTAATTAAATTTTGCGTCTCAAAAAATGGCTCGTCGGCTTGGACATTGATTAAAATTTCATCATCGCTTAAATTTGCGTTTTTCACAGCTTCGTTTATTCTATCTGTGCCGCTTTGGTGGTTTTCATCTGTCATGACGGCGCGAAATCCGTAATCCTTGGCGATTTGCAGGATTTTTTCATCATCTACCGCGATTAGCACGCTATCGACTTTCGCGGCGTTTTGCGCTGTTTTGATAAACATCGGCACACCGGCAAATTCGCATAAAATTTTGTTTTTAAACCTAGTTGAGGCTAGGCGGGCAGGTATTATAATCATAGTTTTATCCAATCAATAATCGTGTTTTTAATCTCGTTTTGCTCGATTATGCTCGTGTGAATTTCAGGGCTGGCAAAAAGGCGTGAAATTTGTGCTGGAATATCGCTTTGAAACTCTTTTGAAAGCGCGATCATATCGGCCTTTTCGTCTTCGCATGGGCGAGATTTTATCGCTTTTATCATTGACGGAGTAAATTTTATCCATTTCGCCGTAGAAACGATGAGAGTTGGCGTATCGCCACCTAAAAGTTTGAAGCAGTTTGCAGTGTGCGGGTCGATGAGACGGCCACTACTGCTAGCTTCTTTGATAAAATTCGAGCACTCATCATCGCTTGTGAAACCGGCCTCAAATTCGCTTTGAAGCTTAGTAAGCTCATCTTTGCTAAGGGCGTAGAATTTATCTTGCGCAAGGCTAGCCATAAGCTCTTTTGTGCGTTTATCGCCGAATAAATCAGCCAGCACGCGCTCGACATTTGAACTAATCAAAATGTCCATTGCAGGGCTAATCGTGCTAATTAACTCTCTACCACGCAAATCGTAAATTCCAGTTTTGATTAGATCAGTTAGGATATTGTTTGCGTTGGAAGCGATTTTGATTTTGCCGATACTAGCTCCCATTTTTTTGGCGAAATACGCACCAAGGGCGTTGCCGAAATTTCCGCTTGGCACGATTACATCAAATTTATCGTGCGCGCTAAATTTTGGATTTTTGCTAAATTGCACGCTAGCGTAAATGTAGTAGATGATTTGAAACAAAATTCTGCCGAAATTTACAGAATTTGCCGCACTTAGGCAAAGATTATTAGCTTTTAGTTCGTTTTTGAAATCATCATTGCTAAGTAGCGATTTTAACGCTCTTTGTGCGTCGTCGAAATTCCCTTTAATGCCTAGAATTTTTAAATTTTTGGCTGATTGTTTTACCATTTGTTGGCGCTGAATTTCACTCGTCCCGCCAGCTGGATATAGGCATACGACCTTGATATTTGGGTCGTTTGCAAATGTTTCAAGCGTAGCTGGGCCAGTATCGCCACTAGTAGCGCAGATTATGAGGTATTTTTCATTTCTTTGCGCCGCTAACTCGCCAAGAAGCGCGCCAAAAGGTTGAAGCGCCATATCTTTAAAAGCAAGTGTCGGGCCGTGATAAAGCTCCAAAATATAGGTGTTATCGTTAAATTTAGAAATTTCAAGTGGCAGGGCAGGGTTTTCGAAACTATCATACCTAGCAAGAGCGGTTTTGAAAACCTCCGGCGAAATGTCGAAATCTAGGGCTTTTATAAGCTTTAAAGCTATTTGTTTGTAGCTAAGCTCTCTGCACTCGCTCCAAAATTCAGGTGTAAGTTTTGGCAACTCGCGCGGTGTATAAAGTCCGCCAAATGCAGCACTCGGGCTTAGTAGTGCGTCGCTAAGTGTGGCGCTGGCGCTAAAATCTCGTGTGGAAACTAATTTCATAAATTCTCCTTATCTAATCAAACTTCCGATACCAGTATCAGTGAAAAGCTCTAATAAAAGCGAGTGTGGGATTTTGCCATTTATTATGTGAGCGGCCTTGGTGCCTGTGTTTATGCACTCCAAACAAGCATCGATTTTAGGTATCATACCGCCACTAATCGTGCCGTCTTTTTTCAAAGCCAAGATCGAATTTTCATCGAGTTTGCTAATGAGTTTGCCCTCTTTATCTAGCACGCCGTCGATATCGCTTAGAAAAATCACTTTGTCGGCTTTTAGGTAGCTAGCGATTTTGCTAGCGCAAAGATCTGCGTTTATGTTAAAGCTGATATTTTCGTCATTTTCGCCCCCGGCAAGTGGCGCGATGACTGGCAGATAGTCGTGATCTAGCAAATCATAAATGACTTTTGTATTCACATCTGTGATTTCGCCTACGAAGCCGTATTTTTCGCGGTCTAAAAATTTGGCTTTCAAAAGTCCGCCGTCCTTGCCACTAATGCCTATGGCAGGGGCTCCGTTTTGGTTAAGAAGCGCGGTGATTTCTTTATTTACAAGTCCGCTTAGCACCATTTCGGTTACTTCGATAGCTTCTTTGCTTGTTACGCGCAAACCATCGCAAAATTCGCTTTTGATATCCAGTAAATCGAGGGTTTGGTTGATTTTTTTGCCGCCGCCATGCACGACGATGACCTTGATACCAACCATGTGCAAAAGCGTGATATCACGAGCGAAATTTAGCTTTAAAACCTCGTCGGTTTGGGCTGCGCCGCCGTATTTGATGACGAAAATTTTATCGCGAAATTTGCGGATATAAGGTAGGGCTGAGATGATAATTTCTGCGATTTGACTTGATTTTATCATTGTTTTCTCCAAATTTAGTGGTTTAGTTTGCTAGTAATGTAGGCTTTGATTTGGTTTTTGAAATTTTCGCTAAGCGTGGTTTTAAGCTCGATTACGCTGATATTTAGCCCGAAATTTTCGAGCTTGACGAAATCTTTGGCTGTGCAAATGATATGCGTGGCGCTAGATTTATGAAGTAAATTTTGAATTTCATCTTTTATAAAATCATAGTGATCTGGGAAATAAAAACTAGCTTTGGCGTGTTTTTCAAACTCTTTTAGACGCCATGGCTTGGCGATTGCGCTGATTAAAATCGTATTTTCCTTATCGGTGTGTGGATTTGGGAAATTTGAAATTTCACTCGTGGATTTTATATCATCTATGCTAGGGATAAAATCTGCGAATTTGTAGAAATTTGGCGGATAGCGATAGCCTGCGACTGGCAGTGGCAAGGGCAAAAGCGGCGAATCGCTAGGGCGCAAAACAATCTCAAATTTTTCTATATGAAATTTAGAAAATCCATCGTCTAAAATCGCAAGAGCAAACCCATCTTTTTTGGCCTGTATTATGGCATTTTCGCGGTTTTCGCTTACGAGGACGCTTGCGTTTTTTAGGGTTTTGGCATAGAGCATGGCTTCATCGCCACTGGTTTTTATGTCGCATAAAATTTCGCCATTTTTTGCCACATATTGTAGTCCGTGGCTTTTGCGGCCGTATCCGCGCAGTATTATGCAGGTAGGAATCTCAGGGCTAAATTCTGTAAAAATCGCTCCCACAAGCGGAGTTTTACCACTTCCGCCAAGGGTTAGATTTCCCACGCTTACTACTGCTATGCCATAATCTTTGGGCTTAATTAGGGCGCGCCTAATCATCTGAATAAAGCCAAAAATGATTGAGAGTGGAAGCAAAAAAAATGAAATTATAAGCCAAATAACGCCCGGATCGTATAAATTTTTTTCGAGCCAAATTTTAAACACGGCTTCTCGCAATTTCTATAATTTTTTCGCAGATATACGCCACATCGTCATCGCTAAGCGAGGCATAAATCGGCAAAGATAAAATTTGCTGATAATTTTTTAGCGCATTTGGGAAGTCATTGACTTTGTAATTATACTTGGATTTGTAGTAGCTTAGCAGGTGCAGTGGCACATAGTGAAGCCCCACATCAATGCCCCTAGAAATCATTTCGCGCGCGAAATCATCGCGGTTTTTGTCGATTTTGATGATAAATTGTGTATAAATGTGCTCCGCGCTATCGGTAGGAAGCTCGATATGAGGGCAATCTTCCAAGGATTTCCTAAACATTTTTGCGATATTTTGGCGACGCTTGATAAAACTATCTGTTTTTTCTAGTTGCGATAGCGCAAATGCCGCATTTATCGAGTTTAAATCGTATTTTTGACCGATACGATCTACATTATAAGTAAAGCCTAAATTTCCGTCTTTATAAAACGCTTCGCCCACGATTCCGTTATTGCGCAAAATTTTGGCAGAATTTGCCAAACCTTCGTTATTTGTGACGAAAAATCCAGCCGTAGAGATTGCGTCTTGGGCTTGTGGATTTATCTGAAAGCACGAAAACAGCGAGTTTTCAAACGAGCCGATTTTTTTGCCCTTGTATGTAGCACCTGTGGCCCTAGAAGCGTCATCTATGATAGTGATATTTTCTTTTTTAGCGATTTCGTAAATCTCGTCCATATCTGTTACGAGCCCAGCTGTGTGCGAGATAAAGGCGCATTTTAGCTTTTTGTGTCTGTTTAGCTCGATAGCTTTTGAAAAGCTTTCAGGGGTGATATTAAAGGTGTTTGTATCGATATCTACAAATATCGGCTCAGCGTCAAAATGCCTAATAACCGCCGCTACATGCGGAAATGAATTGACCGAGCATAAAATTCTATCTCCGCGCTTGACACCAAGTGTGCAAAGCGCAAGATGAAGCGCAGTAGTGCCACTAGTAGTGGAGATTGCGTAATTCACACCAAAATACTCACAAATTTTGTTTTCAAAAATTTCTGAGTATTTTATTTGTGGATTGTGAAGGGCATTTAGTATAAGCGATTCTTCTTTATCATCAACCTGCGCTTTAAAAAAGGGTATTTGCCTCATGTGAAATCCTAAGCATTAGGATCTACTTGTGCTACATTTGGCATGCGTAATTTAAAGCTATTTTTTATCATTCTATTTGTGATAAATTTGCATAAATCAGCGTTGTGATTCGAATCAAGCAAGTAGGCTAAATCATCTTTTGTGATCTCTTTGCCGCCTCTAATTTTTTCGCGAAGTTCAGGGCGAGAGAATATATCTCTAAGCACGCTATCAAGGATATCATAGCTATATCCTAGCTCTCTTTCGTCGCTTTGATTTTCCCATAAATCTGCGCTTGGAGTTTTTGCGATTATGTTTTCATTGATAGTAAGCGCTTCGGCAAGCTTGCTTACTTTTGTCTTTAAAATTTCGCCGATTGGGTTAAAGGCACACGCTAAATCACCATAAATCGTGCTGTATCCTAGCATTCTTTCGCTCAAATTTGTTGTTCCGACTACGACTGCGCGGTGTTTCGCGCTGTAATCGTATAATAATCCCATGCGAACTCTTGTCGCAAAATTTCCAGTTCTTAGCTTGTCTGCGCCAGTATCAAGCGAAGCGAAAGCCTCCATAAATGGGGCGATTTCTTGGATTTCGTAGTCTATACCAAACATATCGCAATGCTCAATCGCATCGCCTAAATTTGCTAAATTTGAGCTAGGCATAGGCATGATTAGGGCGTGAGTTGGAATCTCTGTTAGGGCGCATAACGCCGATACTACGGCACTATCAAGTCCTCCGCTGACTCCGACTACGAAAGCGTCTGCTCCTGTTTTTTCAAGTTCTGTGGCCAAAAAATCGGTCAAATATGGAATTAAATTTTGAGCGTTCATAGAAAACCTTTGTAAATTATAAACTAAACTTTTAATTCTACCAATATTAAACTAAAATTAAGCTTTAAAAAAGAGAGAAAAATTTGATTAAAATTTATGATTTATTTGCAAATTTTGCCAAATTTGACAAAATACACAAAATTATTTGTAAAATTTTGCGTATTTACAGGCTGATTTTGACATAGACTCGTTTCGGGGCAGGGTAACCCTCGATAGTGAGATTTGGGTTTTTTGGATTTAGGAAATTTTCCAAGCTCTGCCCATCAATCCACTCGGTTTTTCGCTGTTCGTTAAAATCAGTTTGTTTGGTTTCTAAAATTTCAAAATTCTTAAATTTCGCCCTTTCGCACCAGTTGCTAAGTGCGCCGATAGTGGGCACGAAGTAGATATTTGAGATCTTAGAATACCCGCCCTTTGGTGTAAGCGCGAAATCCCCGTCCATATCTATATACATCGTATCTAAAATCACCTCGCCACCGCTATTTAGCGCAGATTTGAGCTGTTTTAGCATAGAGATAGGATCTGAGCGATGATAAATCACGCCAAGGCAGAAAATCGTGTCAAATTTCGCCCCATAAAATGGCAAATGTTCCACGCCAAGCGGCTCGAAAATCGCCTGCGCTCGCATAAAATGTTGCAAAAACAAAAATTGCAGATAAAATAGCGCGCTAGGATCAAAGCCTGTAACGCTACGCGCGCCAAGGCCTAGCATACGATACATATAATAACCATTATTGCACCCCACATCTGCGACATTTTTGCCCGCCAAATCAATATGCCCCCTTAAAAGATTGAATTTGATGAAGCTTTGCCACTCGCTGTCGATAAAAAGCTCATTTAGCGCGAAAGGCCCCTTGCGCCAAGGTTTTAGCGATAGTGCGATTTGCCTGATTTGCTCCATTTGCTCTTCGTTTGCGTCAAATTTCGCACTTATAGCATCGCCAAAACTCACCTCGCAATCAAATTTTGGCAGTGCATTAATCGCGCCTAAAATTTCGGCGTTTTGAGCGTTTTCTAGTTTTTTTAACATTTCGTTTTTTATGGTAGTTAAATCCATTTTTTACCCTAAATTTCATAAATTTTGCGCCATTTTATCAAAGCAAATTTAAAAAAGCAATTTTAAAGCATTAAAAGGATAAAATCTCTGCCTTTTAGAGCCAAGTTTGGTTAGATTATTCAGGAATTTTTCAAATGAAAAGACGAGATTTTTTCAAATTTAGTAGTATTTTAGGTGTCGCTAGCTTCGCTCCTAGCGTGGTTTTGGCTGATACGAGCGCCAAAGAAGCCGAGCAAAAAACGCGCAAATTTAGCGTTAGTTTAAAACACGCTATCAAAGAGGTCGGCAAAGAGAGCAGGGTCTGGGTCCCGCTCGTGCTTCCTAGCGATTTTCAGCAGGTCATTTCGCACTATAAGGTCGGCTCAAACGCAGTGGAGAAATTTATCACTGAGGGCGAAATTCCGACATATTATGCGAAATTTAGCGGAAGCGAAACTCCGATACTTGATATCAGTTTCGATGTGCAAACCACAGAGCGAAATACCGATTTTTCGAAGGTAAATTTCAACGAAAACGAAAAATTAACCCCCGAAATCGCTAAATTTTTGCAGCCAACTACGCAAATTCAAATCGACGGCGTGGTTAAACAAAAATCAGATGAAATCGTAGGAAATATCAAGGGCGATTTAGAAAAGGCTAGGGCGATTTACACCTGGGTGGCAAACACCATGGAGCGCGATAACAGCGTGCTTGGGTGTGGTCTTGGCGATGTCAAACAAATCCTAACTAGCGGTAAATTAAGTGGCAAATGCACCGACATAAACTCAGTTTTTGTGGCTTTGGCGAGGGCTGCTGGGATACCTGCGCGCGAAATGTTTGGTATCCGTGTGGGCGCGTCACGCTTCTCATCTCAAATGGGCGCAGCACCCAAAGATGACGGATTTAGCCATATTTCAGGCGGACAACATTGTCGCGCTGAGTTTTATCTCAAAGGATACGGCTGGATTCCAGTAGATCCTGCCGATGTCACCAAAGTCCGACTTGGCGAAAAACTCACAAACGACGACCAAAAAATCGCGCAAATCCGCGAATATCTCTTTGGCAACTGGGAGATGTGCTGGATAGGGTTTAATTACGGCAGAGATTTCACGCTAAGTCCGCGTCCAGCGCAATTTCCGATAAACAATTTCGGCTATGTTTATGGCGAAACGGACGGCCAAACGCTAAATTATTACGACCCGAAAGAATTTAGCTACGATTATAAAAGTCGTGAAATTTGAGTAGGCTAAAATTTATCGCGTTGGCGATTATAAGCGCATTTATGGCGACTTTGTGCTGTTTGCCAGCACTTTTGTTTTTGCTTTTTGGGGTGAGTTTTTCGGCACTTTCCTTTGCGGACGAGTTGGCGAGATTTCGCCCCATTTTTACGGCGATTTCCATTGTTTTTTACATTACGAGCCTATATTTTGTGCTATTTCGCAAAAACTCATGCGTTATCGGCGCAGGTCGCAAAAAATGGTATTTTATTTACATTTTAAGTGGAATTTTGATATTTTTACTTCTATTTTATCCTGAAATTTTAGGGAGATTTTATGCGTAAAATTTTACTTTTATCACTCGTTTGTGGCGCGCTTTTTGCACAGCGCGAAATCGAAATCCAAGTCGGAAAAATCCATTGCAACCTATGCGCAGCTTCGATTAAATTTGCCTTGCAAAAATGCGAGGGGGTAATTAGCGTCGAGGCCAAAGAGGGCGAGAAAAAAGTGGTCGTCATCGCCGAAGATAGTGCCGATACGAACGCTATGATCGAGGCTTTGAAAAACGCAAAATACGAAAAAGCCAAAATTTTAAGTATTAAACAAAAATAAGGAAATTTATGCGTAAAATTTTACTATTATTTGCCCTTGTTAGCGCGGTTTTCGCCGATAGAGAGATTGAAATTTATGTAGAGAAAATACACTGCCCGCTCTGCACGCAAATGGTGCGAAAGGCCCTAAGCGAGTGCGAGGGCGTAATCAGCGCGCGCGTGGAGTTAGCAACTAAAACAGCCAGCGTGCTAGCGCGCGATGATGCCGATACAAAGGCAATGCTAGAAGCGATCGCAAAGACCACTTACGAAGGCAAAATCGTAAGTGATAAGCGAAAATAGGGCGAAAAAATGAAAAAAGTTATGAATTATTTTCGCAAAATTTGCGAGATTCCGCATTTAAGTTATGAAACGGAAAAATTGCGAGATTTTTTAGTGGAATTTGCAAAAAAGCACGAATTTAGCGTGGAAGTTGATAGTGCCGGAAATATTTATATCTGCAAAGGTGAGCCAAAAATTTGCCTGCAAGCGCACTATGATATGGTTGGCGTGGGACTTACGCCGAGTATCGAGCTAGTAGAGCAGGACGGATTTTTAAGTGCGAAAAACTCATCGCTTGGGGCTGATAACGGGATTGGCGTAGCAATTATAATGGCGATGATGAGCGAATTTAGCGATTTTGAGGCAGTTTTCACAAACAACGAAGAAGTGGGGCTTTGGGGCGTTAGGGAATTTAACGGCACTATAAAAAGCAAAAAAATGCTAAATTTAGACAGCGAAGATGAAAACGAAGTCATAATCGGGTGCGCAGGAAGTGCTGAAATCCGCGCTATTTGCGATAGTGTGCGCGAGAAGACAAGTGGCTTTTGCTATGAGATTTTTGTAGATGATTTCCCGGGCGGTCATAGCGGAATCGAAATTCATAAAAACCTGCCAAATGCAATTAAATTTTTAGCCGAATTTATCGCTAAAAATGGCGGTAAGATAGCCGAATTTAGCGGTGGCGAAAGGGCAAATTCAATCCCTGCAAAAGCTAGTGCAACGGCAATTTTTAAAAATGAAATTTCAAATTTTCCAAATTTCATAAAACATAAATTTTTTGGATTTAAAGAGTGCGAAATTTATGAAAATTCGGACAATATTTTAAATCTCATTTGCGAATTTAAGCAAGGCGTTAGGGATTTTAACGATGATTTAGGCTTGCCCGGGACTAGCATAAATTTATCTTTGGCTGGTGAAAAAAACGGCAAATTTGAACTTTTGTTTTACGCTAGATCGATGAGCGAAAAGGGCTTAAAAGGGGTGAAATATCAAACCAAAATGTCGGCTGAAAATTTTGGCTTGGAGTGCGTTTTTGGCGAAACGAGCGAACCTTGGCAACCGCAAATTAGCGAATTTAGCGAATTTATCTTAAAAAATTTGCAAAAATTTGTGCCAACTGCTAGGCTGGGAGCCGTTCATGCCGGGTTAGAGTGTGGCGTTTTTATCACAAAAGATAGCGTTATACAGGCAGCTTCGATTGGTCCAAATATCACTTCGCCACACAGCATAAACGAAAAAGTAGAATTTAAATCTGTCGAAAAAATCCTAAACGCAGTGCGTGAGATAATCTCTGGCGTGCAAAATTTATAAAATTTTATCCTTGCTTTTGCAAAGGTGTGCTAAAAAGCACTCTTTGCAATTTGGCTTTACGGCTTTGCAAGTGTATCGCCCAAATAGCACCAAAGCTTGGTGCAGATAGTTTAAATCGCTTACAAATGCCTTTGTAAGGTCGTTTTCGGTTAGTTCTGGCGTTTTTGCGCTTGAAAGTCCAAGTCTATGTGATACGCGAAAAACATGGGTATCCACGGCGATAAAATTCGCCCCACAATGCTCGATTAGCACGACATGGGCTGTCTTTTGCCCGACCCCTGCAAGGCTTTTTAAATCCTTTTCATTTAGTGGGATTTCGCCACCGAAATTTTCCACCACAGACTTTGCCATTTTGATTAAATTTTGCGCTTTGTTATTAAAAAAACTGCACGAATTTATTAGCATTTTAACTGCGCCCAAATTTGCATTTGCCAGCGAGTGTATGTCAGGAAACTCCCTAAATAGCGCAGGTGTGATTAAATTTACCCGTTTATCGGTGCATTGCGCGCTAAGCATTACGCAGACGATTAGTTCGTATAAATTCCTAAATTTAAGCTCTGTTGTGGGCTCGCCAAAGTGCTCTAACAATAAATTTTTGATTTCCAAAATATCTTTTTTCGTTCTCATGCCCCTATTTTACACAAAATTTTTGATTATTAACAGCTTTTTGGCTATAATCTCGCATTTTTTTACAAGGAATTTTAATGAAAAAATTACTATTTTCAGCCCTAAGTTTAGCAGCGGCAGTAAGCCTAAACGCGACAGTTTTCGCCACAGTTAATGGCGCACCAATCACAGAGGCCGAGGTCGCCCCGCACATAGCAGCACTTGGCAAAAATCCAGCCACGCTTAGCAATCAAGAAAAACAAATGGTGCTAGCAAGAGCGGTTGATATTGAAATTTTAGCCGCTGAGGCTAAAAAAAGTGGCGTTACAAATCTACAAGAATACAAAGACGCCCTAAAAGCAGCGCAAGATAGAATCGCTATCGAAATGTATCAACACCAACTATCAAAGCAAATCAAAGTAAGCGACGCTGATATCGCTAAATTTTACAACGAAAACAAATCTGCTTTCGTCGAACCAGCTGCTTTGTTGCTATCTAATATCACAGTGGAGAAAAAGGCCGAAGCCGACGCGATTATCAAAGAGTTAAAAAACACAAAAGCCGACGCTTTGGTGAGCAAATTCGAAGAACTTGCAGTAGCTAAATCAATCGTGCCTGAGGCCAAACAAACCAAAGGTCATCTTGCATGGGTTACCCAAGAAATGATGCCAAAAGCGTTTTGGGACGCTTCAAGCAAGCTTAAAAGAGGCGCTATCACGCAAACCCCTATCAAAACTGATTTAGGCTATCATATCGTGCTCAAAGAAGACGCCAAACTTCAAAAACAGCTTAGCCAAGACGAAGCCAAGCCTTTCATCGAAAATTTAATCAAAGGCCAACAAGCAGGCGCTGCATTAGAGCAAAAACTACAAGAACTTCGCAAAAGCGCGAAGGTAGAAGTAAAATAAATTTCACTTCAATTACACTGACCCGCTTATAGATACGCGAAAATGCGTATCCTAAGGCGGGCAAAATTTTAATCATTAACCAGCTTTGGCTATAATCTTGCGATTTTTTTTACAAGGAATTCAGATGAACAAATTAGTTTTTTCAGCACTTAGTTTGGCTGTGGCCATGGGCCTAAATGCGACAGTTTTAGCGACTGCTAATGGCAAAAACATCACAGAAAACGATGTTATTCCATTTCTAGTAGCCCAAGGCATAGCTCCACAACAATTCGCTTCACTGCCAGCAAATACCAAAAAAGATATCTTAAATCGCGTTATCGCTAGAAAACTTGTCGTAGAACAAGCTAAAAAAGCAGGCGTTATGAACGACGAAGTTTATAAAAAAGAGTTAGAGTTCCAAAAAGACAACCTAGCTGTGCGCGTATGGCAATCAAAAGAGGCCAAAAAAATCAAAATCAGCGACAAAGAGGTTCAAGACTTTTACAACAAAAATAAAGCCAAATTTGTAAATCCAGAACTTGCCCAAGTTCGCCATATTTTGGTCAAAACAGACGCCGAGGCAAAGGCTGTGATTGATGAGCTAAAAGGGCTAAATGGTGGCGCGCTAATCACTAAATTTAGCGAAATCGCAAAAGCCAAATCAATCGAGCCAGCCGCTAAACAATCAGGTGGCGCGCTACCAGCATTTCCAAAAGAGGGTGCTATGGTTAAACCTTTCGCAGACGCTGCGTTTGCACTAAAAAAAGGCGAAATTTCAAAAACTCCTGTTAAGACAGAATTTGGCTACCATGTAATCTTAAAAGAGGATCAAATCGCAAAACGCCAAGTCCCAGTTAGCGAGGTAAAACCTCTAATCGAAGGCTCAATCCGCCAAGAAAAAGCAGCCGCAAATTCAGAAAAATTGGCGCAAGATCTGCTTAAAAAAGCAAAAATCGAATACAAATAATCTTAAAAAAGGGGTGCAAAATGGGTGTTTTAGATGTAGTTAAAGCTGGTGTATTATTTGGTGATGATGTTAGCAAGCTCTACAAATACGCGCAGAGCGAGGGTTTTGCAATCCCTGCTGTAAATGTCGTAGGAAGCCACTCTGTAAATGCTGTCTTAGAGAGCGCCAAAAAAGCAAACTCTCCTGTGATTATCCAATTCAGCAATGGCGGAGCGAGTTATTATGCGGGCAAAGAGTGCGAAAACGGCGCGATTATGGGCGCAGTCGCAGGTGCTTTGCAGGTGCATTTGCTAGCTAGGTATTATGGCGTGCCTGTGATTTTACACACTGACCACGCAGCGCGCAAACTGCTTCCTTGGATTGATGGATTATTAGAGGCAAGCGCAGGGTATAAAAAAGCGCACGGCGTGCCACTATTTAGCTCTCACATGCTAGATCTTAGCGAAGAGAGTTTGGAAGAAAATTTAAGTACTTGCGAAGAGTATCTTAAAAAGATGAGTGAGCTAGGAATTAGCTTAGAAATCGAGCTTGGCGTAACAGGTGGCGAGGAAGATGGCGTGGATAATACAGGCGTAGATAACGCGCTTTTATACACGCAACCAGAAGATGTCGCGCTTGCGTATGATAGACTTAAAAAAATCAGCGATAATTTCTCGATTGCAGCGAGCTTTGGCAATGTGCATGGCGTGTATAAACCGGGAAATGTCGTGCTAAGGCCTGAGATTTTGCGAAATTCGCAAAAATTCGTGCAAGAAAAATTTGGCTTAAATGACGCCAAACCTGTAAATTTCGTATTCCACGGCGGCAGCGGTAGCGAGATCAAAGATATCAAAGACGCTGTAAGCTATGGCGTGGTTAAGATGAATATCGACACCGATACGCAGTGGGCGTTTTGGGACGGCGTGAGAGAGTATGAGCTCAAAAACAGAGCATATTTGCAAGGTCAAATCGGAAACCCAGAAGGCGAAGATAAACCAAACAAAAAATACTACGATCCACGCAAATGGCTAAGATGTGGCGAGGAAAGTATGGTAAAAAGATTGCTTGTCGCATTTGAAAATTTAAATTGTATAAACAAAAACTAAGGCAAATTTCATGGAAAAAACAACAGAAATTTTAGATTTAACGCTTCCAGAAAATCCAGAGCGCTCACTACTTGGCGTTTATCTGAAAATCGTGTTTGTTCCTGTGGCGATTTTCGCCATATTTTTGCTAGGATTTTTGAAGGTAATCAACTTCAAAGTCGAGCTTCACTCGATCGTAATGATGGGCTTTTTGCTCATCATTGCGCTATTTTTGGCTAGGCATAATGCTGAATTTGGCTGTTTGAAATTTCAAAATAGTATCGAAAATTTTAAAATTCAGCTTAAAAACTACATCGTTGAAAATCTCCTTAGCATAGGCGCTAAGAAAAAGTCCGACGCTAAATTTGAAAATTTCGTAGATGAATACTCGCACTCGCTTCGCAATGACAACTACGCCTCTGTCGCGGTGGGTGTTTTCCCAATGCTGGGTATTTTGGGCACATTTATCAGCATTGCGATTTCTATGCCAAATTTCTCATCATCAAATATCGCAAATTTAGAGACCGAGATTGCTGGGCTTCTAGGTGGCGTTGGCACGGCGTTTTATGTGTCGATTTATGGTATTTTTCTAGCTCTTTGGTGGATTTATTTCGAAAAAAAGGGAATTAGTAAATTCGAAAGATTGCTTTTAAAATACAAAAACGCCACAAAAAACTTTTTTTGGAGCAAAGAGGAAATCACGCAAAGCTACCTTAGCGAGATACTTGATCGCAACGCCGAGGTTTCGCGCTCCTTCATGGCTATGGCTTCAAATACCCTTAGCGATAGCCTAAATGTCGCAATTGATGAAAAAATGCAAACACTTCAAGGCATAATTGACGCCGAGCAGCGCGCCCTTGCGCTAACTACTAGCGAATTAGAAAGGGCTAATGAAATGATACTAAATGCCAACCTAACTCACGGCGAAATCAGCAAAAATTTCGACCAAATTTTATCGTCTTTAAAGGCTGTTACGAGCAATATGGTCGAGATCCAAAACGGCATTTCAGCGGGATATTTGAGCTTTTCGAAATCATCTGAGCAAAAGAGCGCAAATCTGCAAACCAGCGCAGACGCCCTAAATCAGGCAATCGTAAATTTTACCTTGCAGATTAAATCTCTAAACGAAAATATGCTAAGCGAGCAAATTAACGCAAGAGAGAGCTTTAAGGCAAGTTTTAAAGAGCTAAATGACGAAATCAAATCGCTTTTTGATTCTAGCCTAGGCAAAAACACAAGCTCAGAGGGTATCATCGACGAGCTACGCAAAACGCTTAAAAGCATAGACGAAAAAGAAAACCAAAATGAAGAGTAAAACCAGCGAAAAAGAGACCTTTTGGATAGCTTACGCTGATTTAATGGCGGGGCTTTTGTTTGTCTTTATTTTACTAATCGGCGGGATTATCGTCAAATACTATTTGGTGCAAGACGACCTCAAAGCCCAAACTAGCGAGCATGAAAAGACTATGGTCGCACTTCAATCCTCGCAGAAAAAATCCGCTGAATTAGAGGCTTTAAATAAGATTTTTTCCGAACAGCTTGAAAAGCTAAATGTCGAAAACACCGACCTTCGTAAGCAAAATTCGATCTATTTTATCCAAATCGAAGATCTCAGCGCCATGGCAGAAAAACTCAAAAAAGAGAATTTCGACATTAGCGAGCTTTTGAAAAACACTCGCACCGAAGCTACCGAAAAAGAGATAAAAATCGCATTTTTGCTCGATCAGCTAACCCAAAAAGAGAGCGATTTCAACAAAATTTTGCACGATTTAAATGTCACCAAAAACCGAATTCGCAACCTAACCGGTCAAAAAGTCAAACTAATCGCCGAACTTAAAGAACGCTTAGGTGGCAAAATCCGCATAGATAGCGAGAGCGGGGCGATGACGCTAAATTCGTCAGTGCTTTTTGACAAGGGTTCGAGCGAGCTTAAAGAGGGTAGCAAGGAGAGTTTCAAAACCGCGCTAGAAGGGTATTTTAGCGCGCTTATGGATAATGACGAAATCAGAAATAGCCTAGATCAAATCATCATCGAGGGCCACACAGACAGCGACGGCGGGTATTTATACAACCTAGCCCTTTCGCAAGAGCGCGCACTGGCGGTGATGAATTTCATAAATGAGTGGAACAAAGACGAGAGATTGCAAAAATACCTAATCGCAAGCGGTCGCAGTTATTCTCAGCCTGTGCTAACTGGCGGCGTCGAGGACAAAGACGCAAGCCGTCGAATCGAAATCAAATTTACGCTTAGCAACAAAGAGGCCATGGAAGAAATCCGCAAATTTTTGGAATTTGACGCAAATGCGACAAGATAGCTTTGGCGGGGCGAAATACTCCGCGAGCTTTCGCAGCGCGCCATAATCTCGCCTGAGTTTGAAGCCAATTTGCGCGAAGTAGAAAAGGCGCAAAAAACGGGCGAGATTTCGCTACAAGCACCACAAATCCAAAAGATAAAAATCGAAAATTTTAGCTTTGCAATTTTGCGTGATGATTTGATTGGGATTTTTAACGGCAATAAAGCAAGGAAGCTCCAATCTCTGCTCGGTGCCGATTTGCGGGGCATTTCAAAGATTGTAAGCTTTGGTAGCTCGCAATCAAACGCTATGTATAACGAAAGCGTTTTTGCCCGCATAAAAGGGCTAAAATTTCAGTTTGTCATCTCGCATTTAAGCGAGAATTTAAGCGCGCACCCATGCGGGAATTTCGCCGCGGCACTAGAAAATGGCATGGAGATTTTCGTAGCGCAAAATCGCCGTGAATTTGCGCTTAGCCTTTGCGATGAGAGCACGATTTTTATCGAAGAGGGGGTTGCGCAGGGCGAGGCTGAGGCTGGATTTATCGCGCAGGCTAAATTTATCGAGGAATATGCGCGCGAAAATGGGCGAGAATTTGACATTTTTTTGCCAAGTGGAACAGGCACGAGCGCGGCGTATCTAGCCAAACACAGCCGTTTTCGCGTCTTTACCACGCCTTGCGTGGGCGATTGCTCGTATCTGAGAGAGCAAATACTAGCCCTAGATCCGCGCTCGGGCGTGCAAATTTTGCCCCCACCACGCAAATTTCACTTCGGCAAACCTTACGCCGAACTTTATGAAATTTGGCAGAAAGCCCGTGCGCAAACCGGCATAGAATTTGATCTCATCTACGACCCTGTGGGGCTTCTCACACTTTTAGCTAACCGCGATAAATTCGCAAACGAAGTCCTATATATCCACCAAGGCGGAATTCTCGGCAATATCTCGCAACTGCAAAGATACAAATATAAATTTAAAAATTTGTAAATTTATGCTTTCCGTTTTTTTAAACGAAATTTAGCTAAAATTTGTGTTTTTGAATTTATCAAGTTTGTTTAGTTTAAAAATTTCAAAGGATTTGTGGTGATAAAACAAAAAATTTTTATTATTTTGTTTATGACTTATCTGAATTTATACGCTTATGAAACACCAAAAAATCCGGTTTGGGAAATGAATTCAAAAGAACTTTATGATTGGTGCGTAAGCCATAGTTTTGTAACTAATGAGATGATTTTGACTGGTTGTAAATGGGGCTTGCAAGGCAAATTTGCTTTTATCGATAAAAATGGATTTTTAATCAATCGTATCTCGCTAGTAGATGATAGGCTTAATGGCACAGTAGCCCAAACAAAATCGCATTTGATTTTGGGTAATTACATATTTGATAAATTTGAAAGTAGAGATAATTTAAAAATTATAAAAACACTACCTTATAAATTTAGGTATATTTTAGTTTTAGGATACGATTTTATCGCAACCGACAGCCAAAATGTGGTGCGATATTTTGATAGAAATTTAAACATAAAATACGAAATTTATCAAACTGACGAAATAAAAAGTATCCTTAAAAAAGATGAAACACTTCTGGTTTTAGTGGAAAATGAAGGGCTTTATAAATACGATTTAAAGGGCAATCTCATAGATAAAAAAGAGATAAATGCCAAATTTATAGATTTTTTAGCTTTTGATGATACATTTTTTGCATTAGAAGAGAAATATTTTTATCAAAATTTTCAAACAACAAGGGAGATAAAATTGATAAAATATGATTATGACGGGCATAAAATTTTTGAAAAAATCGTAAGTTCGGATTCTAATAGAAATGAAGTTAAAATCGTTAAATTTAATGAGAATTTACTATTTATAACAAGTAATGAAAATGGAATAAATTTGATTGAATTTAATCAAAACGGCGATGAAATAGATAAAAATATTGCTTATGGTTATTCAAAAGAAACCATGATAAATACAGCTGTGAAATTAGATAACGGCGATATTTTGCTTGGCGGAACAATAAATTATAGCGCATTATTTATCAAAATTTTAGCCGATTTGCCACTTGGAAAACAAAAAATACGACCATTTGACGAATAACAATATACTGCGATAATTTGTTTCTACTATTATTGCGAGAATTTGCGTAATCTGTCATCGCCAGACCACGAAGCGGTCGTGGCAATCCAGTAAAATTTAAAGAGAATTTCAATTTATCAAATTTATCTGAATTTCCCTGGATTGCAACGCTAGGCTCGCAATGACAGCAAAAACACGCATTTTGAATTTTCAAACTCGTAGATTGCTTCGTCGCTGTTTCACAGCTCCTCGCAATGACAAAAATAACACTTCGTCGCTTTGCTCCTCGCAATGACAATAGCGAGCAAATTTAGCCAAATCCAAAACACATAATTAAGCCAAATTTGGCTAAAATGCAAGGTTTTTTGAAAGGCAAAAATGGTTAGATATTATATTTTACTTCGCAATTTTCGCAACTATCGCTTGCTATTTAGCGCGGGATTTATCTGCATGTTTGGCGTGTGGTTTTCGATAGTAGGTATCGCTACGCTACTAATCGAGCTGGGCGCGCCTGTGTGGGCGATCACCGCTGTGGGCGTGGTGTCGTTTATACCAAATATATTTTTAGCTCCGATTAATGGCATTATCGTGGATAAAATTCGCCCAAAACCCCTAATGCTGAGCATGTTCGCCATAGAGATTGTGACGATTTTCATGCTGATTTTTATCAATGATTTGGCGTATTTGTGGCTACTTTTGGGTATCGTCGTGGTGCGAAGTGTGGCTGGGACGCTCTTTTATCAAACCGAGTCTTCGACCCTGCCAAAATTTCTACCAAAGCCGTATTTGAAGCTAGCAAACGAGCTAACTAGCATTAGCTGGACGATTACTTATACCCTTGGTATGGCGCTAGCTGGGGTGTTTATACACTATTTTGGGGTTAGGGCGGCGTTTATTTTGGATTTTTGTTTGTATGTTTTTTCGTTTTTTATCCTAATTCGCCTAAATTTTAAAGATATTGCAGGAAGTAGCACGCAAGGCGCGATAAAAATGCTAAAAGAGGGCTTTACTTACATACGCTCGCGACCTTTGGTGGTGCATTTAATCGTAATTCACGCCTTTGTGGCGGTTACGACTTATGATAATCTCATCGCGCTACTAGCGAAATTTGAATACAAGGAAATCCTAAGCGCGTCGCTGGTGATTGGGCTGATGAATATGGCGCGCTCAGCTGCGGCGTTTTTTGGGCAGATGTGGCTGACGCGTATAGTAAATTTGAAACGGTATTTTTGGATTTTGCTAGGGCAGGGCGGTGGAATCATGCTCTGGGCGGCGTTGGAGTTTAATTACTGGCTTTCGTTTATCGGCATTGTGATGGCTGGATTTTTTATCACGACGGTGTGGTCGTATTCTTTCACGCAACTCCAAAGCCATGTCGATAGGGAGTTTTTCGGGCGGGTGATCGCGTATAACGATATGGCGTATTTCATCGTCGCAACTCTGACCTCAGCAGCTATCGGTGCGCTGTATTCGCTAGGGCTGGCGCTGTGGCAGATAACATTTCTAATGGGATTTATGTTTATAATCGCTGCGGTGTATTATAAATTTATCGTGTATGATAGGTATCTGAGCAAGGAGTGAGGTTTAGCGTAAATTTTGTCTATTTGTCATTGCGAGCGAAGCGAAGCAATCTACGAGTATAAAATAACCAAACGCTAAATTCACTGTCATTGCGAGCGAGTGTAACGAGCGAAGCAATCCAGAAAAATTTAAATTCAAAATTCTACTTAAATTTTGCAAAAATACTGACCTTAAATTTTGAAGTCGTAGATTGCCACGAATTTTGCTATGCAAAATTCTCGCAATGACAAATCTAACAAATTTTAAATTTTAGGGGCGATTTCGGGGCGGAAGTATGCGAAAACGAGCAAAAACACCATTGCTACGAAAAACACCGCGCTAAACCCCTCTGCGCCGAAAACTCTCATCGCCCCGCCTATGATTATGGGAGAGAAAAACGATGAGAGCGAATACGAAAACAAAAGCGAGGCCGAGATTTGCACGCGCGAGATTGAGGAGCTGTTTGTAAAGGAATCGTTCGCGCGCGCGATTGCGAGCGAGTATAGCGGAAAAACGCCAAATCCTAGCAAGAAGGCTAGGGCGCATTTGACCTCAAAATTCCCAGTGGCAAACAGCCCCAGCGCCGAGCATGCGCCGATTGCGCACACTAGCATTATCGCCTTGCGCCTGCCGAAAAAATCAGATACGGGGCTAGCAAAAATCTGCGAAATGAAGCCTCCGACCATGGCTAGCCCCATGAACCAGCCTACTTGGCTGACATTTCCACTTCCAAGCACATACACGCTCGCCATTGAAAAAAATCCGTTTATCAAAATCCCGCCGCAAACTGCCGTCGCAAGCGCAAGTGGCGGTAGAACCGAGATTTTTGGCATGCAGATTGTGGCTTTTTGCGCTTTTGCGGGCGGATTAAAACGCATAAATTTCAAAGGCACTAGCCCAAAAAGTATGAAAAATCCGCTTAAAAAAAAGATTAAATTTGCGCTTAAATTTAGCGCGATTATCCCCACACCCACGGTAAATGCGCCGTAAAAAACGATCTCATACACGGCTAGGACGCGTGAGCGGATAGAGTTTGTGATTTTGGAGTTGATCCAGCTTTCGATTATCATTAAAAGTGCGTAGTAACAAAACCCAAGCCCGAAGCGAAGTATCGCCCAAAACGCCAAATTTGCGCTGATATCGTGGGCTAGGGCACACAGCGCGAAAACCACGCTAAAAATATAATACGAGCGCACATGGGCGAAGCGGCCGATGATCGTGGGCGTGAAAAACACGCTAGAAATGGCGCCCAGGAAGAAAAATGATGAGATAATGCCGATGATTAGGTCGCTTTGGCCTCGCATTTTGAGTATGACACCGGCTGATGATAGGGCTAGTGCGTCCCCGATAAACATAAAAAAAATCGCTAGAAATAGCGCACTTAGCGTCCTTGCCGCACGCAGGCTTTTAAACATAAATATCCTAAAAATTGAAATTCAAGCTGGTATTTTACTCGAAATTTGAAAAATTCAAGGTTAAATTTGCAAAATTTGCGATTGTTTTAGCGTAGCAAGCAAGCGCAAAATTTTTGCAATGACAATAGCGTGGGCGTTGTTTGATTTGTCATTGCGAGGAGCGATAGCGACGAAGCAATCTACGAATTAGAAATTTATAAACGATAAATTTGCAAAATTACTGACCTTAAATTTTAAAGTCGTAGATTGCCACGAATTTTGCTAACGCAAAATTCTCGCAATGACAAATTGGGCGCAAAATTCGTGGCAATGACAAATTGGGCGCGAAATTTGGACAAATTTTGCAAAATTTAATCCTTCGCTAGACCCTTTAAAATCCTGTATTCATCGCAATTCGCGCTTAGTGTTTCATCATCGCCCATTGCGATAATCTCGCCGTTTTTGACCACGGCGATTTGGCTGGCGTTTTTGATAGTGGATAGGCGGTGAGCGATGACAATTACGATTTTATCGGCCTTTATCTTTTCTATGACAGATGAGATTTCCTTTTCGCTGGCGTTATCTAGCGCGCTCGTGGCTTCGTCGAAAATAAGAATTTGCGGGTTTTTATACAGCGCGCGCGCAATCGCTATACGCTGGCGCTGTCCGCCTGAGAGATTCGCGCCAAACTCGCTTAAAAGCGTGTTTATGCCGTCTTCCATCTTGGCGACAAATTCATAAGCATTGGCAAGGCGCAGTGCGTTTATGACGCGCTCTTCGTCAAATTTGGCGCCGTAGCTGACATTTGCAGCGATTGTATCGTTAAAAATATAAATGCGCTGGCTCACAAAGCCGATATTATCCCTCAGGCTTGCGATGTCAAATTCGCTAATCTCGTTGCCGTCAAAAAGTATATTTCCGTTTTTGGCGTCGTAGTAGCGCATTATGAGATTTACTACCGAGCTTTTGCCGCCGCCGCTGTTTCCCACAAGGGCTAAAATTTGCCCCTTTTTGACGCTAAAATTTATATCTTTTAGCGCGATTTTTTCATCATAGCCAAGCGAGACATTTTCGAAAGTCAGTGTGGATATATCGCCCATTTTTAGGCTTCCGCCGATTATGGCTGGCTCTAAATCAATTAACTCGAAAGTCCGCTCAGTAGCAGCCGTGGCGTCTTGCATTTTATTATGCAGTGATGAGACCTTTTTTATCGGCGTATAGACCATAAAAAGCGCGGTCAAAAAGCTAAAAAAGCTTCCTATGCTCATCTTGCCCTCGATGACCTCTTTGCCACCTACGATGATGACAACAGCCACGCCAAGTGCGCCAAGCATCTCCATTACGGGGCTTACGAGCGAGTTTGTAATTATTGCCTTTAAATTTAGCTTGAAAAATTTTGAGTTTTCTTCCTCGAAGTGTTTTACTTCGAAATTTTGGGCGTTACTGGCCTTTACGATTTCGATATTTGTAAAAATTTGATTTAGAGCCGATGTGATATCAGAGGTTTTTTCTAGCGATTGGCGCGAGACCTTTTTCATGCGTTTGGCTAGGCGCGATAGCGGATAAATCGCAGCCGGAAAGACCACGAGCGCAAAAAACGAAAGCTTAGGGCTATTGTAAATCACCACGCCAAGAAGCCCAAAAATAGTGATGATTTGCGTCACAAAATCAGGTATCATGTTTGAAACCACCGTGCGGATTCGCTCGATATCGTTCATAGTCCTAGAAATTAGCTCGCCCGTGCTGTGTGTGTTGAAAAATTTCAAATCTAGCCTAATTAGCTTTGATACGAGCAAATCTCGCAGTCTGCGCACGGTATCTTGCCCGATAAATGAAGTGTAGTATGTCTGGATAAATGTGCCAGCACTTTTCATCGCAAACACCGCTATAATCGCAAACGCAAGCGGGTAGAGATAGAGGGTGTTTTTCTCGACAAAGATATAATCAAGCACCGGTTTTACCAAATACGCGCTCGCAGATGTCGCAAGCGAGGTCATAATCATACCCAAAAATGCCAGCGCAAACTGGATTTTATAATCAATCAAAAATGGTTTAAATCTTGTCAAAATGGTCTTAAAATCGTTCAAAACTCTTCCTTAAATTTACTTATTGCGCGCTTTTTTCCCAAATCGTGCCACTTGGCGTATCCATAATCTCGATTTTCATCGCTGTAAGTTTGGCACGAATTTCATCGGCTAGGGCGAAATTTTTCTGCTTTTTAGCTTCGCTTCTTTGCTCGATTAGACGCAAAATTTCGGCTCTTTCATCATCGCTTACGCCAAATTGAAAATAGCTAACCTCGTCCATATAAAGCACGCCAAGGGTATTTTTGACAAATTCTAAATTTGCTAAAATTTGCGCTTTAAAAGCCTTATCTTTTGGGTTTTTATCGAGTGCTTCATTTGCGCAAGACACCATTTCATCGACACAGGCAAGCGCGCCAGATGTGTTTAAATCATCATTTAAAAACTCTAAAATTTTGCCCCTAAATTTGGCTTCAACGCAAGGCAAATTTTGCGCCATATTCACCCTTTTTTTAAGGCGGTAAATTTTATCAAGGCGTTTTTTAGAGGCTAGCAAATCATCGATTGTGTAGTTGAAATTTGCCCTATAATGCGAACTCATCAAATAAAACCTCAAAGCCTCGCCAGGCACGAGGGCTAGGGCGTCTTTGACAAAAAAGCTATTGCCTAGACTTTTGCTCATTTTTTCGTTATTTACCTGCACGAAGCCATTGTGCATCCAGTATTTAGCCAAGGCTCTATGCTCGCTACATCTGCACTGCGCGGCCTCGTTTTCGTGGTGCGGGAAGAGCAAATCAGCCCCGCCAGCGTGGATATCAATGCAAAATTCGGCGTCACGGCTATCTAAATGTGCCAAAATCATCGCCACACACTCGCTATGCCAGCCAGGTCTGCCACGCCCAAATGGCGCCTCAAACCACGCCTCGTCGAATTTCCACAGCGCGAAATCTTTTTCATTTTTTTTCTGCTCGTTTGAAACCACGCGCGCAAACTCGCTGTTTTGATCCTCTGCTTTTTTGCCGCTAAGGCTTAAATAATCGCTATCTTTGGTGGTATCAAAGTAAATCCCATCGCCTGAAATTTCATACGCATAGCCCAAATTTAGCAAATTTGAAACAAGGGCGCAAATTTCACTGATATTTTCGGTCGCTTTGGGCGAAATGTCGGCGTCACGGACATTTAGCGCGCTCATATCGTCCAAATATCGCTTGGTGTAAAATTCTGTAATCTCGCTTAGAGTTTTTCCACTCTCGCTCATTTTCTTTAAAATTTTATCGTCGATATCGGTGAAATTTCTAGCAAATTTCACATTTTTGCCCTGCGCTTCTAGCGCGCGCCTAAGCAAATCAAAGCTAATCGCGCTTTTAGCATGCCCCAAATGCGCGTCATCATACACTGTCGGCCCACAAACATAAATTTTAATCTCATATTCGTTAAGCGGGATAAATTCGACCTTTTTTTTACTTGCAGTATCATAAATTACCATAATATAAACCTTTTAAAACATATAAAATTCCTATTTCAAGTGCGCAAAGCCCTAGAATTAGAAGGATTTTTTTAGCCTTGATTATAGCTAAAAAGTTATTAAATCCAAAAAAATAGAGATTGAAAACAAACAAAAATCCCCCTGTAATCGAGCTAGCAAGCGCCAAACCCACAGCCCCAAATGGTTTAAAGAATAGTGCGCACAAAACTACATTTATAAAGACGCACCAAAGCGAAATTTTCGCACTTAGCTTTTGTTTCATGTGCGCATACAGCCAGTGCGAAAAAATGCGCGATAGCCCAAACGGCAGCAGTCCCACCATATACGCTGCCAAAACAGCCGCACACTGGGCCGTGTTGGTGGCGGTGAAATTTCCGCGCTCAAATAAAATTTTGGTGATTTCGTGCGAGAGCATGATTCCGCCGATTGTGGAGAGTGCCAAAAGTGCCAAAAGCATGTAAAATCCGCGCTCGATTAAATTTAGCGCCTCTTTTTGGTTGTTTGTTTTGATCTGTTTGGTTAGTCGCGGGAAAATCGCCGTGCTAAGCGCGATTGCAAAAAGTGCGAGCGGAAGCTGAAAAATGCGGTTTGCGTAGTATAGATAGCTGATACTTCCGCTGGCTAAAAAGCTAGCAAAAAATGTATCTATAAACGAGCTAAGTTGCAAAGCGCTAGCCCCTACAACTCCGGCAAAAAAGTTGTTATAAAAGCCCTTGGTTTGCGCTTTTGCGCCGTTTTTTAGCCTAGCAAATCCGCCCAATAGCACTCTTAGCATACCGGTAAATTTCAGCGCATACACATGCACCAAAAACTGCAAAAACCCGCCTGCTACGACGCCGCAAGATAGATACAAAACGATACTTCGCTCATCTTTGCCACGAGCTAAAAGCAAAGCAGCAATCATAGCTAAATTTAATAAAGCGGTCGAAAACGCCGTAGTGGCGAAATGATCGCGGTATTGAAGCATAGAGGCAAAAAGCGTAACGATAAAAATAAAAGCTAGATATATGAAATTTATGCGCACAAATGGCGTTGCTAGCGTGATTTGCTCGTCCGAAAAACCATAAGCTAAAATTTTAGTAAAAAACGGCGCGAACACCCACACAACCGCGGTTAAAAACAAAATAAAAAGAAAAAATCTAATCAGCACGGAAGCTGCGAAAATCCCCTTTTTTTTCGAAGCGGTAAAATTTGGCAAAAACGCCTGCGTAAAGGCACCCTCGCCAAAAAGTCGTCTAAATAAATTTGGCAGTTTAAACGCCACAAAAAATATATCGCTATACACACCAGCGCCCAAAATTGAAGCCGTCAGCAAATCACGCACAAAGCCCAAAATGCGAGAAGCTAGCGTTCCGACGCTGTTTGTAAAAAACCCTCTAAACATAATTCCTCGTTAAATTTTATAAAATAAAAAGATAGATTATAATATAATTTCGCCTATTTTTTGATTTTGAAAGAGGATATTTTGCAAAATTTGCCATTTTCGCTCGATACGCAAAACTTCATCAAAACCCTAAAATTTGAGGGTAGCTGGACATATCGAAGCGGAAAAAAACAGCTTGATTTACTTAAAAAAACACTATCAAATTTAGACAATTTCGTAGCAGATTTTTCAAATGTCGAAAAGCTGGATTATTTCATGGCTTATAGCATTAAAAATTTAATGCGTGGCAAAAGCGTGGAATTTAGGAGCCAAAATCCAAAAATAGAGAAAATTTTCGAATTTATTAGCGATGAGAGCATAGACCATAATTTTATGCCAAAAGTGCATAGCATGGGGATTTTAGCTCAAATCGGGCTGTATTTTTGCGCAGGCTGGGCTGGGATTGTAAATCTAGCCACATTTTTGGGCGAGTTTTTTTGCAAGGTATTTTCGCTATTTTTGCACCCGCGCAAATTTCGCCTCAAAGAGACTGTAAATTTTATCAAAGACAACGGCATTGATTCGCTTTTTATCGTGGCTTTGACCGCGTTTTTAATCGGTGTGGTGCTAGCTTACATTGGCGCAGACATGCTATCGCAGTTTGGGGCTAGTATTTATATTATAGATATTATGGGCGCTCTAACCATGCGCGAGATTGCCCCGCTAATCGCAGCGATTGTCATTGCTGGGCGCTCTGCGTCGAGCTTTACGGCGCAAATTGGCGTTATGAAAATCACAGAAGAGATCGACGCGATGAAAACAATGGGCTTTGATCCGTTTTATTTCCTCTCAATGCCACGAATTTTGGCTATGGTGATTTGTATGCCATTTATCATTTTTATCGCAAATTCAATATGTATTTTCGCTCAAATGATAGTTTGCGAGGCGTATTTGGAGATAGGATTTTTGGATTATTTGGATAGATTTAAATCAAATGTCGAAATTCGCCACTTTTTCGCCGGTATGATAAAGGCTCCGTTTTTTGGCGCATTTATAGCAATAATTGGCTGTATGAGAGGCTTTGAGGTCAAGGGAAATACCCAAAGTATCGGCGAATACACCACAATCAGCGTGGTAAATGCGATATTTTGGGTCATCGCCATAGACGCGATTTTTGCGATACTCTTCTCGGAGATTGGGCTGTGAGCGAGATAATAAGCGCAAAAAATGTAACCACAGCGTATGGTGCGCGCATAATGCACGATAATGTGAGTTTTAGCGTGAAAAAGGCTGAAATTTACGGCTTTTTGGGCGGAAGTGGAAGCGGAAAAACCACTCTAATGAAGACGCTAATTTACCTAAATCAGCCAAAAAGCGGCGAGATTAAAATTTTTGGCGAGGATATTTGGAGTGCAAATGAGGATAGGCGCAATGAAATTCGCCTAAAATGCGGTGTGATGTTTCAATTCGGCGCGCTGTATAGCTCGATGAATGTGCTAGAAAATGTAGGCGTGTTACTGCGCGAATACTCAAATTTTAGCGATAAAGAGATTAACGAGCTTGCTATGTTTTGGATACAAAAGGTAGGCCTTAAAAAAGAGAGCGCAATGCTAAATCCAAACGAGCTAAGTGGCGGTATGAAAAAACGAGTTGCGCTCGCTAGGGCATTGGCGTTAAGCCCTGAGATTTTATTTTTAGACGAGCCAAACTCAGGGCTTGATCCACTTAGCTCGCGCGCCCTTGATAGGCTAGTGTGCGAGCTAAGAGATAATCTTGGCGTAACCGTAGTAATGGTAACGCACGATGTGGATAGTATTTTTGATATACTTGATAGATTTTTGATAGTCGATAATAAAAAAATCATCTTCGAAGGGGCTTTGAGCGAAATCGAAAAGCTAGAAAATAACCCGCTTGAAGAGCTATTTAAAATGAGAGCGAAATAGGAGCAAAATTTGGAAAATAGAACCTCATATACAATCGTGGGCGCATTTGTTATGGCGTGTGTGTTTGCGCTTACAGCTTTCGTGTGGTGGATGCTAACTCGCACCGATACTAGGGAGACTTACAGATCGTATTATATCCATACTAAGGAGCTTCCGACTGGAATTCGCGAGAATTCAGATGTCAAATTTATCGGCGTAAATGCTGGAATCATCAAAAAAATAGATTTTGTCGATATCGAAAATGCAATAATCGAAATCGAAGTATCGCTTAAAAGCAAACTCCCTATCTCGCGAGATAGTATCGCCAAGGTCGAAACGCAAGGCATTAGCGGAATTTCGTTTTTAAATATCACAAAGGGAAGTGGCGAGCTTTTTAGCGAAAATGAAGAAAAGCCAATCATCGAGCTAGATAAAACCCTGCTCGATAAAATCGGCTCCAAAGCAGAAGTTATTACAGATAGTGTAGGGCAGATGATATTTAAAATCAACTCGCTTTTATCGCAAGATAATATGAAAAAAGTCGATGAAATTTTAACTTCGCTTAACAAATTTAGCGCAGAACTTAGCGATGAGAAGAAATTTAACGAACTAAACGCATTAATGGCGAATTTCAATACCCTAATGACGAATTTAAACGAAAGAGAGCACGAATTAGACGAAATTTTGGATAAATTTAATACTTTTGCTAGCAGTGCGACGCGCCTTTCAAATTCGCTCGAAAAAACAAGTCAGATTATGGCAAAGCGCGTAGAGCGGGGTGAATACAATCTCAAAGCCATACTAGATCCTACCCTAAACGAGGCCAAAACCACGCTAACCGAATTTAACAAAGCTTTAAGAGAGTTTCAAGGCGCGATGTTTAGGCTAGAAGAAAATCCGTATGAATTCTTTTTTAGAGATACCAAAAAGGACTGAAAATGAGAAAAATTTTATGCGCATTTAGCGCAGTTTTGGCTGGAATTTTACTAGGAGGCTGTTTGGCAAAGAGTGCCAAGCCATATACTTATTACGAGCTTAAATACGACCAAAAACACTGCGCCGCGAAGTCAAATTCACGCAAAAATATCTATATCGAGAGTGTAACTGCGACAAATTTAGTCGATAGACGCGATATTTTAATCGTGGATTGGAAATCTCGCACAAGATACGCTAGCGACGCCAAAT
The DNA here is from genome assembly GCF_027737875.1 of Campylobacter sp. JMF_08 NE1. Lineage (NCBI taxonomy): Bacteria > Pseudomonadati > Campylobacterota > Epsilonproteobacteria > Campylobacterales > Campylobacteraceae > Campylobacter > Campylobacter sp. JMF_08 NE1. Next base: position 240,919 of record NZ_JAOVUC010000001.1, read on the forward strand.
ACATAACAATGCCAAGCGAAATGCTTTATAAAGCCCTAATCGACGCGGCGTTTTCGACATGCGCGCTAAATCCGATTTTTGTGCCACAAGAGAGAGATTTGCGGCTAAAAACCACGCTTATCACGCTTCAAGTCGATGGCGATCACGCTAAAATCACGATTGGCTACGAGTTTTTAAACGCTGTGCAAAGCATAAAATCTGGCGTGATTACAAAGCGAGTTTTCGTGCCAGATCCAAGCTCACAAAGCATTTATAATGCGACAAATTCGGCGTTAAATTTGGCAATTGATGAAATTTTAAAGGCAATTCAATGATAGTAGGATTAGAAGGAATCATCACGCACAAAGAGCCCACTAAATGCGTGATAAAGTGCGCTAGTGGCGTAAGCTACGCTGTGGCGATTTCGCTAGGGTGCGGCGCTAGGGTAGAGCGGGGCGAGAAGGTGGAATTTTTGATAACTCAGATTATCAGAGAGGACGCAAATTTGCTCTATGGATTTTTGGAGCCAAAAGAGAAAAATATGTTTGAAATGCTAATCAAACTAAGCGGAATAGGGGCTAGCACGGCAATGGCTGTGTGCTCATCGCTTAGCGCAGAGAGCTTTTCTCGCGCGATTATCACAGGCGATAGCGCGCTACTAACGAGCGTGCCGGGGATTGGCCCAAAGACAGCTAGGCGCATAATCGCTGAGCTAGGGGACGCGAAACTAATGGAGTTTGGCGAGAGCGAAGTGTATAAATCAGAGGCGATGAGCGCGCTTGAAAGTCTAGGTTTCAAACGCGATAGAATCAGTAAAATTTTGCTTGATTGCGTCAGCACAAATACGGCTGATTTGATCAAAGAGGCATTGAAAAAACTAGCATAAATTTAAAATTTACAAGGAGAAATAATGAAATACGGTATAGTTTTTGGTGGTCAAAGTTACGAACACGAGATTAGTATAATCTCTGCAATCGCGGTCAAAGACGCATTAAAGGGCGAGAATTTGGCGTTTGTTTTTTGCGACAAGGATAGGAGATTTTTCTTAATCGAAGAGAAAAATATGCGCGCAGTGTATTTCAAAAACGGCGAATACACAAAATCAAAAGAGCTAAATATCTCAAACGGCGGATTTTATATGAGTGGGGGTATGTTTGGCAAAAAAAGCATGCTTGAAGTGAGCGTTTATGTGAATTTGATCCATGGTTGCGACGGCGAGGACGGAAAATTCGCAAGCCTTTTTGAGTTTTTTTCAATCCCTTATATCGGCCCTAGAATCGAGGCTAGCGTGCTAAGCTACAACAAAATTTTAACCAAATACCTAGCACAAATCGCAGGTGTAAAAACCGTGCCATTTGAAATTGTCAATCGCAACAGCTTGCCGAATTTTAACTTCCCAGTCATCATCAAACCCGCTCATTTGGGTTCTAGTATCGGTATTGGCATAGCAAAATCAGAAAAAGAGTTTGACTACTGCATGGATAAGGTCTATGAGCTAGATGATAGCGCAATCGTCGAGCCATATATGGAAAATATCAAAGAATACAACCTAGCAGGGGCTAAAATCGACGGCAAAATCGAGTATTCCTTCATCGAAGAGCCGAAAAAAGAGGGATATTTGGATTTTGGTAGAAAATACCTTGACTTTTCGCGCACTGGCGTGGTCGAAGAGGCGCAAATCGGTATGTCAGTCGAGGATAAGATGAAAGATGCGTTTGCCAAGCTTTATAATGTCGGTGGATTTGAGGGGGCGCTGATTAGGTGTGATTTTTTCGTGCAAAATAATGAAGTGTATCTAAACGAGATAAATCCAAATCCAGGAAGTATGGCAAACTACCTATTTAGCGACTTTGCAGAGGTTTTGGGCAAACTAGCTACTTCGCTTCCTGCGACTAAGGAAATTCCGATTTCGTATGATTTGATAACAAAAATTTCAGCGAATAAATAAGCTAAATTTAAAAATTTTACGCTAAATTTTGCGTAAAATTTTACATAAGGATTGTTTATGTTAAATAAAGACGAAATTTACACAGCGACGGAAATGGCGAGAAATTTTAGCTCAATTTTAAAAAAACTAAATAGCCAAGAGATTAAAAAGGCTATGATTGTCAAAAATAATAAATTTGAGGCCGTAATGCTTAGTATGAGCGAATACGAGCGCCTAGAAAAGGCAGTCGAGCTACTCAAAGCGATTTATGGTAAAAAGGGTCAAGATGGCCAGTAAAACCATAAAATTTGGTGGCAACGAATACAAAATCAGCTACGAAATCGAAAATTTAAGCGTCGAGCCGTATATTTTGGTTTTGCACGGCTGGGGCGCGAAAAAAGAGCTTATGCAGAGGGTTTTCGAGGCGAAATTTTTCCCAAATTATAGGCTAGTTTTCGTAGATTTGCCCGGATTTGGCGCTAGCTCACAGCCAAAATTTGCGCTTACAAGCGAGGATTATGCGGGCATTATGCGTGAGTTTATCGCTGCGCTTGGAGGCGCACCAGAGGCCATTATGGGGCATAGTTTTGGCGGCAAGGTCGCCACACTACTTGCGCCAAAAAGGCTGATTTTGCTAAGCTCGGCTGGGATAATCGAGCCAAAGCCTTTGAAGGTGAGGGCGAAAATCGCGGTATTTAAGTGCCTAAAATATGTCGGGTTGGCGAAGTTTTGGCGATTTTTTGCCAGCAAAGACGCTTCTGGTATGAGCGAAGAGATGTTTGGGACGCTAAAAAATGTGATTCGCGAGGATTTCGAGCCGATTTTTGCCGAGATTAAACCAGAAAAAACGCTGATTTTTTGGGGTATTAGCGATACAGCCACAGCTCTAAGTAGCGGAGAGAAAATCCACTCGCTCATCAAAAATAGCAAATTTTACCCGCTTGATGGGGATCACTTTTTTTTCATAAAACACGCGAAATTCATCGCAGATACAATCACGGCTGAATTTAAATAATCCAAATTTAGTTATTTTCCGCTATTTGTCATCGCGAGCGAGCATTGCTCGCATGGCAAAGTGGATTTAAATCTGAAATTTTACGCTTTCCATTGTCATTGCGAGGAGCAAGGCGACGAAGCAATCCAGAGAAATTTAAAAAAATTTAAAATTTACTAAAATTTATCTACGAAATGATATTCGCAAAAGTGAAAACGAGAGGATACTAACTATGATTTTACAAGCAATTATTGAAAAAGATGAACTTTAAAATAAATGGGATCGGATATAAAAGTAAAAATGAAAATTGCAGTTTTCAATACTAAAAATAAAATTTAAAAATACATAAACCTAAAATGTAATCATGCTTCTAATTTTATATTAAATTTATTGCGCTATAATGCCTAGACCAATCAGATGAGAAAGGTTTGACATGCTTTTTGATATCAGTTTAATTGGCGATACGAAAAATTTATATTTAAAGCGGTTTGGTCGCTCGAACCTAAACGGCGTCCCGCACTACCTGAAATTCGACTTTTCTACGATGTCTTTCGTCAAGCTAAACAACAAACTTTCTATCAAATCCACAGGTTGCAAATCTGATTTGGACTACGGATTTTACCTCGTTTTCGAGGACAATAAATTTTTTATAAACAACAAAACTCACCTTTCTAAAAAAGAGATTTTTTATATGCTAAGCTATCTTTTTGATAAAATTTATGACAAAAATGTCAAATACCCGCGCGACAGCCTGCATGCAAAAATAAAAAAAACGATTGAATTTTTAAACAAAATTTATAATTTTACCAAAGAAAAAGACCATAAATTCAACATGCACGCGCAGTATCGAAATGTGTTTGTGGGGTGTTTGAGTATCGATCATCACGAAAATTTGGCGCAAAATTTCGTTTAAATTTCATTGAAAATTGTGAAATTTGGCTTACAAATTTACCGAGTTTTTACCCAAATTTATTAAAATTATGAATTATATATATGATAAAGGTTTGATATGCTTTTCGATGTTGTAATAATCGGCGATAATAAAAATTTATATTTAAAGCAATTTGGCGGGCGTTCGAATTTCAGGGGTGTTCCGAACTATTTTCAATTCGATTTTAATGAAATGAAATTCGTGCAAATCAAAGAGAAAATTTATGTCAAATTTGACTACAACGAAACCGAGCAAAACACCAATCCTAACTATGGTTTTGTGTTGATTTTCGACGAAAAAGAATTTTTCAAAAACAAGCAAAATTTAACGCGAAAAGAGGCGTTTATCTTGCTGAATTATATTTTTAACAAAATGTATAGTAAAGATGTCAAGTATCCGCGCGACAGCCTACATTTCAGGATAAAAAAGGCGATCGATCTTTACAAGGCCGTCTATAAGGACGAGGATTTCGACGGATACAATCTACACGCCCAATACCGCAATCTCTACGCCGGACAGATAAGTATCGACAAAAGAGAGCGAACGCTCGGCGCAGCGGAATAATCTGCGTTGCGAGATAAAATTTATAAATTTAAACGCCGTTTTGGCGTTTAAATTTTGCAAATACTTTAAAATTTCCCTTGCAAAATCTATTGCAAATGCAAATTTGGATAATCAAAAACCAAAACCTTCCCGCTATGCTCGCTAATCTCAGCGAAATTTTCAGCTTCAAATTCTAATCCGAAAATCGCACAAGTTGGGAATTTTTCGATTACTGAGTTGCTGAAATACTCGCACACTGCGCCGATTGTGGGGTTGTGGCCTACTATGAAAACCACTTTGTATTTTTCATCGAGCATACGCACAAACTCTGCTAGCTCTCTCTCGCTAATGTCGTAAAGCTCTTTTTTTTCTTTTAAAATATCTTTGGCGCCAATATTTTTGGCTATGATTTTGGCGGTTTTTAGTGCGCGTTTGGCAGTGCTAGTGATGATGATATCAGGCATTATGCCCTCTTTTGCCAAAAGCTCCCCTAACCTGCCTGCGTCATCTTCGCCCTTTTGGCTTAGTTTGCGCTCGAAATCTGTCTGTGCGAAAACCTCAGCTTTGGCGTGTCTGATAAAATAAATTTGTTTCATAAATTTCCTTTTCGTATAATTTTACGCAAAATTCTACAAAATTTTAAATTTTTGCTGTATTTTGCCGAATCCAAACCCTGCCCCAAACCCTATCAAATGCGCATACCACGCCACATTTGAAGCTAATAAAAGCGGAGCAAAGCTAATAAGCGCAACCATAGCCAAAACGCTTTTTAAATTTTGCCTCTCATAGCACAAAATCACGCCCAAAAGCGCGCAGATTACGCCACTCGCGCCGATTAAATTTATATTTTGCCCCATAAATTTGTAAGCGCAAAAAATGTAAATCAGGCAGATTAAATTCGTAAAAATTCCAAGCCCGAAATATAAAATCGTAAATTTTACGCTACCGAAAAATCGCTCTAAAATAGAGCCGAACTGATACAGCACAGCCATATTCATCGCCAAATGCGCAATTCCTGCGTGCATGAAAAATGATGATAAAATTTGCCAAAAAAATCCGTCAAAAAATAGCAAATTTAGCCCCAAATACGCGCTCAAATTTGGGATTAAATTTGCTAGGACGAAAAGCGCGCAGTTTGCGATGATGATAGCTAGCGTGAGTTTGCCTGCCTGCCCGAAATTCGCCCTTTGTCCGAAATTTGCCATTTGTATAAATTTCCTAAATTTATTGTTTTACGCGACCATATCCTGCGAAGCGATTTGAAGCTAGGCAAGAAACTTTGTTGCCTCCGCAGCGCACGATATAGCTATTTTCGATTTTTTTGCCGTTTTTATGAGTATTTTTTTTGTTTAAATTTACAAAATCGACCTTGTTTCTACCGCGCGAATTATGCACGAATTTTATCCTGCCGTCTGCGTAAATTTCGCGAATCACGCCGATATGGCTAATTTCGTTATTTAGGCGTTTTTTGTTTGATTGAAGGGTGTTTTGGAAAAATATCAAATCCCCTACTCGCGGGTTTTTATGCGCGATTAGGTCTCGTTTTTTGTAATAATTATAAATCGCTTGTGATTTTCTGCCGTTTGTGAAATACTTAGGCAGCTCTTTTGAGTTGAAAAAAATCTCTTTGTTTTTAGAATTTAGCGCTGTGATAAACCCACTACAATCCCCGCCTACCTTGGTTCCGGTGTATTTATCGACCCATGAAATGAGCGTTGCGTTGTAGGTGTTTCCTGGGATTTGTGATGAGCCAGAGTTATCCTCATAAACCTCATAATCCCCTTGCGTAGTAGGGTTTGCAGGCGATGAAAACGGAGCTAGCCACGAGCAGCCACTCATCAAAAACGCCCCTAAAAATAAAGCAAAAATTTTTTTCATAAACTACCTTAAAAAATACAAAATGTGTTTTCATTTTAGCAATCAAATGTAATAAAATAGTAATTTTAAAGCAAATTTATGTATAATCACGGCGAAATTTTTGCAATCAAAACGGAGAGAAAATGCACTATTTACAAATCAAAGGCGAAGCCAAGCTTAGTGGCGAAATAAAAATCTCAGGCGCCAAAAACGCGGCACTACCGCTAATCGCGCTAATTATACTATCCAAAAACCCAGTTACAATTAAAAATTTACCAGATGTTTCAGATATCAAAACCTTAATCCAGCTTTTGGCAAATTTAGGCGCAAAATGCGAGTATTTAGACGCTCACACCGCCGTAATTGATCCAAGAGGGATAAACTCAACTAAGGCGGTTTATGACATCGTGCGCAAAATGCGCGCTTCGATTTTAGTTCTTGGTCCATTGCTAGCGCGTTTTGGCAAGGCAGAAGTTAGCATGCCAGGCGGATGCGCGATAGGGGCAAGGCCGATTGATTTGCACCTAAAAGCAGTCGAAAAAATGGGCGCACAGGTAAAAATCGAAGAAGGCTATGTCGTGTGCGAGGGCGCGCTAAGGGGCGCGAATATTTCGTTTGATAAAATCACCGTTACAGGCACCGAAAATGTCGTAATGGCGGCCGCGTTAGCGCATGGGGAGACTTGCATAATCAACGCCGCCAAAGAACCAGAGGTCGTGGCTGTGTGCGAAGCCCTAGCTAGTGCTGGCGTAAAAATCGAAGGAATCGGCACTGACGAGCTTAAAATCACAGGCACAGCGGGCGAACTTTTAAATATCAACGAAATCACCGTAATCCCCGATCGTATCGAGGCTGGGACATATCTGTGCGCCGGGGCGATAACGAACTCAAAAATCAGCGTTACAAGCGTAAATCCTGCGCATTTGGGCGCTGTGCTAGCGAAATTTGAGGATATGGGATTTAAATTTGAAATTTCAGGCAGTGGCAACGACTCTAAAATAACTATTTTGCCAGCAGACGAAATCAAAGCGACCAAAATCATCACTACCGAGTATCCGGGCTTTCCGACCGATATGCAAGCGCAGTTTATGGCGCTAACCTGCGTCGCGCAAGGCACTAGCACGGTCGAGGAGAGGCTGTTTGAAAACCGCTTTATGCATGTGAGCGAACTAAACCGCATGGGCGCAGATATCAAACTAAACGGCAATATCGCTACAATCAAGGGTGGCAAACTCGCAGGCGCAGATGTCATGGCGACGGATTTGCGCGCTAGCTCGGCTCTTGTTTTAGCGGCTCTTGCAGCAAGTGGCACTACGCGCGTGCATCGCATATATCACTTAGACCGCGGATATGAGAGCTTGGAGGCGAAATTTAGCGCACTAGGCGCACAAATTCTAAGGCTAGAAGAATGATTGATATAAACACTGCGCTGGAATTGATTTTTAGGCAAAATTTAGGCTTTTTTGGCGAAAAAAAGATTGAAATTTCACGCTCTCTTGGGGCTATTTTAGCACAGGATATAAAAGCGCGAAAAAATGTGCCAAGCTTCGATAATAGCGCACTTGATGGCTATGCGTATAACAGCGAAAAAATCGGCGAGAGTTTGCAAATCGTAGAGCCAACTATCTTTGCTGGTAATCAAAAATTTTATGAAATTTCGCCAAATCAAGCGCAAAAAATAATGACAGGCGCACCTATGCCAAAGGGCGCAAACAGCGTGCTTCGCGTAGAGGACGCGTGCATTAAGGACGGGTTTTTGCAAATACCGGCTAACGCAAAAGCAGGCGATGGACTTCGCAAAATGGGCGAAGAAGTGCGCGAGGGCGAGGTGCTACTTAGCGCAGGAGAGCGAATAAATGCCGCTAAAATCATGCTTTTAGCAGCGCAAGGCATAAATGAAATCTCCGTGCGCACCACGCCAAAAATCGCCGTGCTTTCGAGTGGCGATGAGCTAAAAGAGCCGTGGGAAAGCGCAAATGAGCGCGAAATTTACAACGCAAACGCAAGTGGAATTTGCGCGCTTTTGCAGAGTGAAAATTTCGCAAACGACTATCTTGGAATTATCAAAGACGAAGCAAACGCAGTGCGAGAAGCCCTAAAAAGCGCAGCGCAAAGCTATGATGTGATAATCACAAGCGGTGGGGCAAGCGTGGGCGAGGCTGATTTCATGGCGCAAATTTTGTGCGAGCTTGGATTTAGCCCAGTGTTTGAGCATATCGACATAAAGCCAGGAAAGCCGATTAAGTGCTACTACGCGGGCAAAAAGCTTGTTTTTGTAATGCCGGGAAACCCGCTAGCGGCGTTTATTTTAGCAAAAATCATAATCTTGCCGGTGCTTAAAAAAATGGTTGGTGAAAATTTTAAGGCGCGTGAAATTTTAGCCAAATTTAATGGTGAGCTAAAATTTCGCCCAAATCGCATAAATTTAAGCCTAGGCGTGTATGAAAACGGCTATTTTACGCCGATAAAATCAAACTCAGCTATGATTAAGCCACTATGCGGGGCGACGCATTTTATGCTCTCAAAATTTGAGCAATGCGAGCAAAAAAATGGCGAAATTGTAAAAATTTATGAAATTTAAGCAAAATGGTATTGACAAATGAGAAATTTTAAGATAAAATCCAAGTTCTTTTTTACTTCGTGCGGGAATAGCTCAGTGGTAGAGCGCAACCTTGCCATGGTTGATGTCGCGAGTTCGACTCTCGTTTCCCGCTCCACTTTTTTAAATCCAAATCAAAAAGTTTGCTTATGAAAATCCTAGTTTGTGTAAGCGGTGCTAGTTTTTGCGAAATTGGGTTAAATTTAATCAAATTTTTATCTACCACACCAAACGAAATTTACGCAATCATAAGCGAAAATGCAAAAATCGTCTTAAAATCCGAAAATAATATAAATTTTGCAAATTTCATTAGCGAAAATCAAGCTGTGAAATTCTTCGATGATAGCGATATTGGCGCGAGTGTGGCGTCTGGTTCGTTTGGTATAGACGCTACGATTTTTGCCCCCTGCTCTATCAATTCACTAGCGAAAATTCACGCAGGTATCGCCGATACTCTTAGCACTCGCGCAGCAGCCGTCGCGCTAAAAGAGCGCAAAAAACTAATCCTTGGCGTGCGCGAAATGCCTTTTTCGCCTATTTCGCTTCGTTCAATGAGCGAGTTGGCAAATCTCGGCGTCATCATCGCTCCGCCCATTATCGGCGGTTATAGCGGTGCGAAAAATTTAGAAGATATGCAAAATTTCATAATTGGCAAATGGTGCGACGCCATGGGCGTGGCAAACAATCTCTTTAAAAGGTGGCAAAAATGAGAAAATGTATCTATCCCGGTACTTTTGATCCTATCACAAATGGTCATTTAGATGTAATCAAACGAGCGCTCGGGCTTTTTGACGAGGTCATCGTCGCAATCGCGCTTAGCGAGAGCAAAAGCCCTTGTTTTTCGCTAGAAAAGCGCTTAGAGATGACGAGGCTTGCCCTTAGCGATCTAAAAAATGTCAAAGTCGAGCCGTTTTCAAACCTGCTAGTCGATTTCGCCAAATCCCATGGCACGAATTTTTGCATTAGGGGACTGCGCGCGGTGAGCGATTTCGAATACGAATTACAGCTTAGCTACACAAACACATCGCTATGGGATAAATTTGAGAGTGTGTTTTTGATGCCAAGCCTGAAAAACGCCTTTATTTCGAGCTCTATGGTTCGCACGATACTGCGCCACGACGGCGATGTTTCGCAGTTTGTGCCAAAGCAAATTTTGCCACTGCTTAAAAAGGAAAAATGATGTTTGTAGCCTTTGAGGGGATTGACGGAGTTGGCAAAAGCACGCAAATATCGCGTCTAGCAGAAATTTATCCTGGCGCGATAGTTACCAAAGAACCGGGCGCTACGAGGTTTGGCGAAATTTTGCGTAGTATAATTTTAAACGAAAATTTCAAATTTAACGGCGACAACCACATAAATTTAGGTCAAATTTGCGGAAGTATCTCAAAAACTGCTGAGATGTTTTTGTTTTTAGCTGATCGGGCTGAGCACCATGAGAAGGTTGTTTTGCCAAATTCGCAAAATCTAATCCTAAGCGATAGAAGCTTCATCTCAGGTATCGCCTATGCCCTAGCCAACGATGAAAACGCTAAATTTGACGAGCTTGTAATGCTAAATAAAATCGCGCTTGGTGGTGAAATTTATGGTAAATTTGTATTTTTTGAGATTAGCAAAGATGATTTGATTTCTAGGCTAAATACTCGCGCGGGATACGATAAAATCGAGCTTCGTGGCGCAGAGTATCTGCTTAGGGTGCAAGAAAAGATAAAATTTACCTTACAAAAGCTAAAATTAAATTTTTTAATCGTCAATGCAAACGATGATATTGATAAAATAACAAAAAAAATAAAGGAATTTATAGATGATTAAAGCACTGCGTGGTATGAACGACCTAATGGGCTATGAAGCCGAACTTTTCGCAAAAATCGTGCGTGTGTGTGAAAGTGTGGCGAGGAATTATGGATTTGAGCTAATCGAAACCCCAAAACTCGAACAAACTGCCCTATTTCGCCGAAGCGTGGGCGAGAGTAGCGATATAGTCGGCAAAGAAATGTATGAGTTTAGCGATAAAAGTGGCGATAGCGTCTGCTTGCGCCCAGAGGGCACGGCTGGGGTCGTTCGCTCATTTATCGAGAATAAATTTGACAAGGCTGGTGGCGTGCGCAAATTTTACTACACCGGCTCGATGTTTCGCTACGAACGCCCGCAACGAGGCAGACTACGCGAATTTCACCAATTTGGCGTAGAGTGTTTTGGCGAGGGAAGCGTGTATGAGGACGCGAGCGTGATTTTGCTTTTAGCCGAAATTTTGCGCAAACTAGGCGTAAAAACCACGCTCAAACTAAACTCCCTGGGCGATAGCTCGTGCATGCCAGAGTATAAAAACAAACTAATCAAATTTTTAAATGAGCGCGAGGATAGGCTTTGCGAGGATTGCAAAAGGCGCATTATCACAAACCCAATCCGCGTGCTTGATTGCAAAAACGAAGCCTGCCAAAGCGAGCTCGCCACCGCTCCGCTAATCACCGATAATCTAAGCGATGAGTGTAAAGGCGAATTTGAAAAATTGCAAGAAATTTTGCTTGCAAATGGGCTAAATTTCGAAATCGACAAACGATTGGTTAGAGGGCTAGATTATTACTGCAAAACCGCATTTGAGTTCGTCAGCAGTGAGCTTGGCGCACAAAGCGCAGTCGGTGGCGGCGGCAGATACGATAGACTAGTCGAGTTTTTGGGTGGCAAAAGCACATTTGGCGTGGGTTTTGCGATAGGAATTGAAAGGCTAATCGAAATTTTAAAATTAAAAGAAACCCCTAACTCTCGCAATGGAATTTACATCGGCGCAATGGACGAAGCAATCGTGCCTTGTGCGTTTGCTATCGGACAAAAACTGCGCGCAATCACCAAAACTCATATCGCATACGAGCCAAAAAATTTACAAAAACACCTAAAAAGCGCAGATTCAAAAATGGCTAAATTTTGCCTATGTATCGGCGAAGATGAGTTTAAAAACGCTAGCGTATGGTGCAAAAATTTAGAGGATAAAAGCCAAGACATGGTTAAATTTAACGAAATCGAAGACTTTTTTAAGGATAGAGTATGAACGATTATGGACTAAATATTTGGGGAAATTCAAATTTCGTCATTGATTCTGGCAAGTTGTGCGTGAATTCTGACTTCAAACAGCCTCTTGTCGATATGGTTAAAGAAATCAGGGCTGACGGCATTAGAGGCCCTATTTTGCTTCGTTTTCCACACCTTATCAAAAAACAAATCGTCGAAATTTACTCGAATTTCAACCGCGCGATAAAAGAATTTGACTACAAGGGCAAATTTAACGCCGTCTATCCGCTCAAAGTAAATCAATTCCCGGGATTTGTGAAAAATTTGGTCGAAATCGGCAAGCCTTACGGGTATGGCTTGGAGGCTGGATCTAAGCCAGAATTGCTTCTAGCCATGGCGTATAATAACGACAACGCGCCAATCACCGTAAATGGCTTTAAGGATAAAGAGCTCATCAATATCGGCTTTATCGCCGCTGAGATGGGGCATAATATCACGCTTACAATCGAGGGTTTAAACGAGCTAAAAACCATAATCGAAACCGCCAAAGAGCGCTTTGCGCCAAAGCCATTTATCGGGCTTCGCATAAGGCTTCATAACTCAGGTAGTGGAATTTGGGTCAAAAGTGGCGGAATAAACTCCAAATTTGGCCTTACTTCGACCGAGTTAATTGAGGCTGTAAATTTGCTCAAAAAAAATAATCTAATCGAGCAATTTACGATGATTCATTTCCATATCGGTTCGCAAATCACTGAAATTCACCCGCTTAAAAAAGCATTAGTCGAGGCTGGAAACATCTACGCTGAACTCCGCAAAATGGGTGCTAAAAATCTAAATTCGATAAATTTAGGCGGTGGTTTGGCGATAGAATATTCGCAAGTGAAGGAAAATTTCAGCAGAAATTACACCCTCAAAGAATACGCAAACGATGTCGTTTTTCTTTTAAAATCAATCGCACAGGATAAAAACGAGATCGAGCCAAATATTTTCATAGAAAGTGGCCGTTATGTCGCAGCTAGCCACGCTGTGCTGGTCGCGCCTGTTTTGGAGCTTTTTACCCAAGAATACACAGAGGCCAAACTGGCTTTGAAAAAGGAAAATCCGCCAGTCATCACCGAGCTTTACGATCTTTACACTTCGTTAAAGCCCTCAAACGCCCTTGAATACCTGCATGACGCTATGGCGCACATGGAGAGCGTGCTGACGCTCTTTGATTTGGGCTATGTGGATCTCACAGATCGCTCAAATGGCGAAATTTTGGTGCATCTAGTCGTGCGCAAGGCTTATGCGCTTTTGGGAAATAAGCAAGAGTATGGAAATTTCTTAAATTCACTCGGAAACGCGCAAGAGCGGTATTTGGTAAATTTCTCGCTTTTCCAATCCTTGCCTGATTTTTGGGGCATTAAACAGCATTTCCCAGTCATGCCACTCGAACACCTCGACGAGCGCGCTACGCTTTCGGCTACGCTGTGGGATATCACCTGCGATAGCGACGGTGAGATTACATTTGATAAAGAGCATAATCCTTTGTTTTTGCACGATATCGACCCAGAAGAAGAAGAGTATTTCCTCGGATTTTTCTTAGTCGGGGCGTATCAAGAGGTGCTTGGTATGAATCACAACCTCTTCGCTCACCCAAATGAGGCAACCGTGATTTTAAAAGACGGCGGATTTGAGGTTACGGATTTTATCGAGTCGCAATCTGTCATTGATATTTTAGATGATATGGATTATGATGTAGTCGATATCAGAGAGAGCCTAAATGAACGAATCGCAAACTCGCCACTGCTTTCAGAAAAAGAGAAAAAGCATGTCCTAGGCGAGCTGTATTTGTTCCTAAACGATAATAGCTATCTGAAAACTATCCAATAAGGCGGGATTATGACTTTTTGGCAAACTATAAAACACGATTTTACCGAGCCATCTCGCCAAGATCCGGCGTGTAATAGCGTATTTGAGGTGATTTTTTGCTATCCGGGTGTGTGGGCGCTGATAAATTATCGTTTCGCGCATTGGTTTTATAAGCGCAAATTTCGCCTTATCGCGCGCATAATCTCAGGTATTACACGCTTAATCACCGCTGTGGATATCAATCCAGGGGCGAAAATCGGCAGTGGCGTGTTTTTTGACCATGCGGCTGGTTTGGTCATCGGCGAGACAGCGATTGTTGGCGATAATTGTTTGATTTATCAAAATGTAACCCTAGGTGGCGTTAGCTTGGAAAAGGGCAAAAGGCACCCTACCCTAGAAAATGGCGTAGTCGTGGGAGCTGGGGCGAAAATTTTAGGTAATATCACAATCGGAGCGCACTCTAAAATCGGCGCAAATTCTGTCGTGATAAAAGATGTCCCCGCAAACTCCACAGCTGTGGGCGTGCCAGCTAGGATTTTAGGCGAGTGCGATAGCGATCCGCTAGCGCATAACAAACTCCCAGATATCAACAAAGAGCTGATGAAATATCTAATCAAACGAATTGAAATTTTAGAAGATTGCATACAAAATGGCGATAAAAATCTCTGCGACAAAGAAAAAGAGATCAACCAAGAGTATGAAAACTATCTAAAATCACTCAAATAACAGGGGGAATAATGAGAAAAATTTTGATTTTTCTAGGAATTTGCGGTGCGTTAAACGCTGGGGATTTTAATAATCTTAAAATAGAAACAGTTAAAAAAATATATCAAAATCAAGAAAATTTTGATAAAATTTGTGGCGAAATTTGCACAAATTCTTTAAAAATCGCATTTTTGAAAGATGAGGAATTCGCAAACGAAGAGATTGGTTGCCTAGATTATGATCCTACAATCTCTGGGCAAGATGTTTGCGATAACCCAGAATATAAATTTGAAATTTTAAAATTTGGCGATGTAGAGGTGGAGCAAATTTGCAAAGGTTGGACGCCAGAAAGTCAAAAAATAATCTATAAATTAGAGTGCGGTGAAGATGATTGCAAGATAAGCGATATTTATAATACCGCAAATCATGAAGGCAAAGACGAAACTTTCAGCGTCAAAGAGATGATTTATGATTGTTTAAAAACATACCAAAAGGAGAAAAAATGAAACTTGCTTCACGCATAAACAGACTAAGCGAAAGCCTAACAATCGCCATTAGCACACGCGCAAAAGAGCTTAAAGCTAGTGGAAAAGATGTGATTATTTTTAGCGCAGGCGAGCCTGATTTCGATACTGCCGAAGCGGCGAAAAATGCCGTAATAGAGGCTATGGCTAAGGGCTGCGGCAAATACACACCAATCCCAGGCACAGCTGAAATTCTAAACGCAGTCGCACTAAAACTAAAACGAGATAATGGCCTGGATTACAAACCTAGCCAAATCATCACAAATGTAGGGGCAAAACACTCGCTTTTTAATATTTTTTCATGTTTGATAGATGATGGCGACGAGGTTATCGTGCCAGCGCCATTTTGGGTAACATATCCTGAGATTGTTAAATTTTGCGGTGGCAAACCTGTCATAATCGACACAAAGCCAGAAAATAAATACAAAATCACAGCCTCTGAGCTAAAAGCAGCTATCACGCCACGCACGAAAGCGCTTAGCCTTTGCTCTCCGTCAAATCCAGCAGGAGCTGTGTATAGCAAAGATGAGTTAATTGCGATTGCCGAGGTGCTAAAAGGCACAGATATCGCCGTAATCGCAGATGAAATTTACGAAAAAATCATTTTTGATAAAGAATTTGTAGCTTGTGCTAGTATCAGCGAGGATATGTTTAATCGCACTATCACCGTAAATGGCCTTAGCAAATGTGGCGCAATGCCTGGGTGGAGATTTGGCTATACAGCGTGTGCGAACGACGAGCTAAACAAAGCTATGAAAAAACTTCAAAGCCAAAGCACGAGCAATATTTCAAGCATAGTCCAAGCAGGTGCCGTGGCTGTGCTAGAAGGCAAGGCCGATGAGTATATCGCCATGATGAATAAAGAGTATCAAAAACGCCGTGATTACGCCGTAGATGCGATAAATGCGATAGAGGGTCTTAGCGTAGTCAAACCTGATGGCGCGTTTTATCTATTTATCAACTGCGCCAAGGTAGAAAAAGATAGCATGAAATTTTGCACAAAACTGCTAGATGAAGCACTCGTGGCGACCGTGCCAGGCGTGGGATTTGGTATGGACGAGCATTTTAGGATTAGTTATGCTTGCTCAATGGACGAGATAAAAGAGGGAATCGCGCGCATAGCAGAATTTGTGAAAAACTATAAATAAGCTAAATTTGCGAAATTTAAAATTTCGCAAATTTTGTAAAATTTGGGAGAAAATATGGCAAATTTTAAAAATTCACTTATGATGACTTTGGTAAATACAGAGACAATCCCAGGAAAAGAGATCGAGCAGGTTTTCGGCGTGGTGAGTGGAAGCACGGTCAGAGCTAAACACTTCGGACGCGATATCATGGCGAGCCTGAAAAATATCGTAGGTGGCGAGCTAGTAGGATATACCGAGCTACTCGAAGAATCGCGCGAACAAGCAATCGAGCGTATGTGCGCGCAGGCCAGAGCCATGGGTGCAAATGCGATTGTAAATTTGCGATTTTCCACTAGCTCAGTTGCAGCAGGGGCTAGTGAAATTTATGTCTATGGCACGGCAGTTTTGGCAAGGTAAGCTATGAGCGATATTATAATATTTCTCATTTTGCTTGGGGCTGGATATATCTTTGGCAAGCAAGCTGAGGTGCGCCATTTCGCTAGAATTCGCAAAAAAGAGGCTCTGTTTTTACACATACCCACCACAAACTCAAAACACCCATTGTTAAATTCAGGCAAAATCGAAAGGGTGAGATTTGTAAGCGGAAATGTGGTTATAAGTATTGATTATTTCAAACGAATTTACGCTAGCGTGATAAATTTTTTCGGTGGCGATGTTGTGCCGTATGAAAGCCTGCTAGACCGCGCTAGACGCGAGGCTGTGATTAGGCTAAAAGAAAAGGCCTTGGGCGCTGATGAGATTATAAATTTGCGCATAGAAACAAGCTCGATAAATCAAACCACGAAAAATGTCGGAAGCGTGGAAATCCTAGCTTACGCTACGGCGATTTATTACGCCAAAGAGCCAAAACAGGCGAATTTCAATGGCTAAATTTATTCCCTCGCAAAACGAGGGCGAGCAAAATTATTCCAAAGAAAATCATGCTATAAATTTCCTAGCCCTTGGCGTGGGGCTTGTCGCAGTTATCGCGTGCGCGTTTTTCGCGCTAAATATTTTCGTGGGCGTGGCTGTGAAATTTATCCCAGAGGGCAAAGAGTATAAAATTTTCAAAGCCAGTGAAAGTGAGCGTGTAATCGAGCCAAAACACAAGAAGCTCGCCGAGCAAATCCGCACCCTAACCTCACGGCTAAATTCATGCGCCAAGGTCAAAAACGAATATTTTATCGTGATAAACGAAAGCAAAATTCCAAACGCAAGCGCAGCCCTAAATGGCGCACTCACGGTCAATACCGGGCTTTTTTCGCATATTAAAAGCGAAAATGGGCTAGCCTTTGTTTTAGCTCACGAGCTAGCGCATTTTAAGCACCGCGATCACATAAAAGGTCTAGGAAATGGCGCTGTAATGGCGATTTTATTCGGTTTTAGCGATGAGAGATTAAGCCAAATTTTAGGCGGAGCGATTGCTGGCAAATACTCGCGCTCGCAAGAAGCCGCCGCCGATAGCGAGGCGCTTAGGATTTTAAACTGCGCTTATGGGCACATTGGCGGTGCAGATGAGTTTTTCGCTAGCGCAAAAAAGCTTGGTGATAGCGATACCTTTATCAATCTTTTTGAATCGCACCCGCTTTTGCAAAAGCGCATTGACGCGATAAAATCATCAAATTTTGGCATGCAAAATACAATCAAACTCAATGAAAATTTAAGCGAAGTAGTGAAATTTAAAAGATAAATTTGGCGTTAAATTTGCAAATTTAACGCCATTGAAATTTAGATAAATTTATTGCTTTTTAAAGAGCGCGCAGCTTTTTTCGTTGCCAAGAGAGCAGGCTTTTTGGTGAAAAGCTATGGCTTTTTTATTATTTTGTTGCAAATACTCGCCTTTGGCAAACATATTTCCGATTAGTCCGCACGCTGGGGAGTAGTTTAGATCGCAGGCTTTTTCGTAGCTAGCTATGGCCTCTGGTATGTCTTTGCGATATCCGTTAGCATTTAGATAATAAAAGCCTAGATTATAGCACCCACTTCCCTCGCCTAAATCGCAGGCTTTTTTGGCTAATTCGATAGCTTGGGTTGTGTTGCTATAAACTAAGCTGTCGTAGTAAATGTAGCTTAAATTTACACATGCTGGGGCGTAGCCACTATCGCAAGCCTTGGTATAATACCTAATCGCCTCTGGCTCCATTTTAGCCACGCCAAAGCCGTTGTCAAACATAACGCCTAGATTATAGCACGCATACGCGCTTTTTAAATCACAAGATTTTTTGAAATACTTTTGCGCTACTGGGTCATGGCTGTTTTCGAAGTATTTCATACCGACATTTAGGCAGCTTTGAGCGTCTTTTGCGTAGCATTTAAGCTCGTCTTTTTTAGCCACGCCCAAAAGCGCTCCCACAGCGCAGAGCGCTAGCAAAACCAAGATAAAAACATATTTTTTGTTCATTTTTATTCCTTACAAATCAAATTTGATAATTTTTTCATATCGCGCGCTAGGCGTTTGTTTAGCCAAATAGCGTTGTAAATCCCATCCTCGCTTAGCGCACCGCGATTGATCGCACGAAGGCTTTTCCCCTCACCTATTTCGCGCAGTATTTTACCGCTCTCATCGGCCTCGTAATCACTTAGCCAAATTTTACTAGAATAATATCTGCTAAGTTTTTTGATAAGTTTTTGCGAATTTTTATACTCATCAAGAGCGAGTTCAAATGCGTCTAGGCACTTTTGCACTTTTGCTAAAATCTCGCTCATCTGCTCTACTCGCTCTACTCGTTTCATCGCTTAGCCTAAATTTACTCTATCGGGACAGTGTATTTGCGAGGAGTGCCATTATCCACCTTTGGCTTTTTTTCCGTAGCTGGCGGTTCTTCTCTTTTTAAAGAGTCGATATCCACAACCCAACGCTTCTCTGAATTTTGCGCGATAGGTTTTTTCGTGCTATCTTGTTTAGAGGCGTTTTGTTTTTTCTTAATTCTTTTTGTTTTTTTAGGCGGTTGTTTGGAGCTATCTTTGACTATCGGATATGGCTCCACACGCGGTTTTGGCTTGTTTTGGACACACCCTGCTAGCCCTAAACAAACGGCAAAAATAACAAAGGAATTTAAAATTTGACTTCTCATATTTTCTCCTTTTAAAAAGCCTTGATTTTACAAAAAAAGAATTAAAAATTTAATAAGATTATGGCGAGAAATAGAATAAATTTTGCAAATTTAAGAGGGAATTGCCCCTCTTAAATTTGCCTTTAAATTTGCGCTAGGCAAGCTTACATCATGCCGCCCATACCGCCCATGCCACCCATATCTGGCATTGGAGGAAGAGCTGGTTTGTCCTCTTTGATTTCGCTGACTGTCGCTTCTGTGGTTAGTAGCATGCTAGCGACTGAAACTGCATTTTGCAAAGCTACGCGCTCTACTTTTAGCGGATCGATGATTCCAGCGCTATACATATTTGTAAATTCGCCACTTGCAGCGTTGAAGCCTTGCGCCTCATCGTTTGCGTTTTCGACCGCGTTTGCGATTACGCCTGCGTCATATCCTGCGTTTTCTACGATTTGGCGAAGTGGAGCATAGAGAGCTCGTTTGACGATATCTGCGCCGATTTTTTGATCGCCACTTAGATCTAGGCTAACATTTTTGCTAGCTTTGATTAGTGCAGCGCCACCGCCGATTACGATACCTTCCTCAACAGCTGCTTTTGTCGCATTTAGCGCGTCATCGACACGATCTTTTTTCTCTTTCATCTCTGTTTCGGTTGCTGCGCCTACTTTGATTACAGCTACGCCACCGCTTAGTTTTGCAAGGCGTTCTTGCAATTTTTCTTTATCATAATCGCTTGTTGTCTCTAAAATTTGAGCTTTGATTTGCGCGATTCTAGCGTCGATTGCACTTTTTTCGCCTACACCATTTACGATTGTAGTGTTGTCTTTGTCGATTACGATACGCTCAGCCTGACCAAGATCAGCCATATTTGCGCTTTCTAGCGTTCTGCCTAGCTCTTCGCTTACGACTGTTCCGCCTGTAAGGATAGCGATATCTTCTAGCATTGCCTTTCTTCTATCGCCAAATCCAGGGGCTTTTACGGCTGAAATGTTTAACACGCCACGAAGTTTATTTACGACCAAAGTCGCAAGCGCTTCGCCCTCGATGTCTTCTGCTATGATTAGAAGTGGTTTGCCTGTTTTTTGCACTTGCTCTAAAACCGGAAGCAAATCTTTTAAATTTGTAATTTTTTTATCGAAAAGTAAAATTAGCGGTGAGCTAAGCTCCACTAGCATTTTTTCAGGGTTTGTGATGAAATATGGGCTTAGATAGCCTCTGTCGAACTGCATACCCTCGACCACATTTAGCTCGTCGTTGATTGATTTTGCTTCTTCGACTGTGATTACGCCGTCTTTGCCGACCTTTTCCATAGCCTCAGAAATCAAATCACCCACGCTCTCATCGTTGTTCGCTGAGATTGTAGCGACTTGGGCGATCTCTTTTTTGCCGCTTACTGCTTTTGCAGATTTTTTTAGTTCTTCGATTACGGCTGCACTAAATTTATCCATACCGCGTTTTACTTCGATAGGATTTGCGCCAGCTGTTACATTGCGTAAGCCCTCTTTGAAAATCGCGTGAGCTAGCACGGTCGCAGTAGTTGTGCCATCGCCTGCCTCGTCGTTAGTTTTGCTTGCGACCTCTCTAACCAAGCTTGCACCCATATTTTCGAGAGTGTCTTTAAGCTCGATCTCTTTTGCTACGCTTACGCCGTCTTTTGTGATAGCAGGTGCCCCAAAGCTTTTTTGGATAAGCACATTTCTGCCTCTTGGTCCCATTGTGACCTTAACTGCGTCGTTTAGTTTTTTTACGCCTGAGTAAAGTTTGTTTCTAGCTTCGTCTGAGAAAAAAATTTCTTTTGCCATTTTGATTCCTTTTATTTAAGTATTCCTAAAACATCTTCTAAATTTAAGATAAGATATTTCTTATCATCGATTGTGATATCCGCGCCAGCGTATTTTGCGAACGCTACAACATCGCCAAGTTTTACGCTATCGCACTCTGTGCCGACAGCCACGATTTTGCCAGTTGATGGCTTCTCTTTTGAAGCGTTATCTGGGATAATGATACCGCTAGCTGTGGTTTTGGTCTCTTCCTCGCGCTCGATTAAAACGCGTTTTCCAAGTGGTTGAAAATTCATTTTCGTCCTTTCTAAATTAGTTTTGATTTTCTAAAAGTTGTCACTCTGTATCTTTGAGTGCTAGATTATATGCAAAATTTGATTTTTTGTCAATAGTTTTAGGCTAAAATTTTGCTTAAATTTTAGCCTAAATTGCGAATTTTAAATTTTAGTTTAAAGCCGATTTTACCGCTTCGCTTAGGCGTTTGCCATCGACACTAGCGCCGAATTTTTCTTTTGCGGCTTTCATCACGCGTCCCATATCTTTGGCACTCGTTGCGCCAAGTTCGCCAAGTAGCGCGCCCAAAGCCGCGCTAAGTTCGTCATCGCTAAGTTGTTTTGGCAGATACGCGCCGATAATTTCGGCCTCGCCAAGCTCTTTTTGCGCTAAATCCTCGCGCCCACCAGCCTTGTATTGTGCTGCGCTTTCGTTTCTGCGCTTGATTTCGGTTTGTAAAACACTAAAAACCCTCTCATCGCTTAGCGTAATTCTCTCATCGACCTCAATTTGTTTAAGCGTAGAATTTAGCATACGCAAAGCGTCTCTGCGCACCGCGTCACCGGATTTCATAGCGGTTTTGATATCTTCTAAAATTTGCTCTCTTACCATTTTTTCTCCTTGATAAAATTTGGGTATGATACTATTTTATAGTAAAAATTTGAAGTAAAATTTAACCCAAATTTAGCATTGAACGATTTTTTGAATTTAACCTGCGCCGTGAAATTTTCTGTAAGGGGGAGGGCGCGCTTTTTAGGAGACGCTACCCCCCTGCATTTAATTCGCACGCAAAAGCGCTGTTCGCGCCTTTTGCTCCGTGCGAATTTCCCCTGTAAAACCTTAGAAGTGGCTAAATTTAGAAAAACTTCGTTTTTCTAAATTTAGCTGGTTTTATTTTTTATTACGGCTTCGCCAAATTTTGCATTAAATTTATACACACGCCCTCTCGTAATCCATCATCAACGACGATAAAATCTGCGCCACTACCGCTAAAATCGCTCAAAATCGCCTCTAAAAGTAGCGCCCCAGCCACGATAACCTCCGCCCTATTTTCGCCCATTGCCTCATCGGCTTCGCGCTTTGAGAATTTCAAAATTTGCTCTATCGCCCCAGCAAAATCGCTAAATCTCAAAACGCTTCCATTGATTTTGCCTGTGTCGTAATCTTTGGCACAAATTCCCAATTTAAGGGCGCTTATCGTGGTTGGCACACCGCTTGTGAGCACGATTTTTCCTGCGCCTAAACTACGCAAAAACTCCCTTGCGCTTCTTGTCTGCTCGTTTGCGATTTGGCTAAATTTGGCGTAACTAAAATTTTGTAAAATTCCAGGATTTTCGTTACAAAATCTCACAATGCCAAATTTAAAGCTTTGTCCAAATTTAGCACTGCTTATCTCTGTGCTAGCCCCGCCAAGGTCGATACTGACGGCATTTTGCGCTTTGATACCTAAAATTTGAAGTCTGTTTTCGATACCAAGCCTGGTCAATTTTGTCTCTCTTTCGCCGTCGATTATGCTAAATTTTACGCAAAATTCTTTGTAAAGTTTTTCGAAAAATTCTACGCTATCGCTGGCGACACGAAAGGCTTCCGTCGCCACAGTGGCGTAAGGTAGGCTAAATTTAGCGTTTTTAAAATTTCGCGCGCAAGCATCATCAAAACCCAAATTTCGCGCGCAGGTATCTTCGCTCTCTAAATTTTTAGCACAATTATCCAAAATCTCTAAATTTCGCTCATAAATCAAATCCGAAAGTTCCTCTAAAATTTCGCCCAAAGCCCGCAAAATGCGCTCTTTGGCGTCATTTTGCAAAGGTTTGTTTGCCACTAATCCCCTAGCCGAGCCGACTATGCGCTCGCTAGATTTAACTATCTCAAAGCCCGTTTTAGCCGGCTTCATCACGCATGCGCGCAGTGTATTCGAGCCCAAATCAAAGCCTAAAACCATAAATTTCTCCTTACCTTTTTTGGTTATAATAGCGAAAATTTTCTTAGGAGTTAAAATGCTACTTGGAGTAAATATCGATCATGTCGCGGTTTTGCGTGAGGCACGGGCGATGAACGACCCTGATATCTTGATGGCGGCATACACCGCAATCAGCGCAGGTGCAAATCAAATCACGCTTCGTTTGCACGAGGATCGACGCCATATCAACGAAGATGATATCGCCGATATCGTGCGCCACTCAAAGGTGCCTGTAAATGTCGAGTGTAGCGGCGGGAGCGAGCTTTTGGAGATTTTGGTCAAGGCTAAACCATATCGTATCACGCTAGTGCCGCACTCTGGCGAGGATTGTGGGCTAAATCTGCACTCTGAGCAAATCGCGAGTGATATCGAGTTTTTGCAACACTCAGGCGTGCGCGTGGGGCTGTTTATCGAGCCTGTGCGCGAAATAATCGACATGGCAAATGATTTTAATGTCCGCTCGATCGAGCTTCGCACCGGCACATACTCTGCTCTGTTTGCGACGATTAGGTCAAATTTGGCTTTTACGCCACATGCGATAAAGGCGTATAATCTCCCGCTTGATACGCTAAAATCGATGTTAAAAGATGAAATCTCCAAGCTTCGCCACATGAGCGCGTATGCCAAAGGGCTAGGTATGAATGTAACTGCTGGCGGAGGTCTAAACTACCAAAATGTTTCTGCGCTCGTAAAAAACAGCGAAATTTCGCTCGTAAATATCGGTCAAAGTATCATTTCGCGCGCGATTTTCGTAGGGCTTGAAAATGCGATAAAAGAGATGAAAGAGGTGATAAAATAGCGGAATTTAGCGTGAAATTTGCCAAATTTTACGCCTGATTTGTCATTGCGAGAAATGCGAAGCATTTCCGTAAAAATAAAATCAGCTAAATTTAAAGCGAAGCTTTAAATTTAGCCACTTCTAAGGTTTTACAGGGGTGGGGGTTGGTAAGGGGGAGGGTAGCGTCTCCTAAAAAGCGCGCCCTCCCCCTTACAGAGAATTTCACGGCGCAGGTTAAATTCAAAAAATCGTTCAATGCAAAATTTAGGTTGAATTTTGAATTTAAATTTCCCTGGATTGCTTCGAATTTGCTACGCAAATTCTCGCAATGACAGTGAATTTGCAAATTTGGAATTTTTATTTCGTAGATTGCTTCGGCGTTATCACGCCTCGCAATGACAAATTATGCAAAATTTGCTTGCCAGTGTCATTGCGAGCGAGCTTTGCTTGCGTGGCAATCTACGACTTCAAAATTTCTTGCGCTAAATTTGCAGAATGTTAAAATTCTATAAATTTTACCAAAACTCTAACTTCAAATTTTACGCTCGTAGCTTGCGCCACATTTTTTACAATGACAGATTTGGTGCCAAATTCAGCCATTTTTACCCAAAAATTTTAAAATTTCTCTCTCTAAAATTTCGCTTGGGGCGTGTATTTTGCCCTCAAACTGCGATTTGTTAAATGTGCGCTGGCGTTTGGCGAGCTGGCGCGTGTGGATTGTGATGAGCTCCTCGCAACTAGCCCTTGAAATCTCGCCCCGTAAATACTCACCGCACTCCTTCAAACCCACGCAGGATAGGGATTTGCACTCATATCCATATCGCTCAAACAAAAATTTCGCCTCATCTAAAATTCCCGCTTCAAACATTTTTTTGGTTCGAAGTGTGATTCGCTCGTTGATTTCGTCCTTTCCGCGCAAAATTTCAAAAATTTTGAGATTTTTTATCACAGGCTGGGCAGTATTTTTGCGCAAAAATTCGCTTGGAATTTCGCCAGTAGCGACATAAATGCTATACCATTTGCGCAGTCTAAATGTATCAAATGCGCTAAATTTGGCGCAAAACTCACTATCAATTTTGCTAGCAAGCGCGAAAATTTCGCTATTTTGCGGGAAAATTTGAGCGTCTTGGATTTTGGGCGCAAGGCCTGAGAGCATGGATTTTAGGTAAAATCCGCTTCCGCCTGTGATGATGAGTGGAATTTGCGATTGCGCGGCGAATTCGCGCGCTTTTTCGTATTCTTTGATAAACTCGCCCACGCTAAAATATTCGTTTGGGTCTATCAAATTTATCCCAAAATACGGCACCTGCGCTAGCTCGTCTTTGCTAGGTTTTGCGCTAGCGATGTCGATTAGCTTATAGACACAAAGTGCGTCCAAACTCAAAATCACAGCGCCCGTTTTTAGGGCGATTTTGTGCGCTAAATCTGTCTTTCCGCTGGCTGTCGTGCCGATGAGTGCAAGTTGTAAAATTTCGCTCAAATTTTGCCTTTAATTAAATTTTGGGGCTAATTTTAGCAAATTTAAGATAGAAAAATTTAATTATAAATAGATTTTTTGCCAAATTTTTGCTAAAATACCGCCCGAAATAAGGGAATTTATGGAAAAATTTAAACAAATTTTAAAAGATATTAACGAATTAATAGTTTTCAAACACTCGGTTTTTGCCCTGCCGTTTATTTTCGTGGCGATGATAACAGCCTCAAAGGCGCAAAACGGCTCAATGTGGTTTGGCTTTGGACTTTTTGTTTTGGGTATTTTGTGCGCCGTGAGTGCTAGAAGCTTCGCAATGGCCGTAAATCGCTATTTGGACGAAGAAATCGACCGAAACAACCCTCGTTGCGCTTCTCGCCCAAGTGTCGATGGGCGCATAGGTCGCAAAAATATGCTAGCTTTCATCGCGCTAAATGCCGTGATTTTCGTGGTTGTAGCCTATTTTATCAATAGCTTAGCCTTTGGGCTTAGCGTGCCGATTTTGCTCGCGCTTGGCTCGTATTCGTATTTCAAGCGATTTAGCGAAACTGCGCATTTAATGCTAGGTCTTTGCCTAGGCCTTGCGCCGATTGCCGGAAATATCGCAGTAACAGGCGCGATTTCGATTTGGTCTGTGGTGCTGTGCCTGGGCGTGGTGTTTTGGGTAGGTGGATTTGATGTGCTCTACTCGCTCCAAGATATGGAGTATGACAGGCAAAATGGGCTATTTAGCATACCTTCGCGTTATGGCAAAGAGGCTTCGATGTTTATTTCGAAGCTTTTTCACGCAATTTGTGTGATTTTTTGGTTTTTATACTGCGCGCTGGCAAATTTAGGCACATTTGCCTATATCGGCGTGGCTGTGTGTGCGCTGATTTTATACAAAGAGCATAAAATCGTCGAAAAAGATTTTAGCAAAATCGATAGAGCGTTTTTTACTTTAAACGGATATTTGGGTATTATATTCTTTATATTTGTTTGGATAAGTTTGTTTTAAGGAGATAAAGTGGATCTAAATATGCTTATTATTTTGGGACTTTGTGTAGTTATAGTTTTGATTTTAATCGTTATGTTTATCAAGGACAAACAGACAGATAAAAAATTCGAACGCTTCGATCAAGTCATCACCGATAGCATGCAAGAAAACTATATGTTAAAGAAAAAGCTCGAAGAGCTTCACGCTATGGTTGAAAATGGAGGCAATGGCGTAGCCAGCCTAGATATCAACGCAGTCGCTGATGTCATCGATGAGGTGATAGAGCAAAGACTAAGCGGGGTTTCGGCTTTGGTCGATACTAGGGTCGAGGCGCAAATTCGCCCGCTTTTAGAGCAGTTAAAAGAGCTACTTGTAAGCGTGAAAAAATAAACCAATCAATATAAAAATAAAATTTTGCAAAAAGAATTTTATTTATATATAATCGCTGAAATTTAGAAATTTAAGGTTTATAATGCTAATCGACAAATTTGGTAGAAATATTAATTATTTGCGAATTTCAGTTACTCAAAAGTGCAATTTCAGGTGCCGTTACTGCATGCCAAATACCCCATTTGAGTGGGTGCCTAGGGAAAATCTTCTAAGCTTTGAGGAGATGTTTAGCTTCGTTAAGGTCGCAATCGATAAAGGCATAGAAAAGATACGTATCACAGGCGGCGAGCCACTGATCAGGCGCGATATCGCAAAATTTGTCAAAATGATAAGCGATTATGCGCCCGGCATTGATTTGGCCCTTACCACAAACGGATATTATCTCAAAAATTACGCCAAAGATTTAGCTAAGGCTGGGCTAAAACGCATAAATATGTCGCTTGACTCACTTCGCCCAGAGCGCGCCAAATATATCGCTCAAAAGGGCGTTTTATACAATGTCTTAGAAGGGCTTGAAGCAGCGCTGGAAGTGGGGCTGAAAGTCAAACTAAACACCGTTGTTTTGCGCGGGATTAACGATGATGAAATTTGCCATTTAATCGAATTTGCCAGAGAAAAAGGGGTGCAAATTCGCTTCATAGAGTTTATGGAAAACACTCACGCGCAAAATTTAAAGGGTGTGAAATCAAATGAAATTTTAAAAATCATCGGCGAAAAATACCAAATTTCACCGCTTCAAAAGCAAGCCACCTCCCCAGCTTCGCTTTATGCGTTAGATGACGGCTACACTTTTGGCATAATTGATCCGCACAAACACGATTTTTGCGCTAGTTGCAATAGGCTAAGACTTAGCGCAGAGGGGCATTTGATACCGTGTTTGTATTTCGAGGACGCCCTAAGCATAAAAGAGGCTGTGCGCGCCGGCGACATCGCAAAAGCTAGCGAAATTTTAGCGCAGGTCTTAGAAAACAAACCAGAAAAAAATCGCTGGGAAATCGGCGCTCAAAACGAAATTTCAAGCCGTGCATTTTACCAAACCGGTGGTTGAGATTGCGCCTAGTAGAGAGCTTTTTAAGTATCCAAGGCGAGGGCAAATACTCAGGCAGACTTGCGCTGTTTATGCGCTTTGCAGGGTGTAATCTAAAATGCGCTGGATTTGGCGTGAGCGCGCGCTCAATTAAAACTAGCGAAATTTTGGTTGGGTGCGATACGATTCGCGCGGTGCAGACGGGGCATTTTGAGAGTGAAGAAGTAGTTTCGGCGAAGTATTTAATAGAAAAAATCAATGGCGAAATTTCAAATGCAAATTCGCAAAAACCCATTATAATCATCACTGGCGGCGAGCCACTTTTGCACCATAAAAACGAAATTTTTATCGAATTTATCCAAAATTTACAAAGGTTAAATTACCAGGTGCATTTCGAAACAAACGGCACGATTTTAATCGATTTTGAAAAGTTTGCGTTTTATAAAGATTGCGTTTTTGCTATTTCGCCAAAGCTTTCAAATTCGGGCGAACCGCGCGAAAAACGGCTAAATTTCGAGGCTTTAAAAGCGATTAAGAAAAATGCAAAAGATAGCTTTTATAAATTTGTAATTTCGCCTGAATTTGATGCCAAAGCCGAAATTCGCGAAATTTTAGCAGAGTGCGAAAACGAGGTTTTTTGTATGCCTCTTGGCGCAAACAAGGCGGAGTTGGAGCAAAACGCAGAATTTGTCGCTAAATTTTGCATAAAAAATGGTTATAATTACTCCGATAGAGCGCATATTAGAATTTGGAACGATAAGGAAAGTGTATGATAATCAGAAAAATGTATGAGTTCGAAAACGCCCATATAGTGCGCTTTTGCGGGTCGCAAAGGTGCAGGGGCAGTATCCATGGGCACTCGTATAAATGCGAGGTTTTATTAAGCTCAAACTACCTTGACAATGCTGGCATGGTCTATGATTTTGGCTATATGAAGCTTGGGATTAGGGATATAATCGATAGTTTTGACCATGCTACGACGATATTTTCTGGCGAGAGCGACGAATACAAAAACGATTTGAAAAAATACAGCGCGCGCTGGATAGAGATCCCGCAAAATGCGAGCGCGGAGCAGTTTGCGAGAATATTTTTTATCTTAATTCGCAGACTTTTAGAACTAAGCGAAATGAAAAACGGCGAGCGCGAAGTAAGGCTTCATAGCGTCATCGTGCATGAGACCTCCACGGGCTATGCGCAGTGCTTCGAAGAAGACGCCGATAACGAAAATATGGGCAAAATCGAGCTAGAAGACATTAAATTTTCCCCAAGTGTAATGGCTGAGTGGAGAGATAAAAAAATGTTTGAAAAGCTCGTAAATGGCGTGAAATTTAGCTACGAAAAGGATTGCTAATGAGAGCGAAAATTTTGGGTATTTTTGCGGTTTTAGCACTGTTTGTGGGGTGCAAAGAAGAGGAAGAAAAGGTGCTAGAAAAGCCGCCTGTATCTAGCGAGGTGCCTAGTGATGTGAGCATCGCAAACCCTGACCCGCTCCCGCAAATCAACCCGCAACTCCCGCCAGAACCAGTGGTAGAGTAATGGAGTATATGTTTGCTAGCGCGCTAGGCTTTCATAAATTTTTCGCCTTTGTCTTTGGAGGGCTTACGATTGTGTATTTTGCTCTAACGCGCCTTAAAATCGATAAAAACATTAAATTTTACACTTTAAATTCAGCCAAGAAAAACGGCGTCGTGAAATTTCCTGCTTTGCGAAATTTAGGGGGGATAAAAGCGCGCAAAAAGCTTTTTAATGGGCGAAAATATTTGGCTAGAATTCGCAAATTTTTGCCCGTGTATTACGCTGTTTTGGCGGCGATTGTAACAACTGGGGCTGTGATGTTGCCAGTAATGGCTAGCGTGAGCGTGAGCGTGGGGCTGATGTGCGTGGGCGCAGTGTGCATAATGGGGCTGTGCGCGGTGGGATATAAACGCCTTAAACGCGCATTTTTGGGGCAAAAATTTGAAATTTACCGCGCGCAAATAGCTAAAATTTTGGGCGCAATTTTTTCGATAATTTTGATAGTGAGTTTTATATAATGGTATTTTTTTATGACAAAAACGCAGGAAGCGAAATTTTAGAAATTTCGGGCGAAAATTTTTCGCATTTGCGCGCTAGACGCCTTAGCGTGGGCGATAGAGTGGATTTTAGAAATTTGCGCGATGAGAGCAATTATATCTATGAAATCACTGAAATTTCACGCAAAACCGCGGTAGCGAATTTGGTTTTTAAACACTCCGTTATCGCGCCAAAGCACGAATTTTGCCTTGCTTGGGCGGTGGTCGAGCCAAGCGTGATTGAAAAAACGCTTCCTAGCTTAAATGAAATGGGCGTGGCAAAAATCATTTTTGTTTATAGCGATTTTTCGCAAAAAAATGTTAGGCTGGATTTGGAGCGCATGGGGCGAATTTTGATAAATTCGTCGTGTCAGTGCGGGCGGAATTCTATTATAGAGCTTGAAATTTTATCTAGCTCGGACGAGCTTTTGGCTAAATATCCAAATTCGGTTTTGATCGATTTTGAGGGCAAAAGTTTGGAAATTTTTGATAAAAATGAGATTCCTTTTATAGGTCCAGAGGGTGGTTTTTCTGAAAATGAACGCAAAAAATTTAGCAAATCTTACGAGTTAAATTTACCTTACATTTTACGCTCAAATACCGCGATAATGACTGCTTGCGCAAGGCTTATTTTCTAAAAAAGTCAAATTTGATTTTTTAAAAATTTTATTGTATAATCGCAACCTTTTAAAATTTGCAAGGAGTTAAAATGAAAAAAGATATTCACCCAAATTATGTTGAAACAACCGTAACTTGCGCTTGTGGCAACACTTTTAAAACACGCTCAAACAAAGAAGAAATCCGTGTAGATATCTGCTCAAACTGCCACCCATTTTTCACAGGTAGCGAAAAAATCGTAGATAGCGCGGGTCGTGTTGAGAAATTCAAACAAAAATACGGAATGAAATAATTGCTTTATTTCGTTCCTACGCCGATAGGAAATCTCGCTGACATTTCAACCCATGCCCTTGAAATACTCACCAAATGCGAGATTTTTATCTGCGAGGACACAAGATTTAGTAAAAAACTTCTAAACTTACTCAGCGAAAAATATCAGATAAATTTCACTCCAAAAGAGTTTTTTTCGCTTCACACGCACAACGAAAGCGAATTTTTCGCCAAATTTGACACCTTAAATTTCACCCAAAAAAATTGCGCATTTTTAAGCGACGCTGGCATGCCTTGCATTAGCGATCCAGGGATTGCGCTTGTGAAATTTGCCCAAAATAACGGCATCGAATACGAAATTTTAAGCGGGGCAAACGCGCTTTTGCTTGCAGTCGCAGCCAGCGGGATAGTGGAAAAGGAATTTTGCTTTTTAGGCTTTTTGCCAAATACCGGCAAAGAGCGCAAAATCGCCATAGAAAACATGCTCAAAAACCCCTATCCATGCGTGATTTACGAATCGCCAAAGCGGATTTTAAGCCTTGTTTGCGGTATCGAAAATTTAGACGAAAATCGCCAAATTTTTGCCATAAAAGAGGCGAGTAAAAAGTTTGAAACCAAATTTTTTGGCAGCGCAAAAGAACTAGCCCTCACTCTAAAAACCGCGAATTTAAACGGCGAGTGGGCTGTGGTGGTAGCTGGCGCAAAAGAGGCAAATTTCGAAAAAATCAGCGAAAACGACATTAAAAGCCTCGAAATTTCACCCAAAATCAAGGCAAAATTGCTTGCCAAAATCACCGGAAAATCTGTCAAAGAAATCTACAACGATTTGATAAAATAAGGCATCTCTTAACCATTTTTTGCTAAAATCGCAAAATGATTATTTACGGAAAACAATTATTTTTACATATTTTAGAACACCATAGCGAAAAATTTGTTCGCATTATGCTTGCTAAGGAGTGCGAGAGCGATATTTTTCGCCGTATTGCGCGCACTGGCGTCAAAGTCGAGCGCGTAGATAGCAAAAAAGCCCAAGCTTTGGCGCATGGTGGCAATCATCAAGGTTTTTTAGCCGAGGTTAGCGAGTTTGAATTTGCTGAGTTTGCGAGTGTGAAAAACGATGAATTTTTGGTCGTTTTATACGGGCTGACCGATGTGGGAAACATCGGCGCGATTATGCGCACAGCTTACGCTTTGGGCGCAAATAGCGTGATAATTGTCGCAAATAATCTAAATATCGAAGGCATTTTAAGAGCTAGTTCGGGTGCTGCGTATGAGCTAAATGTAGTTAGGCTCGCTGACGGGCTAGGCGCGCTAAACGAGCTAAAACAAGCTGGGTTTGAAATCTGCGCTGCTAGTGCGGACGGAGAGAATTTTAAAGAGCTTAAATTTGCCAAAAAAAGGGCGCTTGTCATGGGAAATGAGGGTTTTGGAATCCCTGCAAAAGTGCTTAAAAAATGCGATAAAAAAGTATCGATCAAAATGCGCGAGGGTTGGGATTCACTAAATGTAAGCGCTGCTTTTGCGATACTTTGTGATAGGATTTTAAATGGATGAGAAGGAAAAAAAAGATTTAGATTTAGAGCGTTTGCGAGGCATGGATTTAGGCGAGGTCGCCAATGCAACGCATATCGAAGTGGAAAATTTAAAAGCGATTTTAGATAAAGATTTTCAAAAACTTGCGAATTTTAATGTCGCTGGATATATCAAAATTTTAGAGCGCGAATTTGGGCTGGATTTGAGCGAGTGGTTGAGCGAGTTTAGGGCTGCAAAGGCTAGTTTTGAACCAAACAAAAGAGCCCATGTCGAAAAGGTCTATGCGCGTGCAAGTGGCAGCAAAAGAGAGGGTGGAGGCTGGATTATATGGCTAGTGGCGATATTTTTGATAATCGCTGCGATTTTTTATTTCGAGCTTCATAAGAAATTTAACGAATTTTTGGGCTCCATGCTAAATGAAGAAACTAACGCCACATACTCCGATAATAGCGTGGTTAGTGATACGCAAAAACAGCTAGAAAATGTAGGTATTAGGCCTTATGAATCGCCGCGCGCATTGGAATTTAACGCTAGCGATTATAATACAAGTGATTACAATGCAAGTGCGCCAAATGCGCTAGATCGAAGCATACAAATCATCAAAGCAGAGGCTAATGCAAGCGACGCAAACGCAAGTGATAGCAATGCTAGCGATAATAACACAAGCGCGAAATTTAGCCCAAGCGACGAGCTTAAACTCACACCGCATGTTAAAATTTGGCTAGGAATAATAAATTTAACTACCGGCAAAAAACGAGAATTTGTCACAACCGAAAGCTATACGCTAAGTGCTAGCGACGAGCTTTTAATCGCTACTGGGCACGGTATGTTTGACATAGGAAAGCCGGGCGATCCAGTGAAATTTAGCGAGAAAAACACAATCAAACTCCACATTAAAAACGGCGAAATAAACAAAATTTCAAACGAAGAGTTTATTCGGCTAAATAAGGGCAAAAAGTGGTAAAAATCGTTTTCGCGCTCGCGTTTTGTTTGGGGCTGGCTTTTTGTGCGAGCCCTAGCGAAATTTTGGCGCGTTACGATATCAACGCAAGTGAAGATTTAAGCGATAAAAACGGCTTTGCCGACCTTGCAAAGATAAGCAAAATTTTAGAAAAAAACCAAATTTTAAATTTCACTCCAAGTGATAGGGCGCGCGGGATCGAGATAAAATTTCTTACGAAGCAAAATTCAAAATTTCTTTTAAAACCGCTAAATTTGGTCTTTGACAGGCTAAATTTAGAGAATTACAAAAATTTAGCTTTTCTAAATTTAGACGAGGGCGAAAAGCTAAGAAGCATACTTTTGCGCACAAACCGTATGGTCGATCCGGGCGCGATTTATACTGAGCTTAAAAAGCATAAAATTTATGTCGAGGATTTTATGATTTTAGGCGATGTAATGCTATTTCGTCTGAATTTTGAGAGTATGAATTTACTCACAAACAAAGAACAAAACGAGCTAAAAAGTAGCTATTTTATAAATATCGCAAACACCAAAAAAGCAGTTGTTAAAACCAAAGGCGCGCAGGTTTGGTATCCAAATATCGCTTTTTATGACAAAAATTTAGACGAAATTTCAAACAAAATCAGTGAGGCAAAAGTAAAAGAGTTGGAGATTAAATTCCCGCCAAATGCGCATTATATGCACCTTTGCGACGCATTTGCTGGGGAAAATATCAAACAAGGCTTAGAAATCAAACTTATAGGAGGATGAGATGTTTGACGAGATTAGATTTGGCAAAATCGAGCGATTGCCTAATTATGTTTTTGCTGAGGTCAATGCGATTAAAATGGCCGCACGCCACAAGGGCGATGATATAATCGACTTTTCTATGGGTAACCCAGACGGCCGCACGCCACAGCATATCATCGACAAGCTTTGCGAAAGCGCGCAAAAGGACAAAACTCACGGATATAGCGTAAGTCAGGGCATTTACAAGCTTCGCTTGGCATGTGCTAACTGGTATAAGCGCAAATACGGCGTCATGCTTGATCCAGATAGCGAAATCGTCGCGACAATGGGCTCGAAAGAGGGTTTTGTGCATTTAACAAGTGCGATAATCAACCCTGGCGATGTAGCCGTAGTCCCAGATCCTGCCTATCCGATCCACACCCAAGCCTTCATTATCGCAGGCGGAAATGTGGTGAAAATCCCTTTGCCTTACGATACGCAAACTTTGGAATTTGACGAGAATAAATTTTTCATCGAGCTCCAAAAAACATTTGACGAGAGTATTCCTAGGCCAAAATATGTCGTGGTAAATTTCCCGCACAATCCTACAACCGTAACCGTCGAAAAGAGCTTTTATGAGCGCCTTGTAGCAATGGCAAAAAAAGAGAGATTTTATATCATCAGCGATATAGCTTACGCTGAGATTAGCTTCGATGGATACAAAACTCCAAGTATCTTTGAGGTCGATGGCGCCAAAGATGTCGCAGTCGAGGCATACACGCTATCGAAAACTTATAATATGGCTGGCTGGCGCGTGGGTTTTGTGTGTGGAAACAAACGCCTAGTTGCCGCGCTTAAAAAGATAAAATCGTGGTTTGATTATGGTATGTTTACCCCGGTCCAAGTCGCCGCTACAATCGCGCTCGATGGCCCGCAAGAGTGCATCGATGAGATAAGGGCGACTTACCAAAAACGAAGAGATGTCTTGCTAGAAGCCTTTGGCAACGCAGGCTGGGAGATCGCGACCCCGCAAGCTAGCATGTTTGCATGGGCAAAACTGCCTCCACAATGCGCTGGATTAAAGAGCATGGAGTTTTCAAAACAGCTTCTAACGCAGGCTTGCGTGGCTGTAAGTCCTGGAATTGGCTTTGGAAGTGCAGGAGATGATTATGTGCGAATCGCCTTTATCGAAAACGAAAATAGAATCCGCCAAGCAGCGCGAAATATCAAAAAATATCTTAAAGAGGTCAAATGAGAGTAGCGATTTTAGGCGTCGGAACCGTCGGTAACGAGGTAGCAAACATACTCATCGAAAACGAAAAGCTAATCACTGCGCGTGCCGGGGTTAAAATCGAGCCAGTTATCGGTGTAGTGCGAGATCTAAGCAAAAAGCGCAGTGCTAAAATTCCACTAAGTGATGATATAAATTCAGTCATAAACCGCGATGATATCGATGTTTTTGTCGAGCTTATGGGCGGGGTCGAAAAGCCTTATGAGATAGTTAGTGAAATTTTAAAACGCAAAAAGGCTGTCGTTACTGCAAATAAGGCACTTTTGGCTTATCATAGATATGAGCTTGAAAATTTAGCCGGCTCCACGCCTTTTGGTTACGAAGCTAGCGTAGCTGGTGGAATTCCGATAATCAAAGCTTTGCGTGAGGGTTTAAGTGCGAATAAAATCGAAAAAATCATCGGTATATTAAACGGCACTAGCAATTATATCCTCACAAATATGATGCAAAAAAACGAAAATTTCGAAGACGCGCTAAAAAAGGCGCAAGAGCTAGGTTACGCTGAGGCTGATCCGACCTTTGATATAGGCGGATTTGACGCAGCGCACAAACTGCTAATCCTAGCTAGTATTGCTTATGGGGCGCAAGGTAGGCCTGAGGATATTTTGATTAAAGGTATTGATAGGATTAGCAAAGAAGATATATATTTCGCGCATGAATTTGAGTATGTAATCAAGCTTTTGGCGATTGCAAAACGCATTGACGAAAGCCGTGTCGAGCTTCGTGTCCATCCAGCCCTAATCCCGCAAAACGCAATGCTTTCTAAGGTCGGCGGGGCAATGAACGGCGTGAGCGTTTTTGGGGATTGTATGAGCGAGAGTATGTTTTATGGCCCAGGAGCTGGCGGCAGGGCTACGGCAAGTGCAGTTATAAGCGATTTAATCGATATAGCTCGCGGTAACAAAAGCCCGATTTTAGGCTATAAAAAAGAGCTTGAAAATGATTTTGTGATTTCGCCTATGAGTGAAATTCGCACGAAGTATTATTTGCGAATTCGCGTCAAAGACGAAAAGGGCGTTTTGGCTAAAATCACAAATATATTAAGCGAAAACAATCTCTCAATTGATAGCTTTTTGCAAAAACCAAAGCAAAAAACCGAAGAGTGCGTGACGCTGTTTTTCACCACTCACACGAGCTTAGAGGCCGATGTCAAGCGCGCTATGGGCGAGCTAGACGCGCAGGAGTTTATCATACAGCGACCATTTATGATTAGAATCGAAGAGTAATGGGGCTAAAAAATTATCTCTTTGGATTTTCTGCCGAGGATAGGGCGGCTGGGTGGTTAGAGCAGAATAAATTTAAGATAATCGCGCGAAATTTTCACTCACGATTTGGCGAGATTGATATCATCGCGCAAAAAGATGAAATTTTGCACTTTATCGAGGTTAAGGCGACTAGTGGCGATTACTGCGCTGCTAGCCGTGTAACGCCTGCAAAGATGAGCAAAATTTTAAAGGCGATTGATTATTACATTTTGACAAACGAAATTTGCGATGATTGGCAGATTGATTTAATTGAAATTTATCCGCAACGGATAAATTTTATCAATAATATTTCATTATAACCCAAATTTTTACCTTTCATTAATATTGTAAAACTATAATAGTCCGATTTTCAACCAAATTTATTTAAAGGAGAATTTATGGGAAAATATATCGAACTTACATCTGCAAATTTCAAAGATGTAGTAGGCGAGGGTGTTGCGTTAGTTGATTTTTGGGCTCCATGGTGCGGACCATGCCGTATGATTGCCCCTGTCATCGACGAGCTAGCAAACGAGTTTGAGGGCAAAGCTAAAATTTGCAAGGTAAATACCGATGAAGCGCAAGATTTGGCAGTAGAATTTGGCGTTCGCTCGATCCCAACTATGCTATTTTTCAAAAACGGCGAAGTTGCAGCTCAACTAATCGGCGCGCAATCAAAACAAGTAATCACTGATAAAATCAACTCATTACTTTAAAATTTAAGGGCGAAAGCCCTTTTTATTTTTCACTGAAATTTAGCCCTAAATTTGATTAAAAAATAAAACAAAGGAGAAAAAATGTTAGATTTAGCAATCATTGGTGGCGGTCCAGCTGGGCTAAGTGCGGGACTTTACGCCACAAGGGGCGGACTTAAAAATGTCGTAATGTATGAAATGGGTATGCCAGGAGGCCAAATCACAAGTAGCTCTGAAATGGAGAATTACCCCGGCGTAGCGACCGTAATGGACGGCATGAGCTTCATGGCGCCATGGCAGGAGCAGTGCTTTCGCTTCGGGCTCAAACACGAAATGATAAGCGTCGAGCGTATCAAAAAAGACGAAGACGGCGCATTTAGCATATTTTTAGAGGGTGGCAAAACCGCTCGTGCCAAGGCCGTAATCGTAGCCACAGGCTCGAAACCTCGCAGAGCAGGGGTTAAGGGTGAGGACGAGTTTTTCGGACGCGGGGTTAGCACATGCGCTACTTGCGACGGATTTTTCTATAAAAACAAAGAAGTAGCGGTGCTTGGCGGTGGAAATACTGCGCTCGAAGAGGCGCTGTATCTAGCAAATATCTGCTCGAAAGTCTATCTAATCCACAGAAGAGACGGCTTCCGCGCTACGCCAAACACTATCGAAAAGGTCAAAAATAACGAAAAAATCGAGCTTATCACAAATGCTATTGTCGATGAGATTAAAGGCGATAATAGCGGAGTAACGGGCATCGTCGTTAGCGATAAAAACACAGGCGCAAAAAGAGAATTGAGCCTGCCTGGGATTTTTACCTTCGTGGGGCTTGATGTGCGAAACAGCGTGCTAAGGGACGAAAACGGCGATTTTATCTGCAATATGAACGACGAGGGCAAGGTCGTGGTAAATCTCAAAATGCAAACAAGCTTGCCAGGTCTTTTTGCGGCGGGTGATTTGCGCATAGATGCGCCAAAACAGGTCGTTTGCGCAGCCGCAGACGGCGCGACAGCCGCCCTTGGCGTGATTTCATATCTAGAACACTCAAATTAATCAAATTCTAAATTCTTAAATTTCAAACCCCAGCCACTCCTTGTGGTTGGGGGTTTATGTTAATTTTAAATTTTTCAAAAATACTAAGTTTAAATTTTAAATTCGTATAAAATTTGCAGAATTGTGAATTTTGGAAAATTTTGCGCTAAGAATTTGAAATTTTGAAATTTAGACTTTGGCGAGAGAGTGAGGGAATCGAACCCCCCAGAAAGCGGTCAACCGCCCTCTTATCGGATTTGAAGTCCGCAGACGCCACCAGGTCATCATCCTCTCCAAAACTTGCCATTATAGCAGGCTAAATTTGATTTTAGATTAAATTTTTAACCTAGATTTGCTCATTAAGAGTGAAGGCAGGATTATGAGCGCGCCAAGCAACAAAAGTGCCATTACAAGGCAGATTAAAAGCCCAAAATAAATCGTCGGCCAAAAATTGCTTATCATCATAACGCTAAATCCCAGAATTATCGCAAACGAAGTATAATACATCGCATACCCGATACTAGCGTGGCTTGCGCGGATTGCCTCTGCGCTATCTTGCGTGCGCGCGAACTCGCGTCGGAAGCGAAATAGATAGTGTATGACATCATCTACGCCGATACCGATACTAATCGCGGCAATCGTAATACTCATAATATCTAGCGGAATGCCCAAAATCCCCATTATCCCAAAGCATACGCAAAGCGGGATTAGATTTACCACAATCGCGATAAATGCGTAGCTTAGCGAGCGGAAAATCAAGCAAAACAGCATAAACAAAACCCCAACCGTAATGCCAAGCGTGCCGATTTGCGAGCTCATTAGGGTTTGGAGCATGTTGTTATAAAGCACCATTATACCGCTTACCTGCGCGCTTACGCCGTCATTTGCGAGCAATTTATCTAAATCATTTTGCAAATTTTGCAAAAATTCATTTCTGCGCAAATTTGGATCGCTATCAATCGTGCGAACGCTAAAATGCGCCTCGTTTTCTTCTATGCTGACATAGGGCGAAAGCACCATTTCTCGGTAGTTCTCAGGCAGTTCGGAGTAAATTAGCGCTAGCATTAAATCATCTAATTCCTCGCCCGAGTTTATCTCGCGCCCGACTTGCAAAAGCGAGCTTAGAGAGCTTACTTGCCCGATAAATTTGTGATCGCTAATGTTTTGGTCTTTTAAAAATGCGTGAGTTTTATTGATAATGCGCATTTTTTGGGAGCTAAACCAGTATTTTGGGTCGTTTTCGTTCGCGGCGTATTCAGCCTCGAATTCGTCCATTTCCTCGCTTGGCGCGCTCTGCGATTTTGGGAATTTTATCACGATATCGAGTGGAATCGTGCCGCCAAGCTTGGTGTCGATGACCTCCATACCGGCATAAATCGGTGTATTTTCCTTAAAATATCCGATAAAGCTATTTTCCACACGCAATTTGTTAATCCCAAAAATCCCAGCCAAAACAGCTAGCGCGCAAACTGCGTAAATTTTGCCTCTGTGATTTAGGGCTAAATTCGCGCAAAAATGGGTGAAGCGAAACTGCTTCTCAAAACTGCGATTATTATGCGTGCGCCTAGATATGCTCATCACCGCGCCAAAGAGGCAAAACACCACGACTAGCGAGCACGCAATTCCCACGCTCATCATAATTCCTAGCGAAATTACAGGCTTAATATCACAGAAAATTAGCGACATAAATCCCACAATCGTGGTAAAAATCGCAAAAAAGCATGGCCTAGCCCGCTCGCGCAAGACCGCATATACTAGCTGGCGTTGCGAAAAGCTAGGAAATCTGGCGCTGTATTCGCGGTAAGCTACGATTAGGTGGATACACACAGAAACCGTGATGATTAGCACAAGGGCGATGAAATTTGAGCTAATTACGGTAATTTCAAAGCCCAAAAGCCCGAAAAGTCCGCTACTAATCATTACCGAG
This sequence comes from Campylobacter sp. JMF_08 NE1, assembly GCF_027737875.1. Classification (NCBI taxonomy): domain Bacteria; kingdom Pseudomonadati; phylum Campylobacterota; class Epsilonproteobacteria; order Campylobacterales; family Campylobacteraceae; genus Campylobacter; species Campylobacter sp. JMF_08 NE1. The sequence continues at coordinate 280,991 of NZ_JAOVUC010000001.1, forward strand.
TAAGCGCAAATGATAAGCGGAAGCATGATGAATTTCGCCTGCCTAAAAAAGAGCCAAAAGCACGCTAGCAAGAGCACCAGCGCGCCCACACCATAAGTGCTAAGGTCGTTTCTGACATAGCTTATCATATCATCGGCTATCATATTTATACCGCCCAAAAACAGCCGCTCGCTAGGGTGCGCGCTAGAAAATTCGGCGATTATGGCTCGAAGGTTTTGTAAATTTTCGTGGTCTTTGATACGAAGTTCATCTCTGTAAGCTTTGAAATTTTGCTCGGCAAGTTTTAAATTTTGCTTTAAATTTGAAATTTCTGAATTCGCCAAATTTGATTTTTTTGCCAAATTTAGGGCATTTTTCGCACTATCTCGCGCACGAAGCAACTCTTCGTATTTTTTCTCTGGCTTTAAATTTATCAAAATTCCAGTCGTGCCAAAATCTGCGCTGACTAAATTTGAAGCGTAAAATGGGCTAGTTAGTAGCTCACGCTTGGCAGCGGCTAGGTCGATATCTGCGTCTTTTAGCGTGGGGATATGCTTTAAAAGCTCGCTCAAATCGCCCTTTTTGTTTAGTAAAAGCGGCACATTTCCCAAATCCACCACGCTATCAACGAAATCTAGCGCGCTAAATTTGGCGTTAAGTTCTGCGATATTTTCAAGTGTTTGTTTGCTTAGCAAATCTTGCGATGGGGTGTATGCCACGACGAAAAAATTCGGCGTAGCATATCTCGCGCTAACTTCGCGCCAAATCTCTAAATCCTTGTCGTTTTCTAAAAGCAGGGTTTGGCTCGAAGCGTCTATTTCTAAATGTGTGCAAAAATAACCAAAAAAGAGCGCAAGAGCGCTAAATATAGCTAAAACGCTCTTTGGAAATTTGACAATTAAGCGAAAAATGCGTTTCAAGCGTTATTTGCCACTTTCGATTACGGTCGCATTAAGGCGTTTTAATAGCTCGTCAAAGCCCAAATTTTGCGCGACATCGCCAAATTGTGAGCGGTAGGTTTGGATTAGGCTAACGCCCACGATATCGACATCGTAAATGCGCCAATCGCTCCCGGTTGGGAAAAATTTAAAATCTATTGCGTAGTTTTTATCTTCGCCGATGATTTGCGTTTTTAGCACGCGTCTTTTTTCGCTTGGAGCTTCTTTGCTTAAAATTTTCATATCTTGGTCGGTATAAAGTGAGAGTTTGTCGATAAATGAGCGCTTTAAATGCGCCTCGTAAGCTTTGTTAAACTCGGCGATTTGGGCGTCTGAAAGGTTCGCATAATGCTTGGCAAGGGATAGTTTTGCCATTTGTTTATAGTCGAAATACTCATCAAATAGGGCGAAAATTTTGGCTGGTTTAGCGTCCTTTGCGAGCGCGCCGTCCCTCATAATCGAAACTGCTGTGGCGACCTTTTGGCTCATTACTGGCTCGATATCAGCGTCGCTAATAGCGTGTGAAAAACTAAAAAGCAAAAACGCCAAAGTTAAAATTTTAAAAAATTTCATAATCTATTCCTTTATTTTTTGTTCTCTGCTTTGCTCATAAGCATCGCGTAAAAATGGGTATAAATCCACAGCCCCGCTTGTCATTTTCTCGTAAAATTCAGGATCGCGAGAGTAATCGTTAAAAATCCTAAACGCATTTACCGACATGCTTACGGTGTTATCGTCGATGTAATTTACCGGATTGGTGAAAAAATCGCCCACAAGCCCGAAAGTATCGCGCAAGTTGCTAGACCCTAGTATCGGCCAGACTATATGCGGTCCTGCTGGCACGCCCCAGTATCCTAGTGTCTGCCCGAAATCCTCATCGTGGCGCGGTATGTTAAAATGCAAGGTCGCTGCGTCGCTAAGCCCAGCAAAACCGATTGTAGTGTTTATCAAAAATCTCTTTGTCTCGTCCCATGAGTTTTCGAATTTGCCCTGTAAAAGGTTGTTTGTCAGGCGCATTGGATACATTAGATTGTGGAAAAAGTTCGCAAATGCTCCTTGAATGGGATCTGGCATGACATAATCATAGCCTGTGGCCACAGGTGTCACCAAATAGCGGTAAAAGACATCGTTAAAGCCTGTCATTACGCGGTTATAGCCACTTAGCGGATCGAAAACTTCCTTTTGACTATACTCGGCGTCAAACTCATCAATCTCAGCGCTAGTATCGGTGGCATACAGCGCACAGCTACACGCAACAGCGCATAAAAAAGCTCTATGAAATTTCAACCCTTATCCTTTTAAATTTAATCGAAAGGGCGATTTTACAAAATTTAAGTAAATTTTTGTCTATGTGTGAAATTAAAATTAAAATAATGAAATAAAATCCCATAAAAAGGTATTTTTAAGCTTTTTAAATATATTATTTTATACAGATAAAATCACAAAAAGTAAATGAAATAAAAAGGAAAATTTATGAACGCTAAATTTGCGCTAGAACTTTATCTTAGCAAGGATACGACGCTGATTTCACGCCATATCGCCTTGCTAAAAGCTGTCGATGAGACTAAATCAATCACCAAAGCCGCCCAAAAAATCGGCATTAGCTACAAAAACTGCTGGGATAGCCTAAATTTGATAAACAACGCCAGCAAAAAGCCTCTGATTTCTCGTGCGCAAGGCTCGAAAAAAAATAGTGGCTCGGAGCTCACTGACTACGCTAAAAGCCTAATTCGCTCCTATGATATCATCAGCAGGGTCGGCGATAGCTTTTTGGAGCAAATTTTAAAGGCCGATGATATCAGCGATGAAAATTTAATCGGACTTGAAAGAATTGGCATAAAACTCTCAGCCAGAAATCAATTAAACGCCGTTATTAGCGAGATTAGCAGAGGCGCAGTCGATAGCATAATCACGCTCACGCTTTCAGGTGGCGAGAAGCTAGACGCACAAATCACAATCGAAAGTGAAAAAAACCTAGAATTAAGGCCCGGCAAAGAGGTTTTGCTAATTTTCAAAGCCCCAAGTGTGAAAATTTTAAAAGGCGAAAATTTGGGCGAGCGCAACGGCGTGAAATGCAAAATCAGTGATGTCAAAATCGGCATTAAAAACGCTCAAATTTGCCTAGATACCGCAGGTCATCAAAACATAATCGCCATAATCGCGCGCAAAAGCGCAAATGAGCTAAATTTGGGCGTGGGCGATGAGGTGATGGCGTGCATAGAGCCCGATGATATCATTATCGGCGTGTGATTTGAGCGAAAAAATTTTAAAATTTAAAATCCATTTTTTTTAAGGAGAATTTATGAAACACAAATTTTTACTTTGCGCTCTTGCGCTATGTGGTGCGCTAAATGCGGGCGAGGTATCTATCGCAGCGGCTGCGAATACGACTTACGCTTTTGACGAGATTAAGGCTGAGTTCGAAAAGCTAAATCCAGATACTAAGCTAAATGTGAGCCTTGGCGCAAGTGGTGCGCTAAATACGCAGATCAAAAACGGCGCACCATTTGATATTTTTATGGCGGCTGATATGAAATTTGCCGATGATTTGTTTGATGCTGGTTTTGCTACGGCAAAAGCGCAAACTTACGCCAAGGGCAAGGTTGCAATGCTAAGCGTGCGTGGCGTGGATTTAGGGAAAGGGCTTGACGCGCTAAAAGACGAAAAGGTAAAAACGATTTCTATCGCAAACCCAAAAACAGCCCCTTACGGCACTGCTAGCGTAGAGGCTATGCAAAAAGCTGAAATTTATGATAGCGTAAAAGGAAAAATCGTCGAGGCTAAATCAATCGGCGAAGCCCTAACTCAGGCGCTAAGTGCGGCTGATGTGGGATTTATCGCAGCCAGTGCGATGTATGCGCCAAAAATGAAAGAGAGTGGCTGCAATGAAAGTGCATGCGAGGAAGGCAAACATTTCGTGCTTGTTGATAGTGCGCTTTACGAGCCAATCGCGCAAGGCATGGTAATACTCAAAAAAGCCGAAAATAACGCCGAAGCAAAGGCATTTTATGACTTTATTTTAAGCGATAAGGGCAGAGAAATTTTCGCCAAATACGGATATGAGTTTTGAGAGTTAGGGTAGAGCAAATTTTAGCGAGCGAGGGAATTTATAAAATTATTTTCTCTCACGGGCTTTGCGGAGTTTTTTTAGAACTCCCAAAGCCCCTTAGTGTGGGATTAGGCGTGGAAATTGGTTTTAAGGCTACACAGGCTTTTTTGGCGCGCAAAAAATGCGAAATTTCGGCAGAAAATGAAATTTGTGCCGAGATTTCAGAGATTAAATTTGGCGAAATTTTATCAAATTTAAGTTTTTGTAAAAATGAGCAAAATTTAGAATTTGACATTATCGCAACCACGCAGAGTGTGCGAAATTTAGGGCTTTGCGTGGGCGATGAAATTTACATTTACGCAAATGCAAGCGCGATTTTTATAGAGAAAATTTATGATTAAGATTGATTGCGAAAAACGGCTAAACGAAAATTTTAAAATCAGTGTGAATTTAGAGATAAAAAAGGGGTCCTTTGTCTGTCTGTATGGGGCTAGCGGATCTGGTAAAACCACGATTTTAAGGCTACTTGCTGGCTTTATGAAAATAGATAGCGGGGCGATTACAAACGGCGAAATCACGCTAGATAATGGGCGAAAATTTATGCACGCTAAGCAGCGAAAAATCGGCTTTTTGTTCCAAGACTACGCGCTTTTTGAGAATATGAGCGTGATAGAAAATCTGCTTTTTGCCAAAAAAGATTTGCAAAAAGCAGGCGAAATGCTAAAATTTTTAGAGCTTGAAAAATACGCAAATTTCGCTATTTCGCAGCTCTCTGGCGGACAAAAACAGCGCGTGGCACTGGCTAGGGCTCTAATGCAAAGCCCAGAAATTTTGCTACTTGATGAGCCATTATCGGCGCTAGATTATAAAATTCGTGAAAAAATCCAAGACTATCTCAAAAAAATCCATGAGAAATTTCGCCCCACTATTATCCTTGTCAGCCACGATATCAGCGAGATTTACAGGCTGTGCGAGCGTGTGTATGAGCTAAAAAATGGAAGCCTTGTGCGCGAGGGTTCGCCAAGTGAAATTTTCTTGCAAACTAGCGGTTCGCAAAAATTTAGCTTTCGTGGCAAGGTGGTTGCTTTGCGCGAAGCAGGTGGCGTAAATATCGCTATAATCGCTGTTGGGGCGCAACTTTGCGAAGTGGTTTTAAGCGTGAGCGAGGCTAGGGATTTGCGCGTGGGCGATAGCGTGAGCGTGGGCGCAAAAGCCTTTAATATAAATTTGAAAAAAATCGAGGAAAACAATGATTGAAGCTTTACGAAATTTAGACCTCACGCCGTTTTTGATTTCGCTTAAACTCTCGGTGGTGACGACATTTACTCTGTTTTGGATTTGCCTGTTTTTGGCATATTTTATGGCGTATAGGGAGTTTCGCGCCAAAAGCGTGATTGAAAGCGTCATTTCGCTTCCGCTCGTGCTTCCACCAAGTGTGCTGGGATTTTATCTGCTTGTGTTTTTATCGCCGTATTCGACGCTTGGCAGGTTTTTCGATGAAAATTTTGGTGTGCGATTTGTCTTTAATTTCAGCGGTTTGGTAATCGCAAGCTGTATTTACTCTCTACCATTTATGTTTTCGCCCATGCTTAGCGGTTTTCGTTCGCTTCCAGCCTCGCTTCGCCACGCTTCGTGGTCGCTAGGAAAGGGGTTTTTTGCTACGCTTTTTAGGGTGCTACTACCGGCGATGAAACCGTCCTTGATAAGCGCTGTGGTGATATGCTTCGCGCACACTATGGGAGAGTTTGGCGTGGTGCTGATGATAGGAGGCTCTGTGAGCGAGCAGACCAAGGTAGCTTCGATTGCGATTTATGAGGCGACTGAAATTTTAGATTTTACCAGCGCGCATTTATACTCGGCGATTATGCTGATTTTTAGCTTTTTGGTGCTTTTGGCTATGCATTTTTTGGGTGAAAGGTCAAATAAAATAAGACTTTAATCACTTTTTTGCTAAAATGGCGCGAAAAATTTAAATTTTTGGCATAAAAATGGAAGATAAAAGAGTAATAACCAAACGATTTTTTATAGCTTTGATTCTTGGAATTTTGGCTATTTTTGCGCTTGTTTTTTGCATTTTTGGCTTTGTGGGCTCAAATATCCAAGCCGAGCTTTCTACCAAATTAAGCGTAGCAAAAAACGCTGTAAAAGACCGCAACGCCGAGCTTTTTAGCGAACTTCAAATTTTATCTGAAAACCTCAAAACCTACCAGGGTTTAAAAACCGAAAACGAGTATGCAAGAAGAACCTTGTATTTCCGTCTTATCGAGCATACGGCCTCGCAAAAGCAAAATTTCGACGCGATTTTTTATGTCAGGGCCGTGGGCAATCAAGACGAGGTTATAGCTTCGTATTTCAACGATTCGGCTATGGCAAATTTGGGCGAGATTAGGCTTGATAATTTTATCTCAAAAATCAAAGACAACCGCTATATATCGCGCTTCATGCAGATTAATGGCGCAAATAGATATTTTTTGATCCAAAGGGTCGAGGCAAATACATTTTTGATAGCCTTTGCAAACACAACCTCGCTAAATGACAAATTTACCGGCCTTGGCGAAATTTTGATTTTTAATAAAGAGGGCGAAATTTTTAATATCACAAACGATATTTTCGTGCTTTATACAAATAGATTTGATTTTGAAGGCGAGAAAAAACTCAAAATTTTAAAAAGCCTTGGCGAGCGCAAATTTGTCTATTTTGAGAAATTTGACGATTCGAACAATTTCATAATGATAAGCAAAAATTTAAAAGAATATCTAAGCCTAAAAAACCTTTTGGTTTTGCTAGCGCTTGGCTTTTTGTTTTTGTATTTGCTAATCACTTTGACAAATTACAAATTTTTAAAACGCCGAATTTTCGAGCCTTTGCACCTGCTTCACAGCTCGGTTTCAGGTGGCGTTTATAAGGCCACGGCGACTAAGATCGAAACCATGGGCGCGCTAGATCAAATTTTAGAAATCGCGCAAAAACTCGATGAAAGCGTGCAGTATTCTGGCAGGGCTAGCAAGGTGGATTTTACATTTATCGACGCGCTGAAAAAAAGCTCGCTAATGATTTTTAGCGTCGAAAACACAAATGGTATGATAAACAACGCTAGCCTTAGAGCCAAGGAGCTTTACGGCGATGATATCGTGGGCAAAAATATCTTTACACTAGAAGCGACTTCGCTGTATGAAAACGCCCGCCAAAGCCAAATTTCACTTTACACCAAAGAAAATTATGTTATCCATACGCACGATACCCCAAACGGCAAAAAGGATATGTATATCAAAAAGACCTTTGTGCGCAATGGCGAGGATATTTTGGTGCTTTATGTCTTGCTAGATGCTTCAAAATACCGCAAATTTTACACCGATACCAAAGAAAAGTATAAATATCTAAATGACGCTCCAATCGTAACCGTAGTCATCAAAGGTGGCGAAATAATCGATGTCAGCGCTAGTTCGCGTGAAATTTGGGGATATGAAAATACTCAAATTTTAGAGGGCAAGACATATTTTTGGAGCCTATTTCAAAAAAGCGACGCCGATTCTTTGCAAAACGAGCTAAGAAACCTTATGAGCGATACTAGGCAAAATAATGAAGTTACTAAGCGGGTTTATCCGATTTTGCATAGAAATTCGATTAGGGCGTTTTATGAGATTACGATTTGTCTGTATAAAAAAGAGCGCAAAGTCGTTATGTATTTTACCAACATACACGATAAGCTCATGGAAATCAACAAACTCAAATCAGATATGAAAAGCAACGAAGAGCTTTTAAAAACCAGATCGTATAGCCCATGCACGATTGATTTGCTAGCCAAAAAAATCATGCTTAGCAAAGAGTATATGGAGATTTTAGGTAGTAAGGAAGCTAGCGTCGATACAGAGATGAGTATAGGCGATTTCGTAGCGAAAATTTACTATGTGGATTTGAAGAAATTTAACGACGAACTTAACAAATGCAAGCTAGGCATAAGCGATGAGATTTCATGCGAAATCAGAATCAAGCTAAACGACGAGCTAAGCGATAACGACGAGCTAAAATACGCGTGGATTAGCCTGCAAGGATATGCTAGCAAAAAAGAAAAAAGAAGTGGCGGTGCCGAAGAAATCGTCGCTACTATCGAGGATATCACCGCTAAAAAAGACATTGAAGCTGAGTTAAATTTAAATTCAAATGTATTTTTAAGGTCGTTAGAGGCGATTGTCATCACAGATGATATTGGTAGGATTATCCGCGCAAATAGGGCATTTTATACGATTATGCAATTTAGTGAAACAGATGTCGTGGGCGAGGTGCCAGAGTATTTCAGAGTAGATCACGACGGCGGTATAATGGGCGAAATCAAGGAAAAGCTTGATAAAGAGAGCCTAAGCTATACAGATGAAATTTACTGCGTCAAGAAAAACGGCGATGATTTCCCTGCGCTGTTTTCGGCTATCGCGATAAAAGATGAATTTGGCGTGGTAAGCAACTATATCTTAATGTTTAACGAAATTTCTGAGATTAAGAAAAAAGAGAGCGAGCTTGTCAAAATCGCTCATCATGACGCGCTCACAGGCTTGCCAAATAGAATCTACATTATAAACGCAGCGGGCGAGTATCTAAGCGCGGCAAAGGAACAAAACAGGCTTGCGGCTGTGCTATTTATAGATTTTGACGGATTTAAGGCGATTAATGATAATTTCGGTCATGATGTGGGGGATTTGTTTTTGCAAGAGGTCAGCAAGACTATGAATAACCTACTTCGCAAGGGCGATATTTTAGCTAGACTTGGCGGAGATGAGTTTGGCGCGATTATAGGGGATTTGAAAGACGAAAAAGCAGCACACGCGCTATTAGAGCGACTTTTAGGAATTGCGAATAAAAAATTTAATCTTGATGGCAACGAGGTAAGCGCGAGCGTGAGCGTGGGTGCGGCGTTTTACGACGGAAGCGAAGAAATCGATTTCAACGAGCTTTTAAGCAGGGCAGACCGCGCAATGTACCGCGCTAAAACGAGCGGAAAAAATAGATATTGTATCTTTGATAAAGAGAATTTCGACGATTTGCAAATCAGCGAGGAAAGGCTGAAAAAATCTATCGAAAACAACGAATTTTTCATGCTTTATCAGCCTATCATTGACGATAAAGACAAAATTTACGGCTACGAACTTTTGCTTCGTTGGCGACGCGAAAATTTGGGCGTTTTGTTGCCTAGCGACTTTTTATTTGATATCAGAGAGCCGAAACTTGAAATTTTAATCTCTAAATTTTCATTTACGCAAATGTTGAAATTTAACAAAGAGACAAATTCTCTCTGCTCGATAAATATCAGCCTAGAAGTGCTAAAAAGCGATGAATTTTACTATTTCGCTTCGCGCGCGATAGAAAAATACGCGCCAAAGACCGAGCTATTTATGTTTGAAATCACCGATTTTAACGACAGAACCGCAGCTGATTTTAAACTCATTAGACAAAGATACGCTGATTTTGGCATTAAATTTGCTCTAAATAATGCAAATCACCAAAATTCAAAATACCTAAAAGGTATGCCTTTTGATATCATTAAAATCGATATGAGGCTCTGCCTAGATGTCGCCAAAAAGCGTGAAGGTATAAAAAATTTGCTAGATTTGGTGAAATACTTGCGCGGCGAGCTGAAATTTGAAAAACTAGGCGCACAGGGTATCGAAAACGCGCTCTCACGCCGTTTGCTTAAAAATTTCAAATTTAATTTTATGCAAGGAAATTTCCTCGGAAAGGCCGTCGATAGGAAGGAAATCACCGCTATCATCGCCAAGCTAAAAGAGGCCAAGGGCGCTAAACCAATCACAAAAGATGAGTTTGAAAACTTTTTGATTGCTCTGGATTACAAAAATATCGCGCTTGAATTTTTAGAAAACGCAGAACACGGCGATATCACCGATCTTCGCTTTGAGGTTTTCCAAGAAGAAATCAAAGAGATCAAAACCAGAATCGAAAAATCCACAAGCCATAAATTTATGCTAAATACAGAAATTAATAAGCAAATTTTGGATATTCTTGCGCTTGAATTTGAAGATTTACAAAGCTTCATTACAAAATACAAAGCGCGAGTAGATAAGTTTATACTAAATTTGGAGGAATCATGATAAATAGCGTCAGTGCGGACTTTGATCACGAAATACCAAATGGTTCGCGCCTATATTTTGGCACAAGCGCAAAACTAAAAAGAGAACTCGAAAATAAAGCTAGCAAAATTTTAGAAAATCACGGATTTAGCGAAATTCTCACGCCGTATTTTTCGTATCATCAGCATTTAAGCGTGGCTGGGGCGAAGCTTTTGAAATTTTCCGATCCTAGCAACCACGAAATCGCACTCCGTGCCGATAGCACGGTCGATGTCGTGCGAATCGTGCGTCGAAGACTAAAAGATGAAAGTCTAAAAAGACTTTTTTATATCCAGCCTACATTTAAATACCCTAGCGAGGAATTTTACCAAATCGGCGCAGAGTTAATAGATGAGAGCAACCTAGCCTTGGCGATAAAAATCGCAATACAAATTTTTAGAGAATTTAGCTTAGAACCTGTTTTGCAACTAAGCAATATCGAAATTCCAAAGCGAATTTGCGAAATATTAAATTTACCAATTAGCGTTTTTGAAAAGGGCGAGATCGAGACGATTTTGGCTCAAAACTGCGACTGGCTAGGCAAAACAGCGCGCGCGACAAATTTGGGCGATGTGGAAAATTTACGAAAAATCGTGCCAGAGGAGATTAAGCCTTGTTTAGATGAAATTTTAAATTTAGGCGTAGAGTATAAAAATATCAGAGTTTCACTTTTGTATTATTCAAAAATGCGCTATTACAAGGCGCTATTTTTTAGATTTTTAGACGAAAATAGCGTGCTTTGCAATGGCGGAAATTATGAGATTGACGGATTGAAGTCGAGTGGTTTTGCACTTTTGGTTGATGCATTGATAGAAAAATTAATGATAAAGGATTAAACATGAGTAAGGTTGATGTAATCGTAGGCGCTCAATGGGGCGATGAGGGAAAAGGTAAAATCGTAGATATGATTAGTGCTAATTACGATTTCGTATGCAGGAGCTGCGGCGGGCACAACGCTGGTCATACAATCATCGTAAATGGCGAAAAATACGCACTTCACTTAGTCCCAAGCGGTGTTTTGCACAAAAATATCATAAATATCATCGGAAATGGCGTGGTCATTAACCCTGATGTTTTAATCACTGAAATGGCGCAATTTGGGGATTTGAAGGGTAGATTTTTTATCAGCGAAAAGGCGTTTTTAAATTTAGAGTATCACTCGCTAATCGACCAAGCTAAGGAAAAATTAAAAGGCGATAAGGCTATTGGCACCACAGGCAAGGGTATCGGACCTGCGTATGCGGATAAAATTTCGCGCACAGGACACCGCATAATCGAGCTTTTAGAGCCAGAGAAATTAACTGAGGCTTTGGTTAGGGATTTTGCGAGCAGAGCGCAACTTTTCGAGAGTTTAAATATCAAAATTCCTGATAAAATGGAAATTTACGAGGAAATCAAACGCTACAAATCTGTGCTAGAACCATATATCGCAAACACAACTAATATGATTTGGAAGGCACTTGATTATGATAAAAAAGTCCTTGTAGAGGGCGCACAAGGAAGCTTGCTAGATATCGATCACGGCACATATCCGTATGTAACTAGCTCTTCGACTATCGCAGCTGGGGCTTGCACAGGTCTTGGACTAGCGCCAAAAGATGTTGGCGAGGTCATCGGAATCGTTAAAGCCTATACTACGCGCGTAGGAAACGGCGCTTTCCCAACAGAGGCCAAAGATGAGTATGGCGACAGGCTTTGCGAAATTGGGCGTGAGTTTGGCACTACGACAGGTAGAAGACGCAGATGTGGGTGGTTTGACGGCGTAGCGGCGAAATACACATCTAGAATCAACGGAATTGATAAATTTGCCCTTATGAAACTCGATGTTTTAGACGGATTTGAGAGTATTAAAATTTGCAAAGCATACAAAATAAATGGCGAAGTGATTGATTATTTCCCAATCGAGCTTGGCGTGGTAGAGCCTGTATATGAGGAAATGCCGGGCTGGGATAGCGTAAAAGGAATTAAAAAATTCGAAGATTTGCCACAAAATGCGCAAAATTATATTAGAAAAATCGAGGAACTAACAGGCACAAAGGTAGGATTTATCTCTACTAGCCCTGAGCGAACAGATACAATTATATTATAAGAAAGGCGGATAATGCGAATACAACTAGCACATGTTCCATACATAGCGCAAAAAATTGCGATAGATATATTAAATTCTGGCATGGTTACACTTAGCTCTGGCGTCGAGCCCATAGCCAAGGTAGCCTCAGAAATCATCAAAACTGATTTGCAAAAAGAAAAAGCCATAGACGAGCGCGCAAATGAGCTAATGGACGAGAGAATCGATGAATTTGACGAAATGAATGTAAATAAAAAAGATATGTTTTGGCTCATCAAGCGCAAACTCGCCGCACAAGAGAATTTCGAGCTGATTTTCGAGGATAGATACTCAAATATCTCGCATGAAATTTTAGAGACAATTTGGAAGAAAAATTTAGTAGATTATCAAGTGAGCGAAAATCGCATTAAAACTATCATTTACAACTCAATCGAGGGGTATTTGAAAATTTACAAAAAAATCGAAGAAGATGTCTATGAACTCATGCAAGGACATGGCAAAAAGCTAATCCCAGGCACTGAGGAATACGAGCTTGTGTTTGCGCAAACTTACGAAAAAGAGCTTAAAAAAAGAGGTATGCTGTGAAAGCGTATGTTTATTTAGAAAACGGCGTGTTTTTGGAGGCAAAGGCGTTTGGCAAGGGCGGAAGTGCCTTTGGCGAGCTTGTATTTAACACCTCTATTACAGGGTATGAAGAAATCATCTCAGATCCTAGCTATGCTGGGCAGTTTATAGTATTCACTATGCCAGAAATCGGCATTGTAGGCACGAACAGCGACGATGAGGAGAGTGGCAAAATCCACGCTAGCGGAATTTTTATCCGCGAGTTTAACAACACTCCTTCAAATTTCAGATCCGAGCAAAATTTGGAAGAGTATTTTATCAAAAACGGCAAATTTGGCGTATATGATATAGATACGAGGTATCTTACAAAAATGCTTCGCGATGAGGGAAATTTGCGGGTTTTTGTCTCGACTGAAATCAGCGACAAGGAAACCTTGAAAAAAGCTCTTCAAGACTCAGCTAGGATTGAAGAGGTCAATTATGTCAGCATTGTAAGCACCAAAACTCCATATATCCACGAAAAAGGTCATTGGGACGCGAGCAAAGGCGCTTATAGCACGCCGAAAAAAAATGGCAAAAAAATCGCTGTAATGGATTATGGTGTGAAGCGAAATATCCTAAATGAGCTTTGCGATTTGGGCCTTAGCGTGGAGGTTTTCCCATATAATACTAAGGCAAAAACGCTGATTGATAAATTTAACTCTGGCGAAATTCACGGCGTATTTTTATCAAATGGCCCTGGCGAGCCAAAAATGCTAAAAGACGAAATCGCGCAAATCAAAGAGATAATCGAGGCTAGGATTCCGATTTTTGGCATTTGCCTTGGTCATCAGCTTCTCTCAAACGCTATGGGCTATGAGACATACAAACTCAAATTTGGCCAGCACGGCGCAAATCACCCTGTGCAAAATTTGTTTAACAAATCTATCGAAATCACAGCGCAAAACCACAACTACAATGTGCCAGAATCCATAGCTGAGATTTGCGATATCACGCACAGAAATCTATTTGACGGCACGATTGAGGGCGTGAGATACAAAAACTACCCTGTTTTTTCAGTCCAACACCACCCAGAAGCGAGTGCCGGACCAAACGAAAGCAAATACATTTTCAAAGAATTTTTAGAAATTTTATGATTAGTTTTTTTGCTATCATACCCGCCACGCTAATGCTGAGCTTGACGCACTGCATTGGCATGTGCGGGGGCTTTGTGATAGCTTATAATGCAAAACTAGCTAGCCTTAGCAGGGCTAGGGCGTTTTTTTTCTCGCTTGTTTATCAAATTTGTAGAATTTGCGCTTATATCATGCTTGGCGCGCTTGGTGGGGCATTTGGCTCGGTCATAGTTTTTGGCGATAAAACAGCTGGTTTTATGCAGTTTTGCGCGGGAATTTTGCTAATTATTTTTGGGATTGCCCTACTAAAACGGGGCGCACTTTTAAAATTTATCGAAAATCAAAAAATTTATAATCTTTTTTTAGCCAAACCTATGAAATTTGCCCTTGGCAGGGAGGATATTTTGGGGTTTTGTCTGCTTGGGTTTTTAAACGGACTTTTGCCGTGCGGGCTAGTATATACCTACCTAGCCATGGCGATAATGAGCCACGATGCCATGCAGGGCGCGCTTGTAATGGCGGTTTTTGGATTATCTACCTTGCCTGCACTATTAGCTTTTGGTGGCGTGGCGAATTTCATCAGCGCAAAATTTTCGCGCGCTATGCTTTTTATCTCTTCATTTATCATAATTATTTTTGGAATTTATTGGGCTTATTGTGGATTTATTCTCACAAGATAAATTTTTTAAGTCTTATATAAGTTAAATTTTGAAAAAATGGCAAATTACATTTTAAGGGGCGTTTTATGAGTGATATTTTAAAAAATTTAAGCATATTGTTGGTCGAAGATGAGAGTAAGATGAGAAACTCTCTAAGAAATACTTTTGAAGGAATTTTTAAAAATGTCTATGAGGCCAAAGACGGCGTAGAGGGACTTAAAAAATTTAAAAAATACAATCCAAATTTGGTCCTTACAGATATTTTGATGCCTATCGAAGACGGGCTTGAAATGACACGCCAAATCAAACAAATCTCCCCAGATACCCCAGTTGTCGTGCTTAGCGGATTTAGCGAGAAGGCTCAGCTTCTAGGCGCAATCGAGGCAGGTGTAGCCAAATATTTCATAAAACCGGTTGATATGGAAGAATTTAAAGAAGCGATAAAGAGCCTAATGAGCGCGAAACTTAGCGTTAGTAGCGTGGTAGAAATTTCAGGCGGATATAGCTTTGATCCGCTAAAAAGGGTCTTAACTCACGGTGAAGAGGAAATTTCACTTACGAAAAAAGAGCTAGCCTTTATTTCGCTTTTGGTCTCGCGAATCGATACTTTGGTTTTGCACGAAGAGATTAAACGATATGTCTGGGCGAACGACAACTCAGTCTCAGATGTGGCAATCAGAACTTTTATCAAACGAATTCGAGATAAAATCGGCGCAGATGTTATCAAAAATATCCCAAGTTTGGGCTATAAAATCGAATCTAAAAAAGAGTAAAATTTTAGTTGATAAAAATGTCACAAGTTTAAAACTTTTGCAAACAAAAAGTTAATAAAAAGTCAAATTTAAGCTTTTTAAAACTTATTAACTCTTATAATCCTCCATAAAGTTTCTCGACTTTTAACCAAATTTTAAAAGGAGGGTTTTATGAATCCTGAACAGGCATTACGCAGTGGCAAGATGCTAAGCTACGATTATACAGTGGCGAAATTGTTTTTGTATTCTACTCTTGCATTTGGTATCATCGGTATGCTTATAGGCACGCTTATAGCATTTCAGCTAGCATATCCAGATCTTAACTACTTGCTTGGAGAGTATGGTACATTTGGCAGACTTAGACCATTACACACAAATGGTGTCATTTATGGTTTTATGCTATCTGGAATTTGGGCTACATGGTATTATGTAGGACAGAGAGTTTTAAAAGCATCGATGAGCGAATCAAAATTTTTGATGTGCGTGGGTAAATTGCACTTTGTGATTTATATCCTAATCATCTTACTCGCTGTGGTTTCACTTTTGGCTGGTGTTACGACATCAAAAGAGTATTCTGAGTTAGAGTGGCCTATCGATATTTTGGTTGTTGTCGTGTGGGTTTTATGGGGAATTAGCATTTTTGGTCTAATCGGTATCAGACGCGAAAAAACGCTTTATATCTCTGTTTGGTATTATATCGCTACCTTCCTCGGCGTTGCTATGCTATATTTGTTTAACAACATGGAAATTCCAACTAGATTGCTTACTGGCATGGGTAGCTGGATACACTCTGTATCAATGTATGCTGGCACAAACGACGCTATGGTTCAATGGTGGTTCGGTCACAACGCCGTTGCGTTCGTATTTACCGTAGCGATTATCGCTGAAATTTATTATTTCTTACCAAAAGAGAGTGGTCAGCCGATTTTCTCATACAAACTATCTTTGTTCTCATTTTGGGGATTGATGTTTATTTACCTATGGGCTGGCGGTCACCACCTTATCCATGGACCAGTTCCTGATTGGGTTCAGACAATGGGTTCGGTTTTCTCTGTCGTTTTGATTTTGCCATCTTGGGGAACAGGTATTAATATGCTCCTTACAATGAGAGGCGAGTGGAATCAGCTAAGAGAGAGCCCGCTAATCAAATTTATGATTTTGGCTTCCACTTTCTATCTATTCTCTACTTTGGAAGGTCCAATCCTTTCTGTCAAATCAGTAAATGCCCTAGCGCACTTTACAGATTGGATTCCAGGACATGTCCATGACGGCACACTTGGCTGGGTTGGATTTATGACAATTGCGGCTATGTATCATATGGTTCCAAGAATGTTCAAAAAAGAGCTTTATTCAAAATCTTTAATGACAGCTCAGTTTTGGATCCAAACAACAGGCGTTGTGCTATTTTTCAGCTCAATGTGGATTGCTGGTATCACACAAGGTATGATGTGGAGAGCAACTGATGATTATGGTAACTTGCTATACTCATTTATAGATACAGTTAGCGCGCTAGTTCCTTATTACTGGATTAGAGCTATTGGTGGTTTATTATACTTCATAGGTTTGTGTATGTTTGTATATAATATCTTGATGTCTATTCGCGCAGGCAGAAGCTTAGACCAAGAGCCTAGAAGCGCTTCACCTATGGCTGCGTAAGGAGAGAAAGATGTTTAGTTGGTTAGAAAAAAATCCGTTCTTTTTTGCGGTTGGTGTTTTTGTAGTCATCGCTTATGCTGGTATCGTTACGATTTTGCCAGATTTTGCTAATAGCGCTCGTCCAATCGAGGGCAAACAACCATATACTGTTTTGCAACTCGCTGGTCGCCATGTCTATATCCAAGAGAGCTGTAATGCCTGCCACTCACAACTTATCCGTCCGTTTAAATCAGAAACTGACAGATATGGTGATTATTCAAAAAGTGGTGAATTTGCTTATGATAGACCATTTTTGTGGGGTTCTAAAAGAACTGGCCCGGATCTTGCTAGGGTCGGACGCAACAGAACCACAGGCTGGCACGAAACTCACATGAAAGATCCAAAAGTCCTAGTCGGCAAATCAATCATGCCTGCATACAAATCTATGTTTAAGAAAAACGCAGATATGCAAACAGCCTATGCTGAGGCTTTGACGATTAAAAAAGCCTTCAATGTCCCTTATGATACAGCTGGCGCACCAAAGCTCGAAGCTGATCCTAGTAAGGACGCTATGTCAAATTTCGAAAGTTATAAAGCTGAAATGATGGCAGAGGCTGAGGCAATCGTTAATGATATGCGCGACGAAGATGTCAAAGCGGCATTTAAAAACGGCGAAATACGCGAAATCGTTGCGTTAATAGCATATTTAAATAGCTTAAAATAGGGGGTTTGCGATGAGCATTGATTTCATAAGGCAGCTACAAGCTTACGGCTTTATCGCCTTTGTAGTGCTAGCTTGCATTGGAGTTTATGGATACTGGTTTCATTTGAAGCACTCTGAAAAAACAGGGCGCAGAAACTACGAAAAGTATGCAAATTTGGCGCTTGATGATGAGCTTGGCAGTGAAATCATAGAGTCTCGCACACCTACGAAAGAAGAAAAAGGAAAATGATATGAAATGGCTAAATTTAAGCGATAATGTTAATGTTGCGGCGCTGATAGCGTCGTTTATACTTGTCGCAGTTACGGCTTTTATCGTTAAAAAATATGCTGGTCAAAGTAAAAGCTTAAACGAAACCACTGAGACAACTGGCGAAGATTTTGACGGAATTGCCGAGCTAAAAAATGGCTTGCCAAAAGGCTGGGCTATATGTTTTGTTTTGATGTTTGTCTATGCGTTAGT
This sequence comes from Campylobacter sp. JMF_08 NE1, assembly GCF_027737875.1. Classification (NCBI taxonomy): domain Bacteria; kingdom Pseudomonadati; phylum Campylobacterota; class Epsilonproteobacteria; order Campylobacterales; family Campylobacteraceae; genus Campylobacter; species Campylobacter sp. JMF_08 NE1. The sequence continues at coordinate 299,050 of NZ_JAOVUC010000001.1, forward strand.
GTATTTTTTCATCGCTTATCCGTTAAATTCTTACTCACAAATCGGCGAGTATAACGATGAGGTAAAAGAACACAACGCTAAATTTGAAAAAACTTATGCAAATGCTGATAGCACTACGCTAAAAGCTATGGGCGAATCGGTGTATTTGGTGCAATGCTCACAATGCCACGGACTTGACGGAGATGGAATCGATGGCGAGTCTGCTGACCTTACTAAATGGGGCAAAGAAGCTGGCATAATTGACGCTATCAACAAAGGCTCAAAAGGCCTAAACTATCCACTTGGCGAAATGCCAGCAGGTATGGTTAGCCCTGATGACGCAAAAGCAGTAGCTGCATTTATGGCAAAAGAAATTTCTAGCTTAAAAGCTACAAAAAATGAAAATTTGGTTGAAAAAGGTAGAGAGCTATGGCCTACTTGCGCTGCTTGCCATGGTGATGACGGCAAGGGTATGGACGGAAGTTCGCCAGATCTTAGCAAATATGGCTCGGCTGAATTTAGCGTCGATGTGCTAAATCGTGGCAAAAAAGGCTTTATTGGCACAATGCCAGCCTTTGATGACGGGCGTTTAAACGATGTGCAAAAACGCGCCGTTGGCGAGTATATCAACTCTATCAAATAAAGGGGCGATTATGGAAAATGTAAAAAGATCGGTTTTTGCGCTAAATGGCGTAACTGGAATGCTAATCGCAACTGCGCTTTTGCTATCAATTCTTGCATGCCTTACCTGCCTTGGCATTAAGACACAGCAAGCCGTCATGGATAAGCCTTATGAGCTAAAAGACATTAGCTCTGTAAGTGAAAAAAGCTCAGTCGATACGCAAAAAAAAGTATTTGTGATAAAGGATAAGTGATGAGTGATGCATTGATTGAAAAATTGATTTTACTTGGTTGTATCGCTTTGGCTGTGGCAACTGCTGCCTCTGTTTTGACTAGAAATATCCTATTTATCGGTTAATGAGAGCAATTTTTGCGATTTTTTGCCTGTGCATTTTAGCGCAGGCAAAATTTGTTTTAAACGAGGGCGAGATTATCACGCCTATGCTTGCAGAAAAAATCGAAATTTTAGGCGCTGAAACGCAGGATAAAACCGGCGTAGGCGTCTATGTGCTAGCCACGAAGAGCCTTGGAGGTGAGAGCTTAGAAAATTACGCCCTAAATTTCGCTTCGAATTTAAGCTCGCCTTATGCACTTTTAGTGTTTGCTGAGGCTGAGCACAAAGTCGAAATTTACGGCTCGCCTGAGGCGTTAGCGCTTTTTGATAGAGAGCAAATTTTAAGCGTGGGAAGTGGCGGGCGCATAATCCCAATCATCGCTTCGCAAAAAACAGATCTAAACCAAACTCAAAAAATCGGCGTTTATAACGCTGCGCTTTTAAATGGATATGCCGAGATTTGCGACCAAATCGCCGCTTCAAAGGGGGTTGGGTTGGAGAATTCTATTGGCAATACAAACAACAATTTCATAAATTTCTTGCGCTATATTTTTTACGCGACGCTGATTTTCGCGCTAGGCTCATATCTATACAAAAAAGGCAGAAAAAATGGCGCAAAATAAAAAAACTCTCTGGCCCTATGGTATCGCATTTAGCATAGTAGCAATCATCGCAGCGTGCGTAGCTACGATAATTTTCTCGCTAGATTACCCGGTGCATAGCGATAATTTTTACTTCGATAAATACCAAAAAGTCGATGAGAATTACAATGAGATCCAGCTAAAACAGCAAAATTTCGAAAAAAAATATGAGGTAAATTTTGAAATTTCAAATCCGCAAAATACAGAAAAATTTACCCTAAATTTGCCGATAAAAGCGAAAAATAATGCCAAATTTGATAAAATCTCAGCCGAAATTTTACTTACTAGACCAGATAGCACGACTTATGATAAAAGGCTTAATACGCAGTTTTTAGATGGTGCGTTACGAAGCGAAAATTTTAGTATCGAAAAGCTTGGCAGGTGGCAGGTAATGGCGAAAATTTCAGATTCCATAGACACAGGATTTTACAAATTTGAATTCAACGCAACCAAAACAACTTCGGGTATTTACGACTTACAGATCCTTGAAGGAGGCTGTAAATAGGGCAGAGGGCGGAATAGTTTTCGCCGAGAGTTTAAGCGAATTTTACAAAAAGGCGGTTTTTGTAAATGGCTTTGATGAGTGCGGGCAGATCGAGCGCACACTTTTTATGCAAGAGGCCGTCAAAAATACCAAAAATGCAAATGAAAAACTCCGTTTCCCAAGCGAATTTTTTGAATTTATGCAACACAAAGATTATCTGTTTAAATTTTTCAAAGAGCTTGCTAGCGAAAAGGTAAGCCTGCAAACTCTCGATTTTAGCGATACTTACGCGCAATACAGCGAACATTTTGAAATCTTAAAAGAGCTTTTGCAAAATTATCAAAATTTTTTGCAAAACGCTAAAAGCTACGATGAAATCACGCTTCCGCAAATTTATGAATTAAACGAAAATTATCTCAAAAGATTTGATAGCATTGAGATTGATATCGACGGAAATCCGAGTAAATTTGAGTTTGAAATTTTAAAGCGAGCTTCGCAGGTTACGCAAATTTATCTAAATTTTAAGGCAAGTAAATTTAATCAAAAAACGCTTCGTAGTATTAGCGAGCTTTGTGGGCTTAGTTTTGAGAGTGGATTTAGCTACAAGCTAAATTTAAGCGAGAATAAAATTTTAGAGCCTTACACCGCGCCAATCCCGCAAAATAGCGAAATTGTGCTAAAAGGATTTGAGCTTAGAGCTTTGCAGGCTTGCTATATTTTTGAGAAAATTTCAAAATTTATTAGTCTTGGAATTAATCCAGAAAAAATCGCAGTAATCTTGCCTGATGAGAAATTTGCTAAAACCATTAGAGCTTTGGACGAAAAAATTAACAAAAACGCTCCAATGCTGAATTTCGCTATGGGCGAAAGTGTCAGAGATAGCCTATTTGGTGTGAGTTTGGCTAAAATTTCAGAGTGCATTAAAGAAAACATAAGACCAAATTTTAACCCACAATATCTAAATTTAGGCAAAGACATTTCGCGGGATTTGCCAAATGAGTATGATTTGTTTTTTAAAGAGGCTGGGATTAGTGAAGAAATTTTTGATAAATTTAGAGAAAATTTCAACAAAAGCGTAGAATTTGAGGTTTTTGATGCTTGTATAAATGAGCTTTTGCGCGCAGTCAAAACTAAAAACGATGCCCTAGCAAACAAGCTAAAATCGCCAAAATTTTTAATCAAAATTCTAAACGAAAAATTTGGCGAAAACCTTACGCTATCAAATTTGATTGATCTTTTCCTTGGCGAGCTAAAAAATGTCAAACTCGATGATATTAACGGCGGAAAGGTTACCGTAATGGGGCTTTTGGAGAGTCGTGGTGCAAACTTTGAGGCTGTGATAATCCCTGATTTCAACGATGATTTTGTGCCAAAGCGAAGTGAGGGCGAGATGTTTTTAAACAGCACTCTTCGGGCCAAGGCTGGGCTAATTAGCCACAAAGACAGGGAGGATTTGCAGAGGTTTTATTACTCTTGTTTGATTTTTGGCGCGAAAAAAGTAGCGATTTGCTACCACGACACAGCGGAAAAATCGCCGTCTAGGTTTTTGAAAAATTTTAACACGCAAGAAGATATGGACGAGTTTAGCATGCAAGATTATTTGCGCATTTTTAATGGCAAAATCTATGAAAAGCCAGAATTTAGCGATTTTACGCCAAATATGAAGCACGATTTTTTTGCCCAGCCTGTTTCGCACGCTAGATTTGATACATTTAGCACATGCAAAAGAAAGTATTATTACTCATATATTTTAAATATCAAAGAGGGGCTGAAATTTGGCGAGGATAACGCTTCTATGGGAAATATTTTACATGAGGCGTTTGAGGAGTATTACGCTAAATACCCTAAATTTGACTACGCAAAATTTGAGGAAATTTACCTTAAAAAGGCTATGAAAAAAAATGCCGATTTTTATAGCATTTATTATGATTTATGCAGGGTTAAATTTTTGGCTAAAATCATAGCCGAACATGAACAAAAGTGGAATTTTGCGCAAAGTGAGGCGAATTTCGACGGCGTTAAATTTAACGAATTTGCCACAATTAGCGGAAAAATCGATCGCATAGACACAAACGAAAGTGGCGATAGATTTATTATTGATTACAAAAGAGGCGAGTACAACGCCAAATCAATGCAGCTAAAATTCTACAAAGCCCTTTTGGGCGATGATGAAATGGAGGCTGCGTATCTCTCGCTAAGGGATAAAAAATTCGCTTTCGATGAAAACGAAAAAGATGATGCCACAAAAAGCGCATTTGAAATTTTATCTGAAAAATTTGAAGAAATCAGAGCGCTTTGCGAAAGCAAAATCAGCTTTGAGCGCGCGAGCAAAAGCGGTGCATGCAAATATTGCGCGTATAAGATAATTTGTAAAGGCGAAATCAATGATTAAGATGAAGACAAATGAAGGCAAGGACGCAAGATATCTAGCGCTTGAAGCTAGTGCGGGTAGCGGAAAGACATTTTCTTTGGCGGTTAGGTTCGTAGGGCTCGTGCTTTTGGGCGAGAATATAAATGAAATTTTGGCCTTGACCTTTACTAAAAAAGCGGCCGCTGAGATGAAGGTGCGCATAATCGATACATTTTCACTGCTTCACACTCCACAAAAAGAGGCTGAGCTTGACGCACTTTGTGGGCTTTTGAGTAAGGAAAAAGAGGAAATTTTGCGCCTTAGAGATGAGCATTTGGCGAAATTTATGGATTGCGCTTTGAATATTTCGACCTTTGATGCGTTTTTTGGCAAAATACTGCGCGCGTTTGCCCTAAATGCGGGGATTAATCCAAATTTTCAAAACGACGATAATATACTAAAAGCCCAAAATGACGCCTTTATCAAAGAAGCTTTCAAAAACGATGAATTATCGGGCAAAATGTATGAATACATAAACGATACAAATTTAAACAAACAAGCGTTTTTTGAGGGCATTAGCGAGCTGTGGAAAAATGGAATAAGCGCAGACATTAGCGAAAGCAAGGCCCCGAATTTAGACGAAATCAATGAAATTTTAGCCCGTATGCACGGAATTTTAGTGCGCAATAAAGCGAGCGATAAACAACTAAACTTTATGTTGCAAACTAACAATATTAGCGAATTAAGTGGCAGGTCGTGGTTTGATAGACCAAGTTTAGATTACAGAACTTTTGCTAAGGCTTTTTCGCCTGATTTAGATGATGAATTTGCAAATTTAAAACGCGCAATGCTTGAATATGCGATAAAATTTGAAAATTACCAAATTTCATCTTTGGCAAAATTTCTAAATTTCTACTCACAAAACAAAAAAGAACTTAGCAAAAAAAGCGCTAAGATGACATTTTCTGATGTTAGCGTGGGCGTGCATGAGCTGTTTTGCAAAACTGGCGAGATTGGAGAGCACAATGATTTGCTCTATTTCAGGCTCGATTCGAAAATCAAACACCTTTTAATCGACGAGTTTCAAGACACCAGCGTTTTGCAGTATGAAATCATGCTTCCTTTGATCGATGAAATCGTCGCAGGGCTCGGTCAAAGTGGGCTAGGAAGCCTTTTTTATGTGGGCGATAAAAAGCAAAGTATCTATAAATTTCGCGGGGCAAAAAAGGAGCTTTTCGATTCGCTTAAAGATAGGCATAATCAAATAGTTTTGGAAAGCATGCCAAAAAATTATCGCAGTTTAAAGCTTTTGGTTCGATTCGTAAATGCGATTTTTGGGGATTTGGTGGCAAATGAAGAAACGGGCGAAAAATACGATTACAAACCGCAAGAAGCAAATAAATTTAATGAGAGCAAATTTAGTGCAGAGGTTTTGGATAAAATTTTAAAATTCCCAAAAGAAAATAAAAATTTATCGTTTTTCATGCCAGATGACGACGATTTTGGCTATATTTGCGCTAAGACATACGAAGATGTTTGCGAGGGCGCTGTAAGCGAGGCTATACGCTTGATTAAAGAGCATAGCGTAAGCCCTAGCGACATAGTGATTTTGTGCTGGACGAATAAAGATGTAGCAAAGATACAAGAGCTTTTGTCGCTAAAAAATATTCCATCTTCGACTGGCGCTACGAAAAAACTAATTGCTACGCCCCAAGTTAAGGCGATTAGCGAGTATGCGAAGTATCTAATTAGCAAAGATGAAATTCACGCTTTCAATATAAAATCGCTTTTAAATTTAAGCGACAAGCCAGATTTTAGCCCAGTTTCGCTAAGTGATGAGCCTGTGAGCGTAGCTAAGACAATCGCTGAAAATTTGGGGCTAAATTTTGGCGATGAAAATTTGCTCATATTTTTTGAAATTTTGCAAAAGTATGATAGCTTCGCGCAGTATCTTTTCGCAGATGATAACAGCGACGCCTATGCCAAGGAGCTTAGCGGGGTCAAGATTATGACCGTGCATAAGTCAAAGGGGTTAGAATTTGCGCATGTGATTTTGTGCGATTTACTTAGCAAAGGAGGCGGCGAGAGGGATAAATTTATGCTAGGTTACGATGGGCAGTGGCGCATAAAATACCGCATGACAAATAGAGAAATTTACGATGCAGAGTATGCAAAATTTAAAAAAGATAGCGAAAATTTAGAGCGAGCTGAGGTTTTTAACAAGCTATATGTGGGCTTTACAAGAGCCGAAAAATCGCTGATAATCGTAAAAAAAGGCGGTGATTTAAATGGAAACAATCCTAGCTATTTTACGCCTTATACTTCAAATAAAGTGGATAAGAAATTTTTAGAAATCGAGGATTTTGAGTATGGCTACATCATACCAAGTAGCGTTACGCCAGTGCTAGTGCAAAAACCAAAAAAGATAAATCTACAACCAGTCGTGAAACAAAATATCACAGAGTATGAAAGAGCCAGCGATAGGGCTGTCGTGGCGGAATTTAGCAAGGTTTATAAGGGCGAGGCGTTGCACTACACGCTTGAAATGCTCGATGATTTTGAGATTTCTAGCTTGGAGAGTGCGCTAAATTTGGCAAAAAATCGCTATGCAAAATATTTGGATTCGAGCGATTTTGATGAGATTAGGCAAAAGGTCGAAAGCTTGTGCGCTAATGATGAGTTTTTATCATACATATCAGGGTGCGAAATTTACAAAGAAATTTCGATAAAACGGGAAAATGGCGGAGTTTCTAGGGTGGATTTGATGTGCGTTAGAGATGATGAGGTTTTGCTTTTTGACTACAAAAGCTCCCCATATTTTTTAGAAAAAAACAAAAAACAGATTAAATCATACAAAAAAGATTTAATCCTATCAAGTAATAATCCAAATTTAAGTGTTCGCACATTTATCGTGGTTTTAGAAAATTCTGTAAAAATCGAAGAGGTAAAAGAATAAATTTAACTCCCAAAATGGGAGTTAAATTTTAGTATAGCACTACATGGACATTTCGTGGTCCATGCACGCCAAGAACTGTGATAAGCTCGATATCTGCGGTGCGAGATGGTCCCATGATAAAGTTGATATTTGTAGGCAACTCATCTTTTGTAACCTCTGCTAAGGCTTTATCTAAGCTTTCTACAAGGGCATTTTTTCTAAGCAAAATAATGCAGTTTGTCGGAAGCAAGCTAAGAAGTCTTGGTTGTGCTTTTGAGCTAACTACGCAGCATACGCCAAAGTTTGAAACGCCAAGTTTTGCTTGAATAATCGAAGTATCCGCATCAAAAAGCGCTTCTCTTATCTCATTTACTGGTTTGTCAAACGGCAATTTTTCTGCTTGCAATTTGTCTGTTTTGATTGGCAAATCTGAACCAAACATAACTGTTTTTGCGCCGACTGTTTTGACAATCTCTTCTACTAGCGCTTGAAGTCCTTTTTCGTCTGTCTCATGAACAACGGCTTTATTGTTTGTCAAATTTGTCTTAAAGTTTTCATATTTATCGCCTTCGTTTTCGACAAATTTAGTTATATCTAGTGGTTCGATTTCTGTTCTTTTAGCTACTCTGTTTGACCTAATTTTAGCTAAAATTGTCTCTTTGCTACTCATAGATTACTCCTTCGATTTTTTGGATATCTGCGTGTAGATTTCCTTTTAAGACAGGTGCTGAGCGATGTCTTGTCCATAGTTTTACCACAGGGATTGAATCTGCCTTTTTAACTACGAAATTTGAGAATTTAGAAGCTATGGAAATTCCAGTTCTCCACATAAATCCATTTGTAGCAACTGTTCTAAATCCAGCAAATCCCATTGCTTCGATTTTGCTGTGTTCTAGCAAATCAGAGCCTTTTGCTTTTTTCTTACCTTCACCGACTTTATTGCTTCTTAGCTTTCTGATTGTCTCTGCTAACGGAATTTTAACAGGGCAAACTTCGCTACATCTACCACAAAGTGAGCAGAAATTAAGAATATCTGCATTTTTTTCCATACCAAAAAGTTGTGGGCTGATTACTTCGCCGATTGGTCCTGGATATACTGCATGATATGTGTGACCGCCGATTTTATCATAAACAGGGCAGTAGTTCATACAAGCACCGCATCTAACGCATCTTAGAGCTTCGAAGTATTCTTCATTTGTTAGCATATCGGTTCTACCGTTATCTAGTAAGACAACATGGACTTCTTTTGGACCATCTAACTCGCCTTCTTTTCTAGGGCCTGTGATGATGTTGTTATAGCAAGTAATAGGCGCACCTACGGCTGATGGAGTAACAGGCGAGTGAGCGCTTACTACATCTTCAAATGTCTCTAAAACTTTTTCTATACCGCAGATTACGATATGCACATCAGGGGCTGTGGTACACATTCTACCGTTACCTTCGTTTTCTAGCAACCAAATGGCTCCTGCCTTGCTAATACCAAAATTTGCGCCTGAAATTCCGATTTTCATCGTTCTAAATTCGTTTCTTAGGTGGTTTCTAGCGATTGCATTTAGTTTTTCAGGTTCGCTCTCTAATGGCGCACCTAAGCGCTCTTGGAAAATTTTACCGACTTCATTGCGGTTTTTGTGAATCGCAGGGACGACGATATGAACAGGCGGATCTTGGATTAATTGGATAATCAACTCACCAAGGTCGGTTTCTTGGGCTTTGATGCCTCTTTCTTCTAAATAGTGGTTTAGGTGAATTTCTTCACTAGCCATTGTTTTTTGTTTTAGAACTTTATCTCCGTTGTGAGATTTTATAATTCGATAAATTATCTCGTTTGCTTCCTCGCCATTTACTGCCCAATGCACTTTCATGCCGTTTTTTGTAGCATTTGCTTCAAATTCGAGTAGTCTTTCATCAAGTGTCGCAAGAGAGTTATTTTTAACGGTTCTTGCTCTGCTTCTTAACTCATCAAAATTTTTAAATTTTGTAGTGCTAAGTCTGTTTCTGTTACCTTGAAGAGTGTGCATTGCAGAGTCAAGGTTTGCTCTTAGTTGTTTGTCAGCAAGCTTTTGATTTACTAAATTTTCATGATTCATCATAGCGCTGCTCCTTCAATTCTTTTGATTATGAAATCATATAGATGAATACCTTTTACTCTTGAACCATTTTTTTTCATAGTTCCTGCGATATTCATCAAACAGCCGCCATCACCTGAAACGATATAATCAGCTCCGCTTTCTTCTATGAATTTAATCTTTTGTTGAACCATAGCGTTAGAAATTTCAGGCTCTTTTACAGCGAAAGTTCCGCCAAATCCGCAACACTCCTCTTCTCTTTCAAGCTCGATCAATTCTACATTTTTGAATTGGGCTAGTAAATTTTTAGCGTTTTGGATTGATTTTTGGACGCGTAAAGCGTGGCAGTTCGAGTGCCAAGTGATTTTTACTTTTTCGCCTTTGTCTTCGTATTTGACATGCAAAACCTTGTCCAAATACTCGCACAAATCATAAACCCTAGAACTAAATTCTTTGACTTTTCCTTCGTATTCTGTGCCTTTGAAAAGCTCGACATAATCGTGCTTCATCATACCAGCACACGAACCAGATGGAACGATAACAGGATAATTTTCGCTAAAAAGATTGATATTGTGTAGGGCTATTTTTTTAGTGTCTTCGAAATAACCTGTATTGTAGCTTGGTTGGCCACAGCAAGTTTGATCTTTTTTGAAAATAACCTCTACACCCTCTCTTCTTAAAAGCTTAACTGCATTTAAAGCAGTATCGGTAAAAACCGCGTTGCCAAGACAGGTTGCAAAAAAATAAACTTTATTCACCTTTATTCTCCTTTCTCGAATAAATTTAAATTTAAACTAGTTATTTTATCACGCTTTTGGAATATTTTGTATTAAATTTGGATTAAAATAACATTAAATTATAATTAAAATGAAATGTAATTTTTTTATTACAACATTTTTTAAGTTTAAAAAAAGAAAAATTTGAAAATTCTAAAATTTAAGTGCAAAAATAAGATAAAAAAATAGTGAAATTCTATCCGCAAAGATAGAATTTCACTCATAAAATTTATAGCAATATCACACCGATTATAACGGCTATTATTGCATAAAATACTGCTGGGGCTATATTGTAAGTAAGACATCTAGCCTCACCCTTACCTAGCAAGCCCACGGTTGCGCAAACAGCAACGATATTGTTGATACAAACCATGTTACCGATAGCACCACCAACATTTTGGAGTGCAACAATAACTTCGGTTTTTAAGCCAACAAGCGTAGCTGTTTCGTATTGAAGACCTGAGAAGAGCATATTTGATACTGTGTTTGAACCAGAGAAAAATGCTCCAAGAATACCAACTAGTGGCGCAACAGCAACATAAGCTTGACCTGAAATATCAGCAAAGAATTTCGCCATAAGTTTAATCATAGAGTAGTTAGTTCCATCAACTGTTGTGCCGACATTTAACATGATTTGAACCAAAGCCAAACCAGCTGCTAGTGGAATTGCCGCTGCTGCAACTTGTTTGAAAGTTTTGCTCCAAGCCTCTTTTACATCATTGCCACTCATTCTGTGCAAGAATATAGTAAGGATAGCAACCAAAATAAATGGAATAATACCTGGTAAATAGCCGTAGTTGAAGCTATATGCAGTGCCAGGGACACCAAACATCAAGTTATCAGGAGCAGTAAATAGATTTATTTTCCAGCTTTGTAGAATTGGTTTTAATCCGATTGCAGGAATACGAGTAACAACTAGTATAAATGAAATAAGGATGTATGGTAACCAAGCCATAAACAATGGCATCTCTTTTTTGCTACTCTCTTCTTGTTTAGGTGCATTTTCAGAAGCCTGAGTTGAACCTATCCAAAATTCTTGCCATTGTGCGCGAGGAACGAAATCCCAGTTCTCTTTTGGAGTCATAAATCCAGCTTTTGCAGATGCGATAAGGATACCAAGAGATATAAGACCAGCAAGAAGTGATGGTAACTCAATACCCAAGAATTTTGCGCCTATCAAATAAGGAACGATGAAGCTAACTGAGGCAAGCATAGCAAACGGCAATGCAGGAAGAGCGTCTTTGAAGCTTCTGTTTTTACCGAATAGTTTTACCATTATCATAACAACGATAAAAGGAATAAAAATAGCGCCTACTGAGTGGATGATAGCAGTATTTGTGCTAACGGTAGTTATATACGGTTCTATATTTCCACCGCTTCCTTCTACAAGACTTTGAACGGTAGTTTTAACACCAAATGTTGGAGTTCCAACCGCACCGTAGCTAACAGGTGAGCTGTTTAGCACAAGACATGCAAGAGCTGCACTAAGAGCTGGGAAACCAAGACCAACAAGAAGTGGAGCAGCCAAAGCAGCAGGTGTTCCAAAACCAGCCGCACCCTCAATAAATGCACCAAACGCCCAACCGATAATCAATACTTGAACACGGCGGTCGGTTGAAATTTTGGTAAAGCCGTTGTTGATTGAGTTCATAGCGCCTGAGTATTTCATGGTGTTTAAGATCAAAATAGCACCAAAAATGATGACTAAGATATCAAACGCCTTCATAAAGCCCAAAAGCACATACGCCAAAACGCTGGTGCCATCGGCATTTACACTAAACGCAGACAGAGCTATACCAATCGCTAAAAACATGGCAACACTAAGCGAGAGCTTAGAACTAAGTTTAAACCCTATCATCATAACCAAAATGACGACAATAGGTAAAAAGGCCAGCAAGGTATGCATCGTTAGATCTCCTTTGCAAGATAAATTTAGATTATCTTTTGATAATTCTCAAATCGAAAGTCTATACAAAAATAAATAAATAATAAATAAAAAAGAATACTTTAATTATTTTTTAAAAAAATTTTAAAGAAAATGTATTTAAGGTATCAAAATTACGCCAAATTTTGCCCTAAAAAACTTAAATTCTTTAAATTTTACTTAAATTCAGTTTTTTATAAGGTTATTTCTGTAAAATCCCATTTTTCAAAATTTTTAAGAAGGCGGAAATCATGACAGAAATTACAAAGCCTAGCGAAGTCAAACGCGACTGGGTTGTTATTGATGCAACCAACAAAAGATTCGGTAGAATGCTAACCGAAGTCGCAGTTTTATTGCGCGGCAAACACAAACCATGCTACACACCAAATGTTGATTGTGGCGATTATGTCATTATCGTAAATGCTTCAAAAGCAGTTTTTACAGGTGCAAACAAAGGCGAGGATAAGCTATATCACAGCTATTCAGGGTATTTTGGAAGTCTAAAAAGCGTTAAATTTGAGGATATGTTGAAAAACAATCCTGCTAAATTATACAAACTTGCAGTTCGCGGTATGCTTCCTAAAACAAAACTAGGTAAAGCAATGATTAAAAAGCTTTTCGTTTATGAGGGTAGCGAGCACCCACATACAGCGCAAACAACAAGTAAAGGAAAATAATTATGGCAACAATTTACGCAACAGGCAAAAGAAAAACAGCCGTAGCTAAGGTATGGTTAAAACCAGGTAGCGGTAAAATGGTTGTAAATGGTATGGACCTAAATACTTGGCTTGGCGGTCACGAAGCTATTAAATTAAAGGTTATTCAACCGCTTTTAGTTACCAAACAAGAGACATCTATGGATATCACTGCTCAAACACTAGGCGGTGGCTATTCAGCTCAGGCAGAGGCATTGCGCCACGGTATTTCACGCGCACTAGCAGCTATGGATAAGGATTTCAGAGCAGCTCTAAAACCAAAAGGTCTTTTAACTCGCGATTCTCGCTCGGTAGAAAGAAAGAAATTTGGTCGCAGAAAAGCGCGCAGAAGCCCACAATTCTCAAAAAGATAATAGGGTTTTGGTTGTTATTTTTCAAGGTTTTTTTAAACTTAATTGGAAAATTTTAAAAAATTTTAAAAAAAGATTTACTATAATTAAAAGTTTTAAATTCATTTCGAAAGGATGTTTAATGAAAAAAGTTTTACTTGCACTAAGCTTGTGTGCATCAAGTGCACTACTTGCAACAGATGCGGATTATCACTGGGAGATTACTCCTACAATCGGTGGCATGACTCACGAAGGTAACATGGATTTGGATTCAAATTTCATGGCAGGTCTTCGCCTAGCTAAAAACCTTCAAGATTCATTTATCGATCAAATCGAGTTAGGTTTTGACTATTCTCGCGATATCGGTTTAGAGGACCTTGCTCACAGAAATGGTGGCAAAGAGCCAAACGCTAAATACTACCACATCAATTTGGTAAAAGATTTAGTAAATTTCACTGACAACTTCAAACTATATGGCTTAACTGGTGTTGGTTATATGGATTATAGCAAAGATGTATATAATGACGGCGACCAAGACAGCGGTTTCTGGCAATATGGTCTAGGTATGAAATACTACATCACAAGAAACTTCGCTACAAAACTTGAAGCAAGAGACGCTATCAGATTCGAAGACGGCAACCATGTTCTATTCTACACACTTGGCTTCGCTGTTGATTTCGGTAAAAGATTTGCAGACGCTGCAACTGGCTGCGTAGATTCAGACAATGACGGCGTATGCGATGATATGGACAGATGCCCAGGCACAGCTGCTGGTGTAGTTGTAGATGAATACGGCTGCGAAAAAGTAATCAGACTAAACCTAGGCGTAAATTTCGCTACTGATAGCTCAAAAATTTCAGATGAATACATGAGTGAAATCAAAAATGTAAGCGACTACCTAAATGAGCACTCAGATTACAGCGTAATCCTAGAAGGCCACACAGATAGCACTGGTTCAGATGCTTACAATCAAAAACTATCTGAGAGAAGAGCAGCTGCTGTTGCTGGCGCATTGCAAAACTTCGGCGTTGATGCTGCTAGAATTTCTAGCGTAGGCTATGGCGAGTCTCAACCAATCGCTACAAACGCTACAAAAGAAGGCCGCGCTCAAAACAGACGCGTTGATGCTAAATTTAGAAAATAATCTTTCTAAAAATTTTAAGCGGGGCTTAGGCTCCGCTTTTTTTATTACAAAAATGCAGAAATTTAACACTACAATTTTATTTGATTTAGACGGGACTTTGATAGATTCGACCTCTGCGATTTTGGAGGGTTTTGCTTATGCTTTTTCTAAAATGGGTGAGGCTTGCCCAGATGATGAAGCGATCAAAAAACTAATCGGCTATCCGCTAGATGAAATTTTCGCTGGACTTGGCGTAGTGGGCGATACGAGCGAATATGTAAGGCTCTATAAAGAAAAATATGTCAAAATTTATCTAGATCAAACCACACTTTTGCAGAGTGCTTACGAAGCTGTGGAATTTGGTGCTAAATTTGCAAATTTAGGCGTGGTTACCACAAAAACATCGAAATTCTCTAAACTCTTGCTAGACAAACTTGGCGTTGGCGAGTTTTTTAGCGTGATAATCGGCAGAGAAGATGTAGAGCATGTCAAACCGCATGCGGAACCTATCATAAATGCGATGAAGGGATTAGGCTTGCCTGTGGATAAAAGCGTTTTTATGGTGGGCGATACGAAGCTAGACGCACTAGCTGCAAGCAACGCCGGAGCGCGTAGTGTGGGTGTAATGTGTGGGTATGGCGATGAGGCGCAGCTTAGAAAGCACTGCGAGTTTGTCTGCGAAAACGCTTACGCGGCAGTGAGTTTAATCAAACAAAATTTATAATTCCCCTTGGGCTATCGTCTAATGGCAGGACAACGAACTCTGGATTCGTGAATATAGGTTCGACCCCTATTAGCCCATCCAAATTTTACTTCCACAAATTTTCTAAAATTTTTATGAAATTCCTTTCAAAGCCCCCATTTTAGCATACTTTAAGATTTTTTTAAGGGGGGGGGGGGGGTATAATGACGAAATTTATCTGAGTTTGAAATTTGGATAAAATTTTTTCGAAAGGATTTTTATGAAATCAAATTTGGCTAAAATTTTCTTAGCAACTTCTTTGGCTTGCGCTTGCAGCTTCGCAGACGAGGGCGCATTTATCGGTATTGGTGGCGGATACAACTTCGCTGGCGATGTAGATGTTTCTGGCGTAGGCTCACTAGATAGCGTCAAACAAGGCGTCATCAGCGTCAAGGGTGGTTATGATTTCGGCGATTTTAGAGCTTATTCACAATACAACTACAACACAAAATATTCAGAGGAAGTCTATATGGATAACACCCTTCTAGCCAAAGGCGAGCTTAGCGGACACGAGTTATTAGTAGGCGCGGACTATACACCAGCGCTTAGCTCAAACCTAAAACTAGCCGTTGGCCCATATATGGGTCTTTCGCTGCTAAAAGTCAGCCTAAGCGATGGCGAGTTTAGCGATAGCCAAACTCAAAAAGGCTTCATCATCGGCGGCCATGTGGGACTTATCATAGATAGCGAGATTGGTCAGTTCGAAGCAGGTATCAAGGCTGATAAATCATGGCACAACGGCACTAATGATTGGCCAGATTTCGACAAATCTACATTTGGTGGATACGCTGGATACAACTACAAATTTAACTAAAACTTCTTGTAACCTTGAAATTTGGCGAATTTGCGTTCGCCAAATTTTGCTAAATTTTATATTTTCGCAAACACTGCCTCGAATTTGTTTGATTTGTCATTGCGAGTGCGCACCGCGCGCGTGGCAATTTAAGAAATTTCTGCACCTTTAATTTGTCATTGCGAGCCAAAAAAAGCGTCAAGACGCTTTTTGCACGGCGTGGCAATCTACGACTTTGAAATTCCTTGCGCTAAATTTGCTGTCATTGCGAGAAAACGAAGTTTTCGAAGCAATCCAGTAAAATTCAGAGTAAAATTCAACCTAAATTTTGCATTGAACGATTTTTTGAATTTAACCTGCGCCGTGAAATTTCTTGTAAGGGGGAGGGCGCGCTTTTTGCGAGACGCTACCCTCCCCCTTACCAACCCCCACCCCTGTAAAACGCTAGAAGTGGCTAAATTTAAAAAGCGTTGCTTTTTAAATTTAGCTAGTTTTATTTTTACGGAAATGCTTCGCATTTCTTTGCAAAGATAGATTGAGTAAATTTTTGCCTTAAATTTCGCCAAATTTTATTTGATTTTTTCCTTGCCTTTGTATGTGGCGATGACCTTTGTGGTGCCGTCTTTTTTGATTGCGATGACATCGTAAATCTCAGGCTCGGCGCCCACTTCCATACCAGGGCTTTCTAATGGCATGGCAGGAACTGCGATACCGATAATATCGCTTGGTTTTTGATTTAGGATTATGCGGATTTCGCCTGCTGGGACATGGCCTTCGACGACATAGCCATCAATCAGCGCAGTGTGGCAGCTAGCAAGCTCCAATGGGACTTTTTCGTCGTATTTTTTTTGGATAAAAGCTTCATCGTCTAGGTAGATATGTTTGGTCTCAAAGCCATTTTCGCGCAGATAAGCCGACCATTTGTGGCAGCACTCGCAGGTTAGGCCCTGATAAATTTCGATGAAATTACTAGCGTGCAAATTCGCGCAAAATACGCCGAAAAGCGCTGTGGAGAGTAAAATTTTATTCATTATAAATCCTTTGATTACAAAAATTGTGGCGATTATATGACAAAAGATTAAATTTTAAAAATTCCTTGCCAAATTTGGCAAGGAAGGTGGATTATAAGCATTTTGAGATTGCTGATGAGATCGCAGATTTAGGGACATAACCCTCAGAATCGCTAGTCAAAGAGACATCGCAACCTGGTTTGTAGTTTTTCCAAGTGTAGATATTGCCGTTGTTTGCGGTAGTGCGGATAGAATCTGGCTGTTTATTCCACGCTGAAATTACTTGGTTGATATGAAAAGCATCGCTTTTATCGACTACGGCATCGACTGCGCCTGGATCTGGTAGGTTCTCTTCGACCATTTCTACGGTATCGTTTGAGACCTCTTGGACTTTGTCTGTTACGCCACTTATGCTCGGCTCATTTGCTGGGGCAGTGGTTTGAGAAGCGCTTTGAGTGCGTGCGCCGGTTGGTTGGTTGGCTATATTCCAGTTAGAACAGCCTGTGAAAATAGCGGATAAAAGGATTATCGCAGCTAATTTTTTCATCTAAATTCTCCTAAAATAAATTCAGGCTGATAGTATCACATTTATGTTTAGTTTAAAATTAAAACTGCAAATATCTTAAATTTTATTATGCGTTTCAGTAGGAATTTATGAAATTTAAGATAAAATCCCAAGTTTATTACCAAATCGGGCTATTAAATTTTGCAATGCAAATGCCCTTTTGGCTACCAAATTTTTAAGGAGCTTTGATGTATGCAATCATCAAACACGGCGGCAAGCAATATAGAGTAGAAGAGGGAAACTACCTAAATCTAGATCATTTTGCAGCAGAGCCAAAAAGTAAAGTCGAACTTAGCGAAGTTTTAGCGCTAAATGACGGCGAGTTAAAGGTAGGTGCGCCATTTGTTAAGGGTGCAAAGGTGGTTTTAGAGGTCGTTACAGAGGGTAAAGACAAAAAAGTCGTAATCTACAAAAAACGCAGAAGAAAAGACTCAAAATTAAAACGCGGTTTCAGACGCCAATACACTCGCGTCAAAGTTGTCGCAATCAACGCATAAAGGATAGCTAATGGCACACAAAAAAGGTCAAGGTTCAACCCAAAATAACCGTGATAGTATCGGACGCCGCTTAGGTGTGAAAAAATTCGGTGGCGAGTTTGTTAGAGCTGGCAATATCATCATCCGCCAAAGAGGCACTGCAACTCACCCAGGTAGCAATGTAGGTCTTGGCAACGATCACACAATCTTCGCTCTAATCGACGGCGTAGTAAAATTCGAGCGCAAAGACAAAAATCGCAAACAAGTATCAGTTTATCCTGTTGCGTAATTTTAGGGGCATTTCGCCCCTTTTCTTCTTAAAATTTCCACTTTAAAAAGTATTTTTAACCGATTTGGCTATAATTGCCGTTTTTAAATTTAAGGATTGTTATGTTTATAGATAGTGCAAAATTTAGTGTAACTTCCGGCAAGGGCGGAGCAGGGTGCGTAAGTTTCAGACGCGAAAAATTTGTCATTTTAGGCGGACCTGACGGCGGAGACGGCGGAGCAGGTGGCGATGTATTTTTTAAAGTAGATAAAAACTCTCACACTCTCTCATTTTACAAAGGCAAACGCGCTTTCAAAGCCCAAAATGGCGCGCCCGGCGAGGGTCGCAAAAAAACCGGCAAAAGTGGCGAGGATCTATATCTCATAGTGCCACCCGGAACGGCGGTGTATGACGATGATAGTGGCGAGCTTTTGCTTGATTTGACGATTGATGGGCAAACGGAGCTGTTTTTAAAGGGCGGCAAAGGGGGCCTTGGAAATGTGCATTTCAAAAACTCCGTAAATCAGCGCCCAGAATACGCTCAACCAGGGCTTCCTGGCGAGGCTAAAAATGTGCGATTAGAGCTAAAACTCATCGCAGATGTCGGACTCGTAGGCTTCCCAAATGTCGGTAAATCCACGCTAATCTCTGTCGTTTCAAACGCCAAACCAGAAATCGCAAACTACGAATTTACCACAATCACGCCAAAGCTTGGCATGGTTAGCGTAGATGAGTTTAGCAATTTCGTCATCGCTGATATCCCTGGTATCATCGAGGGGGCAAGCGACGGCAAGGGGCTTGGGCTAAAATTTTTGCGCCATATTGAGCGCACTAAAATTTTGCTTTTTATGCTTGATCTTGCAAATTATCGAAGCCTTAGCGAGCAATACCGCGCACTTCGCGCCGAGCTTGAAAAATTCTCGCCAGATCTTGCAAAGCGCGCCTTTGCGATTGCGCTTACGAAATTTGACGCATGCGAAAATTTTGATGAAAAATGCGATGAATTTTTGCGCGAATTTGGATATGAAAAAAGGCAAGATTACGAAATGTTTGGCAAACTCGATGAGAGCAAACCAGCCTTTGTTATGGGGATTTCGAGCGTTGCGGGCGCAGGTATAAACGAACTAAAATTTGAGCTATTTAAACTTGTGAAAAAAGAGGAAAAATGAAAATAGTTTTTATGGGCACGCCAGAGTATGCGACGACGATTTTAAGGGCATTGGCGGCTAAATTTGAGATTGTGGGGATATTTTGTCAGCCAGATCGCCCTGTGGGTAGAAAACAAATTTTAACCCCGCCAAGCGTGAAAATCTGGGCGCAGGAAAATTTAAAAAGCGTGCCGATTTTTCAGCCAAATAGATTGCGCGAGGGTGATAATGAGCACATTATCAGGGAGCTTGCGCCTGAATTTATCGTCGTGGCAGCTTATGGTCAAATTTTGCCAAAAGGGATTTTAGAGATTGCGCCGTGTATAAATTTGCACGCTTCTATTTTGCCAAAATTCCGTGGCGCTAGCCCTATCCAAAGCGCGATTTTAGCGGGTGAAGCGCAAACTGGCGTAACGGCAATGCTCATGGACGAGGGGCTAGACACTGGCGACATGCTGGATTTTGCTTATACTTCGTGTGAGAATAAAATGGCAAATGAGCTTTTTAGTGAGCTTGGCGAGCTAGCAGGTGAGCTCATTGTCAAAGTTTTGCAAAATTTCGCCCAAATTTCGCCGATTAAACAAAATTCCGCCCTTGCTTCGCATTGCAAAAAAATCCTTAAATCAGACGGCCTTGTGGATTTTAGTGAGAGTGCAAGCGAGATTTATAATAAATTTCGCGCTCTAACTCCGTGGCCTGGAATTTACACTGCCTCGGGGCTTAAAATTTTAAATTTAGAGTTAGCGCAGGATTTCAAAGACAAAGAATTTGATAAATTTGGGCAAATTTTAAGTATCCAAAAAGACGGTTTTTGCCTTTCTTGCAAAAGGGGAGCGATTAAAATCACAGCCTTGCAAGAACCAAGCAAAAAGCCTATAAGTGCGAGCGATTTTATAAATGGCAAACGACTGGGCGTAGGCGAGTTTTTATGCAGATAGAATTTGCTGGGATTTTGCCCTCGACGCAAAGCGAATTAATCGAAAGATTGAAAAACGGAAGCGTCCCTGCGCCCTTTTGTTTAGTGGCGCAGGCGCAAAGTAGCGGTGTAGGCTCGCGCGGAAATGGCTGGGAGAGTGCAAGCGGAAATTTGGCGTTTTCGTTTTGCGTGGAGATTGGCGATTTGCCCCAGGGTGTGCCGCTGCAATCGAGCAGTATTTATTTTGCGATGATAATGAGAGAATTTCTCGCTTCGCGCGGTTCTGAAATTTGGCTTAAATGGCCAAATGATTTTTACATAAATGATCGCAAAATCGGCGGAATTTTGACAAATAAAATAAAAAATATCCTAGTTTGTGGCATAGGTATAAACCTAGTTAGCGCGCCCGAATTTGCGGATATTTTAGACATAAAAATCACTCCAAAAGACGCTGTGGAGGGGTTTTTAAATTTATACAAAAATAAAATCTCGTGGAAGCAAATTTTTAGTAAATTTTCGTTACAATTTCGCCTGTCTCAAAATTTTTGCGCTCATATCGAGGGCGAAAAGGTCCCACTCTCGCAAGCGAGGCTTTGCGACGACGGGGCGATAATAATAAACAAAAAGAGGATTTATAGTTTAAGATGAGCGAGATAATAACGATTGCAAACCAAAAAGGCGGTGTAGGCAAGACAACCACAGCGATAAATTTAAGCGCGTCGCTTGCGATGAAAAAAAAGCGAGTGCTTCTAATCGATGTCGATCCTCAGGCAAACGCCACGACTGGGCTTGGGTTTAACAGAAGCGATTTTGAGTTTAATATCTACCATGTCTTAACTGGTCGCAAAAAACTCTCCGAGGTCATACAAAAAACACAAATGGAGTATATGGATCTAGCCCCTTCAAATATCGGTTTGGTGGGTATCGAGCGCGAAAGTGCTGACGAGGCTGATTTCAAACTAATCCTAAAAAACAAAATCGAAGAGATAAAAGATATATATGATTATATCATTATTGATTCACCGCCTACGCTTGGCAGTATCACGGTAAATGCCCTAGCAGCTAGCAATAGCGTGATAATCCCGATTCAGTGCGAATTTTACGCATTAGAGGGTGTCGCACTCGTGCTAAATACCATAAAAATCGTCAAACAAACCATAAATAAAAATTTGCAAATCAGAGGCTTTTTGCCGACAATGTATTCTGCGCAAAACAACCTTGCCAAGGAAACCGTGGCGAATTTGCAAGAGTATTTTGGCGAAAAGCTATTTTACATCGGCAAGGACAAAAACCTTGTCGTAATCCCACGCAATGTAAAACTCGCCGAAAGCCCAAGCTTTGGCAAACCGGTAATTTTATATGATAAAAAATCGGCTGGTTCGCTAGCGTATCAGGATTTAGCAAAAGCAGTAATGGAGAAAAGATGAGTAAGGTCAAAAAAAGTGTGCTAGGACGGGGTTTAGGCAGTATTTTAGAAGATGTCGAAAAAGCATACACAAAAGAGCTAGAAGATGGACAATCTGAAAATTTAGTCATCGAAATTGATGTGGATAAAATTTCGCCAAATCCATATCAACCAAGGCTAAATTTCAACGAAGAAGCACTTTGCGAACTAAGCGAGAGTATCCTTAGACACGGCCTTATCCAGCCAATCGTAGTCATCGAAAAAAATGGCGCCTATGTCCTAATCGCCGGCGAGAGAAGACTAAGAGCAACCAAGCTAGCAGGTCTTAGCAAAATCAAAGCCGTCGTAGCGGACCTTGGTTCGCAAAACATGCGCGAACTAGCCCTAATCGAAAATATCCAAAGGGAGAATTTAAACCCAATCGAGCTAGCCAAATCATACCGCGAACTAATCGAAGAGTATAAAATCACACAAGAAGAGTTAGCCGATATCATCAAAAAATCCCGCACGCAAATTACTAACACTATGCGTTTGCTAAATTTATCAGCCCCGCTCCAAGATGCTTTGCGCACGGAAAAAATCAGTCAAGGCCATGCTAAGGTCATCGTAGGTCTTAGCGAAGATGAGCAAATTTTGGTTTTAAATACAATCACTGGGCAAAAACTCAGCGTCAGAGAGACTGAGGATTTGATTAAAAAGCTAAAAAGCAAAGAAAATGTCAAAACTGCAAATAACCATAAAGAATTTCAAACCTTTAAGCCGGAACTTATGAAGCTGAAAGAAAAATTAAACAAATTTGGAAAAATCAGCGTGAAAGATAAGAAAATTCTCATAGAATTTAGTGAAATTTCACAAATTTCAGACTTTATGAAACAAATAGGTTAAAATTATATTAAATTTTAATCTTAATTATTGTAATATCCCAAGTTTATATAAAATTTAGCCAAGGAGGTGTAATGCTAGAAATTAGTGTATCTGCAATGCTGACGACAATCATTGTGTTTTTGGCTTTAATAGCATTTTTAAATACCAAGCTTTACAAACCGCTTCTTGCGCACATGGAAGCGCGCGAAAAAGCGATTAGAGAAGATGAGGAAAATGCTAGAAAAAACGCACAAGATGTCGATTCCAACAAAGCAGAGATAGCAAAGGTTCTTGACGCTGCGAGGGTCGAGGCAAGTAAAATTAAGCAAGAAGCGGTAGATAGCGCAAAAGAGGTTGCTAGCAAAGAAATTGCTGAGCAAAAAGCTAAATTAGAGGCCGATTTTGCGAAATTTAGCGAAAGCTTAAACGAGCAAAAAGCAAGCTTAAAAAGTGATTTGAGTGCGAAAATCCCTGATTTCAAAGACGAAATCAAATCTGCACTTTCAAAAATTTAAGGAGTCGGCGTGAAAAAATATCTAATTTTCCTTATTTTGCCACTTATCTCGCTAGCTAGCGGACATGACGGCCCCAAAGACTACGATATAGTATGGAGAACGATAAATTTCGTATTGTTTTTCGGCATTTTATATTACCTTCTAAAAGGCCCTGCAAAAGATGCTTTCAAAGCCAGAATCGATAGTATCGCTAAACGCCTTGAAACAAATCAAAGAATTTTAAAAGAATCAAATGAGAAAAAAGAACAAGCAAAAAAAGATTTAGAAGAGGCAAAAGCCCAAGGTGCATCTTTGATCGAAACTGCTAAAAAAGAGGCTGTGTTTGCAGCTGATAAAGTAAAAGCGATGAGCGAGCAAGAGATTAAAAATTTAAACAAATCTTTCGCTGAGCAAAAAGATTTCGAAACACGCCGTATCGAAAAAGAGGTCGTAAATGAAATCTTAGATGAGGTTTTTGCAAAAGATACTATGGAATTCAAGCAAGACAAGCTTCTTGATATCATTGAGAAAAAGGCTGTGTGATGATAGATAATACGGCGAAAAAATATGTAAGCGCACTGATTAAAACTTATAAAAAAGACGAATTAGGCGCTGTTTTAGGCACATTGGAGACTATCTCATCTGCGTTTAAGGTTTCAAAATTTGGCGATATTATAAAATCTCCAACAATCAAAGACGCTGATAAAGTGAATTTAATACTTTCTTTTATCAAAGATCCAAGCGATAAAATCGTAAATTTCATCAAATTTCTTGCCAAAAACAGAAGAATTGGTTTGATTCCTCAAATCACAGATGATTTGCGTAAAAATATCTCTGCTATGGATAACAAATTCCACGGCAAAATTTACTCAAATCAAGATATTAGCGAGGATAAAATCAAAGATTTGCAAGGCAAAATTTCAAAGAAATTTAACGCCGAGATTTTACTCGAATTAGTCAAATGCGACTACGAGGGTATCAAAATCGAGGTCGAGGATTTGGGATTTGAGATTAGTTTTTCAATCGATAGATTGAAACAAAAAATGAGTGAATATATTCTAAAAGCAATTTAATAAGGAGTAAAGTGTGGGTGCGAAAATTAAAGCAGACGAAATTAGTAGCATAATTAAAGAGCGAATTGAAAGCTTTGATCTTAGCGTTGATGTCGAAGAGACAGGTAAAGTCGTATCTGTCGCAGATGGCGTTGCTAATGTTTATGGCCTAAAAAATGTTATGGCTAATGAAATGGTTGAGTTCGAAAACGGCTCTCGCGGTATTGCGCTGAATTTGGAAGAAAGCAGTGTCGGTGTCGTTATTTTGGGCGATACAAGCGGTATCAATGAAGGAAGTAGCGCAAAAAGACTTGGCAAACTTTTGCGTGTTCCAGTAGGCGACGCGCTAATCGGACGCGTTGTAAATGCCCTTGGTGAGCCAATCGACGGCAAAGGTCCAATCGATACGAATACAACAAGATTCGTTGAAGAAAAAGCAAAAGGTATTATGGCTAGAAAATCAGTTCATGAGCCACTTCAAACAGGTCTTAAAGCGATCGACGCCCTTGTTCCAATCGGTAGAGGTCAAAGAGAGCTAATCATCGGCGATAGACAAACAGGTAAAACAACCGTTGCAGTTGATACTATCATCAACCAAAAAGGTCAAGATGTCGTTTGTATCTATGTCGCTATCGGTCAAAAACAATCAACCGTAGCGCAAGTTGTTAAAAAACTAGAAGAATACGGCGCTATGGAATACACTATCGTAGTTTCAGCTGGTGCTAGCGAGGCCGCTGCGCTTCAATACCTAGCCCCATATTCAGGCTGCACAATGGGCGAGTATTTCAGAGATAACTCACGCCATGCTTTGATTATTTATGATGATTTAAGCAAACACGCTGTTGCTTACCGTGAAATGTCATTGATTTTAAGAAGACCACCAGGTCGCGAGGCTTATCCGGGCGATGTTTTCTATCTACACTCTCGCTTACTTGAAAGAGCTAGTAAGCTAAGTGACGCGCTAGGTGCTGGTAGCTTAACAGCGCTTCCTATTATCGAAACACAAGCGGGCGATGTTTCAGCATATATCCCCACAAATGTTATTTCGATTACTGACGGACAAATTTTCCTTGAATCAGGTCTATTTAACTCAGGTATCCGCCCTGCGATCAATGTCGGTCTCTCAGTTAGCCGTGTTGGTGGTTCAGCGCAAATCAAAGCGATTAAAAAAGTTTCAGGCACACTTCGCCTAGATCTTGCTCAATACCGCGAACTTCAAGCATTTGCACAATTTGCAAGTGATTTGGACGAAAGCAGTAGAAAACAACTAGACCGCGGTCAAAGAATGGTGGAAATCTTAAAACAACCACCTTATAGCCCACTTCCAGTTGAAAATCAAATCGTCATTATTTTTGCAGGTAGCAAGGGATATTTAGATGATGTCGCACCAAGCGCAATCGGCAAATTTGAAGCTGAGCTTTATCCATTTATCGAGGCTAAATACCCTGAAATTTTCGAGCAAATCAGAACCAAAAAGACTTTGGAAAAAGATTTAGAAGAGAATTTAGCAAAAGCATTAAATGACTTTAAAGCGACATTTTCGGCATAATAAGGCTAAAAAATGGCAAATTTAAAAGATATTAAGTTAAAGATAAAAAGCGTAAAAAATACAGAAAAAACAACAAAAGCTATGAAGCTTGTTTCTAATGTAAAGCTTAAAAATACCAAAGAAGCTGCTATGCGCTCTCGTGCTTATGCTGTGAAGATCAACGATGTTCTTGGCGAAATTTCAGCACGAATCAAAGACTATGTAGCCGCTAGCGTGGGCGATGATGATAAGCTAAAAATTTTTAACACAAGCAGAGAAGTCAAAGTTGTTGATTTGCTTTTTATCACAGCAGATAAGGGACTTTGCGGTGGTTTTAATATCAATACCATTAAACAAGTAAAAGCCCTAATCGAAGAGTATAAAGCGAAAAATGTAAAAGTTCGCCTAAGAGCTGTGGGCAAAAAAGGCATTGAGTATTTTAACTTCCAAGGTGTCGAGCTTTTAGAAAGATATGTTGGCGTAAGCTCATCGCCAAATCCTGAGAAGGCTAATGATATCGTAAATGCTGCGGTTGCTGATTTTAGAGAGGGCAAAACTGATAAAATCGTTCTTATCCACAATGGATATTTGAATATGATTTCGCAAGAAATGAGAGTTTCTACCCTTGTGCCTATCGGACAGCCAGAAATCGATGAGAGTGCTTTTAAAACTGGTTCTGTAATGGAAGTAGAAGTTCAGTATCCAGAAGATGAAGAAATTTTGATGATGAATTTGGTGCAAAGCTATTTGAGTTATAGTATGTATTATGCTCTGATAGATTCACTTGCAGCAGAACATTGTTCTAGAATGAATGCTATGGAAAACGCGACAAATAACGCAAAAGAGCGTGTCGCTCAGCTAAATTTGGCATATAATAAAGCTAGACAAAGTTCTATTACTACTGAGCTGATAGAGATTATCAGTGGCGTAGAATCAATGAAATAATAAATGAAAGGAGAATTAATGAAGGGAATAATTTCTCAGGTAATGGGTCCTGTCGTTGATGTTGATTTCAATGACTACTTACCTAAAATTAACGAAGCTATCGAAGTCAAATACGATGTCGAAGGCGAATCAAAAAGATTAATTTTAGAAGTTGCAGCTCACTTAGGTGATAACCGCGTAAGAACAATCGCTATGGATATGAGTGATGGTTTGCGCCGTGGTTTGGAGGCCGTGGCACTTGGTGCGCCTATTAGTGTTCCGGTTGGCGAAAAAGTTTTAGGTAGAATTTTTAATGTTACAGGCGATTTGATTGATGAGGGCGAAGAAGAAAATTTCGAAACTCGCTGGTCAATCCACAGAGATCCACCAAGTTTTGAAAATCAAAGCACAAAAAGTGAAATTTTCGAAACCGGTATTAAAGTCGTAGATTTACTAGCCCCTTATGCAAAAGGTGGAAAAGTTGGTCTATTTGGTGGTGCCGGTGTTGGTAAAACCGTTATTATTATGGAGCTAATCCACAATGTTGCTTTCAAACACAGCGGTTACTCTGTATTTGCGGGCGTTGGCGAACGAACAAGAGAGGGAAACGACCTTTATAACGAAATGAAGGAATCGGGCGTTTTGGATAAAGTTGCCTTGACCTATGGTCAAATGAACGAACCACCGGGAGCAAGAAACCGTATTGCTTTGACTGGTCTTACAATGGCTGAGTATTTCCGTGATGAGCTAGGACTAGATGTTTTGATGTTTATCGATAACATTTTTAGATTTTCTCAATCAGGTTCAGAGATGTCAGCGCTTCTAGGACGAATTCCAAGTGCCGTTGGTTACCAACCGACTTTGGCAAGCGAAATGGGAAAACTTCAAGAGCGTATTACATCGACTAAAAAAGGTTCAATTACATCAGTTCAAGCTGTTTATGTTCCAGCTGATGACTTAACTGACCCTGCTCCTGCAACGGTTTTTGCTCACCTTGATGCAACAACCGTTCTAAACAGAGCGATTGCAGAAAAAGGAATTTACCCTGCGGTTGATCCACTTGATTCAACTTCAAGAATGCTTGATCCTCAAATCATCGGCGAAGAGCATTACAAGGTAGCTCGTGGCGTGCAACAGGTGCTTCAAAAATACAAAGATTTGCAAGATATTATCGCGATTTTAGGTATGGACGAGCTTAGCGAAGAGGATAAACTTGTGGTCGATAGAGCTAGAAAGGTCGAGCGTTATCTTTCACAACCTTTCTTTGTCGCCGAAGTTTTCACAGGAAGCCCTGGTAAATATATCAGCCTTGAAGAGACTATCGCTGGATTTAAGGGAATTTTAGAGGGTAAATATGATGATTTGCCTGAAAATGCTTTCTATATGGTAGGAAATATTGACGAGGTAGTGGCAAAAGCCGAAAAAATGAAGGCATAGGAATCTGCTATGAATAAATTTTTACTATTAGAAATCGTTACGCCAGAGGGTTTGGTATTCTCTGGCGAAGTTGCGTCTGTCCAACTTCCAGGTCAAACTGGCGAACTTGGCGTTTTGCCTGGACACTCTACCTTGCTGACTGGTCTGAAAAACGGCAACGAGGGTGGTATCGTTGAGATTGTAGATAAAGAGGGCAAAAAACAATTAGTCATAGTAAATGGTGGATTTTTAAAAGTCGATGAGGAAAAAACCACTATTTTGGCAACTCAGGCTGTGGCGATAGGTGGCGATAGCGAAAATGCTGTCGCAAAATCGTTGCAAAAAGCCAAAGAATTGCTAAATTCTATCAGCACAGATACTATGGCTACCTCTGCTATCATGGCCAGAGTTGATGAATTTGCAAGGCAAAAATAAGTATGTTGGATCTTATTTTAAGTTATTTTACAAGAAGCACATTTATTACGATATTTGTGCTTTCTTGGCTTTCGATATATTTTATAGTTACATTTACCATTTTAATTTCGCGCTACGCAGGGCTTAGTGCATGGCAAGTCAAAGAAACAAAGGCGCTAGAATCGCTTTTAATGGGTGGCAAGATTGCGCTTTCTGGATCGATTTTTCAAAAAATTACTCCCGAGCGAACGACCAAAGAGGCCCTAAATGTCTATAAAAGCAAGGCTGAGCGCGACGCTACTAGTGGGCTGACTTGGCTTTCTATCATCGCTTCGACATCGCCATTTATAGGGCTTTTTGGAACGGTTGTTAGTATTTTGGATACATTTTCAAAGCTAGGGGGCGGAAATTCGGGAATAGATACCATCGCACCAGCCATTAGCGAGGCTTTGGTTGCGACAGGTTGTGGAATTTTCGTCGCTATTCCTGCATATACTTTTGCTTTACTTATTAAGCGTAAAGCTTATGAGGTTACAAGCATTATAAACCGCACATCTGATATCTTGCTTCATAAAGCAGGCGCAAAGTAGAGTTGTATGTATAATTTCGATGAAAATCCTGAATTAAATATAACTCCGCTTGTCGATATTATGCTTGTGTTGCTTGCCATTTTAATGGTGGCGCAAACTGCGATTATTTATGATGAGAGAATCGAGCTTCCAAGCGGTTCGAAATCGGCTTCATCGCAAAATACAGCCGAATTTATGCTCGTGCGCGTGGATGCAGATAGCAAAATTTATATTGATACCAGCACTATGAGTTTGGCTGAATTTCCAGATAATTTGCAACTCATTAAAAGCAGTGGCAAATACGCTGTGGATAAGCCAGTTTATATCCAAGCCGATAAAAAAATCATTTATGATAATGTAATGTTTGTTTTAAAGACGCTAAAACAAGCTGGTTTTAATAAGGTTGTGCTTCAAACAAATGGCTAGATATTCAAATTTCACCGGGGTTAGATATGATAATTTCAGATCGTTTCTAATCGCTTTGGCTCTATATTTTAGCTTGCTTGCTATTTTTCTTTATCAAATTTCAGAATACAAAAACAAAGCGAAAAAATACACCGATGATTTGGGCGCGATTATGGATATCGCAATCCCAATAGATTTTGATGATTCGCCGATACCAACAGCCCCAAATATCGCCGAAGAAGACAAAGAGGGCGACCAATATGAGCAAGAAGAAAAGCCAGTCGAAGAAGAAACTCTAAAAACTACGACTGAGGTTACTACCCCACCTCCACCACCTGCGCCAAAACCAGAGCCAGCAAAAGAGGAAGTAAAAAAAGAAGAGCCAAAACTAGAGCCTGAGCCAGAACCAATCCCGGAGAAAAAGCCAGAAGAACCAAAGCCAAAAGAGGAGGCTAAAAAAGAGCCTGAGCCAAATTTGAACGATCTGTTTTCTGATACTACGAAAGATAACAAAAAGCTAAGCGAGAGTGTTTCTAAAAACGACGCCGTGCAAAGTAGCAAAAAATCAGACAAACAAACCCAAACCAAGGCGAAAAATCAGGCGACTTCGCGTAACGCGCTAGTAAAATCAAATGTCGTTACTGGCAAAACTCAGCTTACTGGCGAATATGACGCATATCGTGGCAAGATAAACAAAATCCTCCAACGCCTTTGGAGCAAATACGCAACCACCGTCAATGACGATTCTACCGTCGTTGTCACCTTTGGCGGGGACGGCAGGATTAGCGATTATCAGATCAAAAGACTTGGAGCAAATACCGAATTTAACCAAAAACTAAGAGATTTCCTAGGAAATTTGGAAATGCAAAATTTCCCAAAATCGCCTGACGGAAAGCCTTTTATTTATGAGATAAATTTAAACGATGTAGTTAGAAATAAATTTTAATTTACAAATTTTTACTACAATTGCATTTTTTTAAAATTTTGCAAGGAGAGATAATGAAAAATTTAATGTTGATTTTTGCATTTTGTATGGCTGTTTTTGCCGCAGATGCGACGACTACGATTACGAACGAGGGCGTAAATTTACCAAGAATTGTCGTTCAAAATGCATCAAATCTTTCAAACGCTGAGTTTAACAACAAATTTTTTAAACTCATGGTAGGGGATTTAAAGGTTGGCGCTACTTTCGATGTTAGCGACGAGTATTTGGTAAGCGATTATAACGGGGACGCTAATTCAAATTTAGGCGAGCTAGGGGCTGCGCTTATCGTAAGATACGCAGTTAGCGACAAAACATCGCCTATGAATTTAAAGGCCAAAGTCATCGAGGCTGGGACTGGCAGAGTAATGTATGAGAAAAGCTTTTCTCTCTCAAACGCCGAGAAATACCCATTTTTGGCTCACATGGCAGTTTCTGAAATCGTAAAAGAGCTAGGATATTCTGATGTGGATTGGATGAAAGAGATGATTTTACTCTCTCGATATACTTCGACAAAAGAGAGCGAGATTATGGTGGCTGATTATACGCTGACATACCAAAAGGTAGTTTTGCGTGGTGGATTAAACATCTTCCCTAAATGGGCAAGTGCGGCACAAAATGAGTTTTATTATACTTACTATGTGAATCAAAATACCCCTGCGATTTATAAATACAACCTTTCAAACGGCTCAAAAAGTAAAATTTTCACAGGCAAAGGTATGACAATCGTAGGCGATGTAAGCTCTGATGGTCGCAAACTTCTAATCACAAACGCACCAAAAGACCAACCAGATATTTATCTATATGACATAGGCTCAGGTTCAGCTAGACAGATTACAGATTATCCAGGAATCGATGTAAATGGAAATTTCATCGACGGCGATTCAAGGGTGGCTTTCGTAAGCGATAGACTTGGATATCCAAATATTTTTGCCACTAGCATAAATGGCGGAAATGTGACACAAATGGTATATCACGGCAAAAATAATAACTCAATTAGCACAAATGGAAACTACATAGTTTATTCTAGTCGCGACGGATCTGGTAGCTTTAATATCTATATGATCTCAACTCAAACAGATATGATTCGCCAGCTAACATCTGGTGGCAAAAATATGTTCCCTAGATTTTCTAGCGACGGCGGCAGTGTTATGTATATCAAACAAGCAGGCGGTGGAAGTTCAGTAGGAATTATCCGTGTAAATGAGAATAAAAGTTTTCAATTTCCATTAAAAATCGGTCAAATTCAATCGGTTGATTGGTAATTTTAAATATTTTTATGCTATAATCTTATAATTTTTTTTGAAAGGATAAGTATGAAACATTTAGTTTTAACTTCAGTTGCAGTTGCTGCTCTACTTTTGAGCGGTTGTTCTAAAAAGAATCCAGAGGTAGATTCAAATTTAAGCGATGCTGACAGATTGGCTGCATTAGCTGCTCAAATTCAAAGCGAAGTTGGCAATGTATATTTTGATTTCGATAGATTTAATATCCGCGCTGATCAACAAGGTACAATCAACAACAACGCAGCTTTATTCAACCAAGCTGGCGCAGAGGCTTTAACTGTTAAAGTTGAAGGTAACTGCGATGAGTGGGGCACAGATGAATACAACTACGCTCTTGGTCTAAAAAGAGCAAAAGCTGCAAAAGATGCATTGGTTGCACAAGGCGTAAATGGCGACAGACTATCAGTTGTTAGCTACGGCGAGAGCAACACAGTATGCAAAAATGGCACAAAAGAGTGCGACGCTCAAAACAGACGCGACGAATTCAAAGTAGGTTTCTAATTTGAGTTTCAAATCAAATTTAGCTGTGGCGCTTCTTGGCGTTACAGCTTTTTTACATGCAGAAGTTTCGGCATTTGACGCTGGCAATATCGGTTCAGACAGCTCTTATGGTCTGACAGAAAACGAGCAATTCCTACGCGATAATCGTAAAAAAGTAAATGATATGCAAAACAACCTAAATAGTGTTAATGAAAACATGGAGGGTTTGCGCACTGTCGTAGAAGGAGCTAATGAGAAAGTTTCAAATTTAGAAAGCAGAGTGGCTGATTTAGAGATTCGCACGACTGGTCGCAGTAACGGCAGCAGCGAGCTAGATCAGATGAAAAAAGATATCGCATGGCTAAAATCTCAAATTTCTGAAATTAATGCAAAACTTGGAAATTCAAGCGTAAAAAAAAACGCTGAAATAAGCAAAAATACTGGCGCTCAAAGTGCCAAGGGCGCTAGTGCAACTACCACAAATAAATCAAATTTTAGCGCCAAAGACAATGCTTCAATCGCAAAAGAGGCAGAGGAATTATTTAAGAAAAAAGACTATGCAGGCGCCAAAGAGCGCTACGCTTACCTTGCTAGCAAAAATTATCAACCAGCAAGATCAAATTATATGTTAGGCGAAGTGGCGTATTTTTCGGGCTCTTACGGAGACGCGATTAATTACTACAAAAAGAGCATTTCGCACAATCAAAAACAAGACTACACACCAAGACTTTTATATCACACAGCAATTAGCTTCGATAAAATCGGGGATAGCGCAAGCGGAACGAAATTTTACAACGCTCTAAAATCATCTTACCCTGATTCAAAAGAAGCCAAAGCTGCACCAACACGCTAAAATCAAAATTTGATAAATTTTAATTTAAGGAGAATTTTATGGCGCAAAACAGAGTTATAAAAATGTATTATGAGCTAAAAGACGCAAATTCAGGCGAAATTTTAGAGTCAAATTTCAACGCAAATCCGATTGCCTTCATCACTGGCAAAGAGCAAATTATCCAAAAACTTGAAGATGAAGTTCTAAGCCTAGGCGAGGGCGAGAGCAAAATCGTTAGAATTTCCCCAAGTGACGGCGTTGGCGAATACAACGAAAACGCTATCCAAATTTTGCCAAAAGAGGAATTTGCGGGTATTGACTTGGTCGTAGGCATGGAACTTTTCGGTCAGGCAGAAGACGGCGCGACAACCCGCGTAATCGTCAAAGCAATCGGCGAAGAAGATGTTACGATCGACTTTAACCACCCATTTGCAGGCAAAGAGCTAGAATTTAATGTCAAAGTCGTCGAAAATCGTGAGCCGAGCGAAGACGAGCTAATGACAGGCGTGCCAGAGGGCGAGCATACTTGCGGTTGTGGCGGACATGGACATCATCATGGCGAAGACCATGAGTGCTGCGGCGGACACGGACACCACCACCACGGAGATCACGAGTGTTGTGGCGGACATGGACACCACCATGGCGATCATGAGTGCTGCGGCGGACACGGTCATCACCACGAGGACTAAGATATGAAATACGCATTTATTTTCCCGGGTCAAGGCTCACAAAGCGTGGGTATGGGCAGAGAAATTTACGAAAATTTTGCCAGCGCAAAAGAGCTTTTGGACACTGCTAGCGCGCATACTAAAATCGATTTTGCAAATTTGCTTTTTGAGGCAAATGACAAGCTTGATATTTCTGAATTTACTCAGCCCTCTATTGCGCTAAATTCGATGATGTGTGTTTTGGCACTAAATGAGCAGATTAAAATTTCGCCTGAGTTTTTGCTGGGCCACTCGCTTGGCGAGTTTAGCGCACTTGGCGCTGCTGGCGCGATTGAGGCAAAGGAAATTTTAAGGCTTGTAAATATCCGCGGGAAATTAATGCAAAATGCTTGCGAGGGCAAAAATGCCGGTATGATGGTGGTTTTGGCCCTTAGCGATGAGGTAGTTTGCGCTATTTGCGACGAAGCTAGGGCGCAGGGCAAGCAGGTTTGGGCTGCGAATTTCAACTGCGACGGACAAATCGTCGTGGCTGGCAACCGCGATGATTTGGCGAGTTTGGAAGTTAAATTTAAAGAAGCTGGCGCAAAGCGCGCAATGCTTTTAAATATGAGCGTAGCTAGCCACTGCCCAATGCTTCAAAGCGCAAGCGACGAGCTTGTGAGCCATTTAGAGCCTGCGTTAAATGAGAGTTTCGCCCCAGTCGTAGCCAATGCAACAGCTAAAATTTACAGCACAAAAAGTGAAGCCCTAGGGCTTTTAAAAGCGCAATTAATCAGCCCAGTGCTATACAAACACAGCGTGAAAAACTACGAAAATAGCGTGGATTGCTTCGTCGAATTTGGCGCAAGCGTGCTAAAAGGGATAAACAAAAAAATCACCGACAAACCGACTTTTAGCATTTCAAATTTAAGCTCGCTAGAAGAATTTGTAAAATTCGCAAAGGAAAACGCTTGAAAATCGCAATTTTAGGCGCAATGCCAGAGGAAATAGAGCCACTTTTGGCGAATTTAGACGCCAAAAAGATTGATTATGCAAACAACGAATTCTACCTTGCGAAATTCGGCGCGCACGAGCTTATCATCGCTTACTCAAAAATCGGCAAGGTAAATTCTACCCTTACTGCCACGCTGATGATAGAAAAATTTGGCGCAGAGAAGCTTATTTTCACGGGCGTTGCAGGCGCGCTTAAAGAGGGTTTGAAAATCGGCGAAATTTTATACGCTACCCGCCTAGTCCAGCATGATTTGGATATCACTGCCTTTGGTCATCCGCACGGATTTGTGCCAGGAAGCCCGATTTTTGTGGATACTGACGCGAATCTTAACGAAATCGCACAGCGTGCGGCAAGGGAATTGGGGCTAAATTTAAAATCAGGCATTATCGCAAGTGGCGATCAATTCGTATGCGACGAGGCGCGCAAAGCTTGGATTGGGGCCGAATTCGACGCGAGCGCGGTAGAAATGGAGGGCGCAAGT
Organism: Campylobacter sp. JMF_08 NE1; assembly: GCF_027737875.1. Lineage (NCBI taxonomy): Bacteria > Pseudomonadati > Campylobacterota > Epsilonproteobacteria > Campylobacterales > Campylobacteraceae > Campylobacter > Campylobacter sp. JMF_08 NE1. Next base: position 334,040 of record NZ_JAOVUC010000001.1, read on the forward strand.
GTAGCGCAGGTTTGCCATGCGCTAGGTGTTGGCTTTTGTGTGTTAAGAGCCATTAGCGACGAGGCTGGAAACAAAGCCGAGTTTGATTTCGACGAATTCGTCGTAAAAAGCGCGAAAATCAGCGCGAATTTAGCCCTAAAAATGGTCGAACTTCTTTGATAAATATCTCCAAAAAACTTTTGCGCGTGGTCGGTCAAACCAACGCAAAATACAAAATGTTCGAAGAGGGCGATAAAATTTTGCTTGGGTTAAGTGGTGGCAAAGATAGCATGTCTTTGGCACACATTTTGAAGCATTTTCAAAGTGTAAGCCCGCTAAAATGGGAGTTTGAGGCTGTAACGATAAGCTATGGCATAGGCGAAAATTTGGGCGAAATTTCAGCGCATTTTAAGAAACACGAAATCCCATATCGTATCATTGAAACCAAAATTTTCGAATTTGGCAAGGAAAAAATCCGCGCAAACACCACATTTTGCAGTTTTTGCTCGCGCATGCGCAGAGGCTATCTCTACACATACGCACTCGAAAACGGCTTTAACAAAATCGCCATAGCACACCATTTAGACGACGCTGCGGAGAGTTTTTTTATGAATTTCACCCATAACGGCGCACTTCGCACCCTAGCTCCTAAATACACCGCCCAAAACGGCCTAGTAATAATCCGCCCACTAATCCTAGCCAGAGAGCGCCAGCTAAGCGCCTGCGCAGCGCAAAATGAGCTTCCAGTGATGAACGAAGAAGATAGTTGCCCAGCCAAACAATACGGAGGCAAGGAACCAATCGCCAGAGCCCAAACCAAGGAGCTTTTAGCCCAGTATGAAAAGGCTCACCCGAAATTTTTTATCAGCTTAGAAAGTGCGTTTAACAACATCCACGACGACACATTTTTCACACCGAAATTTTAAAATTTTGAAATTTGGTAGTTAAATTTTAGTTTCATATTAATAAAATTTTAATAATAAATAATTTTTCAACCTAAATTTAGACGAATTTTGATAAATTTACATGTCAATTATCAGATTTCTTTGAAAAGGCTGTCGTGTGAGTAAAATTCATCAAATTGTAATCACAAATCCGGAGCTTTGCATAGGTTGTAAGGCGTGCGAGAAGGCTTGTGTTAAAGAATCTATAAAACGCGGCAAACTAGGAATTACACGCATTAGAGTATTCAAAGTAGAAAAAACCTCTTCTACAAACCAATGTCGCCAATGCGACGATGCTCCATGTGCCGTAGTTTGCCCAAGCGGTGCTTTGCAAAATTTAACAGATTTTGTCCATCTCAATGAGCATTTATGCGTCGGCTGTGGGCTTTGCACCGTAGCCTGTCCGTATGGCGCCGTCTCATTAGATAGCACTGGTGTTTTTGGAGTCGAAAAAGACGCGAACTATCTTAGCCAACCGGGATTTCCAAGTCTCGCTGTCAAATGCGATATTTGTGATGGTAGAGAAGAAGGTTCGGCCTGTGTCGAAGCCTGTCCAAAAGGTGCGATTATAATGCTAGATTCAAATTCAGAGCATAAAATCGGAAAAAAACTCAAAAATACGGAAAATATGCAAAATTTCATCAAGGCTATCAGCGATAGAGATGTTGATCTAAGCGAGTTCGTGGCCCCACCTGCGCCAAAACCTGCGCCAGAAGCGAGCGTGGTCGAAAAACCAGCTGAAAAAGTGGCTTTTGACACGGCTTCTGCGCCACAGAGTGCGCCAGATCAAAAACCAGCTGAAAAACTAGCCCCACAAACAGCTCCTGCCCTAACTCCTGCGCCAGCTGAGAAAGTAGCTCAAAAACCGGCTCCTCAAAAGGTCGAAGCAAAAACCGAGCCAAAAGCGGAAGTCAAAACCGAGCCAAAAGCTGAGCCAAAAGTAGAAGCTAAGCCTAGTGATGAGATAAAGCCGCAAAAAGTAGCCTCTAAACCGAAAAAAGAGAGCAAAGGGGCAAAAAATCCGAATTTGAAATCTAACGATAATAAGGATGACAATGCTTGAATTTATTTTTATTTCATACTTATTAATAGGCGTTATCAGCTTAGCTCTTTATAATTCGCAAAAGACTGCTTTGTATTTTGGATTTATTTCAAATGCCGCTATTTCGGTAGTGGGCGCGCTGTATTTCCTATCGCAACTGCATGGAAGTAGCGAATTTGTGCTTAGGGGATTTTTGTTTGAACCAAGCTTTTTGCTAACGCCTTTGGGTGCGTTTTTTAGTTTTATAGTATGTTTTATAGGCGCGATGAGTGCGATTTATTCGCTTGGATATTTGCAAAATTTCAAGCTGAATTTCGCTGTAAAATCTGCGCTTTTTAGCTTTTTTATGCTAAGCATGCTAATGGTTATTAGTAGTAACGATGTCTTTGGATTCGTGGTTTTATGGGAGTTAATGACGCTAGTTTCTGCGCTAATGCTCAAATTCAACGACACTCCAAGTTCGAATTTCACAGTTATGCTATATCTTGGCGTGGCGCAAGTGGGCGCGTTTTGTATCGTTATAGCGTTTTTGATTATGGCACATAGTGCTGGAAGTTTGCATTTTAGCGACTGGAATTTCAATACCTCATCTTTATTTATTTGCATTTTGCTTTTTATCGGATTTGGCACGAAGGCTGGTCTTGCGCCGTTTCATGTGTGGAGCCCGCTAGCATATCCTCTTGCAAATTCAAATGTCTCAGCATTATTTAGTTCCGCGATGAGTAAGGTCGCGATTTTTGGTTTGATTAAATTTATGTTAATTGCCAAAATTCCTGCCTCTTTTGCCTTAGCTATGATGATTTTGGGCGCATTTGGTGCTGTTTGGGGTATCATTTTTGCTGCGCTTCAAAACGAGTATAAAAAACTAATCGCATATAGTTCTGTCGAAAATATGGGAATTATCCTGCTAGCACTTGGTGCTGGACTTTATGGGCTTGCTACTGCAAATAATATTTTAGCAGCCTTTGGTTTGGCTGGTGCGATTTTACATAGCTTAAATCACAGCGTGTTCAAGGCTGTTTTGTTCTTTGCTGCTGGAAATATCTACAATGCAAGCAAAAAGCTAAAAATCAACTATTTGGGCGGTTTGGCCAAATTTATGCCAATCACTGCGTTCTGTTCGCTAATAGCCGTGTTGAGCATAGTCGCAATTCCGCTATTTAACGGCTTTGCGAGCGAGTGGTTGATATATAAAGCACTTTTGTCAAAAACAGATCCTGGAATTTCAAGATTAGTTTTTGCGCTTTCGACTATCGGTTTGACGCTAGCTGGCGTGCTTTGTGCGTTTGCCTTCGTTAAATTTTACGGATTAATATTTAGTGGCAAAGCCAAAGGCGAGTATAGGGAGGCTTCGATTTTCTCGCTCGTGCCTATGGTGATTTTGGCGCTTTTCTGCGTGATTTTGGCTCTTTCATCGCCTATGTTTGTAAGCAAAATTTGGTCATTTATGCCAGTATCAGATAGTGGAGCGACACTATCGTTTTCATTGCTTTGGCTATGTTTGATTGCTATGCTTATTTTGCCGTTTGCGATTTTACTAGCTTTTAAATCGCCATTTGAGAAACCAAAATTAAGCGATCCGTGGGCAAATGGATTTAAATTCCAGAGTGAATTTTTACCAAATTCAAACACAGCCGTAGGCGATTTAAGGCGAGTTTTGGCTAAATTTATGTGCATAAAAATGCGTAAAAAAGGCTCGTCTTACAGCATTATCGTAAAAGATGTTTTTATGGAATATATCTACAAGCCTATAATTGATATTAATATGAAAATAGCCGATAAAATCGCCATTATGCAAAATGGCAAGAGTGCGACTTACGCATTTTATATGGTGCTTTATCTTGGTATTTTAGGCGTGGGAATATTTTACTTTTTTGGAGGCAAACTATGATATTACAACTACTTTTAGCTCTTGCCTTGATGCCACTATTTGACGGTATTTGTCGAAGTTTGCGTGCAAAAATCCAGTCCCGTCAAGGACCTCCGATTTGGCAAACTTATTATGATTTGTTAAAACTTTTGCGCAGAAAGCGAACGGCTCCAAATTCAGCCCATTTTGTATTTAAATGGACGCCATATCTACTTGTGGCAATCGGAGCATTTTTGGTAATGCTAACGGCTGCTAGGTGCGAGAGCATTTCAGATTTAATTGTTATTGTTTATCTGCTTGTCGCATTTAGATTTATCCTAAATTTAGCGGCTTTTGATAGTCTTAACCCATTTGCGGCAATCGGCGCAAACAGAGAAAATATGTTGGCTTTGTATGCTGAGCCTATTATGATTTGTGGTTTGATTGTGGTTTGTGTTATGTTTGGAACTACAAATTTAACCACTATTCATAATGCAGTCATTAACGGCGAAGTTGGATTTAAAATTTCATTTATAATAGCAGGAATTGTATTGTTATGGTCTGTTTATATCGAAATGTCAAGAAAGCCTTTTGATATAGCAGAAGCAGAACAAGAGGTCCAAGAAGGCGTCGTGGCTGAATTTAGCGGTAGAGATTTAGCACTCATCGACATTGGCGCTATGCTAAAACAATTTGCCGTAATTTGCCTATTTGTTAAAATTTTTATCCCATTTGGGTTTAATAATTTACTGCTAGATTGCATTTTTACGATAATCTTGGTCGAATTAGCCACAACGCTTGCTGTGCTAATTGATAACTTCGGTCCTAGGTATGCAATGCTTTCGACTTTGAAATTAAACGCTTCGTGGATGCTAGGACTTGGCATTTTAAGCGTGATTTTGTTTGCTGCGGGGGTTTGATATGGAAGTGTTTGCAATACTTTTAATGATGATTTCTTTGGCGGTATTTTCGTTTAGGGATTATAAAATTTCAATTTCTCTTTATGCGTTAAATACTGTTTGTTTGGTAACTCTATTTTTTATTATGGCAGCTAAATTTGATGCTCACGAGCTTCGTTCTTGGGCGGTAATTGCGATTATTACAAAGGTTATTTTGGTTCCTGCGATTTTGTTTTATGCTCTTAGTAAAATCGATATGCGATACGAAAATGATCCATATACAGGATTTTTCTTATCGCCTGTGATAGCTTTTGCATTTTCGCTTGGATTGGCGCTTCTTTTGACGCCAATCTTTATGAAATTTGCAATTATCCAAAATGAATTTGTCATTTGTGCTGCGATTTTTACATTTTGGATTGGGGTTTGCGGATTTATTTTAAGAAGGTCGTTTTTAAAACAAATTTTGGCTTATTGTTTGATAGAAAACGCGGTTCATCTAAATTTAGCCACAAACGCTTGTAATGCTAGTTCGCTAGTCGAGCTTGGAATTTTAAGCGACGCTGTGTTTGGAATCGCGATTATGGCTATTTTGGCAGTTAGATACAAAGAGGTCTTTGGTAGCCAAAATACGAATTTAGCCAGCGAGTTAAAGGGTTGAGTATGATAATATGTTTATTGCTTATTTTGCCGTTAATATTTGCGGCGTTGATTTATTTCGTGCCTGATAACAAGATAAAAGTCGTGAATTTGGTCTTTGCGCTAATTATTTGTGCGGTTATTTTTAAAGCTATTTCGCTTATAGGATATTCGCCGCTTTTCGCACTAAATAAAATGCTGTTTTTAGATAGCTTGGGTGGAATTTATCTGACAATCATCGGCATTACAGGGACTTTGGTAACGCTATATTTTCCTACCTATCTTGGTTGGAGAGATGAAAGTCCTAAAAAAATCAAAAAAATGCTAGTTTTAGCCTATATTACGACATTTGCTATGATACTATCTGCTGTGGCAAATGACATCGCTATCATGTGGGCGGCTGTCGAAGCGACAACGCTAAGTAGCGTTTTTATGGTTGTTTATAACAAGAAAAAACAAATCGTAGAAGCCGGTTATAAATATGTAATGGTCTGTTCTCTTGGTCTAGCGTTTGCTATGCTGGCTACTATTTTGCTTTATTCAAGTGGCGGGATTTTATTTACGGATTTGATTGATAAAAAAATCGATCCGCTTACGATGAAAGTTATTTTTATCCTAGCTCTTGTGGGATTTGGCACAAAAGCAGGTCTTGTTCCAACTCATACTTGGCTTCCTGATGCTCACGCGCAAGGTCCATCTCCGACTTCTGCTGTGCTTAGCGGTATAGTGCTAAAAGTCGCAATGTTGGCTTTGATTAGATATTATTTTATCGCTGCAAATTCAGTCGGCATGGAATTTGTAATGGATACTATGCTTGTAAGTGGCGTGATTACACTTTATGTGGCTGGGTATTTCTTGGTAACGCAACACGATGTAAAACGCATGCTTGCTTATCACAGCGTAGTTCATATGGGCGTTATCGCATTTGCTTTGGGAGTTGGCGGAAAAATCGGCGTAGCAGCAGCACTTTTCCACTGCCTAGCTCACAGCCTTACAAAAGCCCTAGCTTTCCTTACCACGGGAAATACTTGGAGAATTTACCAAACAAACAATATGCACAAAATGGGTGGTCTAGCCTACACTGCACCGCTTACTTGCGTATTCTTTGGAATTTCGATTTGCTCACTTGTTGGAGTTCCAGCTTTTGCGATTTTCGTAAGCGAATTTATGACTTTTACACAAGCAATTTTGACAGAGCGATATGTCGTAGCGATTATTTTTGCGATTGCATTAGCAGTTATTTTCATAGCAGACTTTTCACACTTTTTCTTAGCTTCATTTGGCAAAAACCAAAGCGAGTTAAAATACGATAAAGAGATGAGTTTGTTTGAAAATTTACCGCTTATATTTTTGGGCTTTTTTGTTATCGCTTTTGGACTTTGGAAATTTGAGTTTTTCTGGAATTTGCTTGATTTGAGCGTGAATTTAATAAAGGATTTAAGATGATAGGTGATTTATACATTAGTCAAATCGAAAGCGAATTTAACATACTTGAAACCACTAGACAAACCGATAAACAAATAACGATTTTGGTCGATAGAAACGACCTGCCTGCTGTGGTAAATAAGCTATATTATGGTATCGGCGGTTGGTTAGTGACGATGGTAGCAAACGATGAAAGGTCTATCAATAAACATTTTGCGCTTTATTATGTGCTTTCTATGGAGGGTTCTAAATTTAGCCAAGATGATGAATTAGAAGAGAAATGCTTTATAACCGTTAAAGCTTTAATTCCGGCTGATGATCCTGTTTATCCCTCAGTTACGCCACTCGTTAAGGCTGCTGTTTGGTATGAAAGAGAAGCTTTTGATCTCTTTGGGCTTAGAGCGGAAGGATTAATCGATCCAAGAAGACTTGCTATGAGTGATGATTGGCCATTAGATTTATATCCGCTTAGAAAAGATGAGATGAATTATAAATTTCGTCCAGATCCATTAAGCGTAGAGCCTGATTATGAATTTAAAAAGCCAAAGGGAGTAAATACCCAAGCCATTCCGCTTGGACCGCTTCATATCACGGCTGATGAACCGGGGCATTTTAGGCTTTATTGTGACGGCGATACGATTGTAGATGCGGATTATAGGCTGTATTATCAGCACAGAGGCATGGAAAAACTAGCCGAAAATCGTATGAACTACACTCAAATGGCATTTTTAGCCGAGAGAGTTTGTGGAATTTGCGGTTTTGCGCACTCTATCGCTATGGCAAGAGCCACAGAAAACGCTATGGGGCTAGAAATCCCTGAACGCGCGCAGGCACTCCGTATAATGAGCGCAGAGGTCGAAAGACTTCACTCAAATTTGCTAAATATCGGTTTAGCGTGCGAGGTTACAGGAAACTATACTGCATTTATGCATGTATTTAGAGTGCGTGAATACACACTTGATTTAGCCCAAATTTTAACAGGTGGCAGGAAAACTTACGGCACGGTAACCGTAGGCGGTATGAGACGAGATATCAGAGCCAAAGAGATAAAAGAGATTTTAAATTTGCTCTCTAAAATCGAGCAAGAATTCGAAGATGTCTGGGAAGTCATCATAAATGATGAAAGGCAAATGTCTCGCTGGAAGGGAATTGGCGTTTTAGATCCGCAAGTTGGCAGGGATTATGGCTCAGTAGGACCTACAATCAGGGCTAGTGGATTTAAGCGAGATGTTCGCTACGATTACCCTGATGAATTTACGAAAAAACTCAAATTTAACATAAATACCGAAACTAGTTGCGATGTCTATGGCAGGGTCAAGGTGCGCTACCACGACACAAAAGACGCGATTAGTGTGATTAGGCAGTGTATTGATATAATGCCTGGTGGCGATATCATCGTAAATAGCGATTATAGGGTTAAACCAAACAGCTACGCAATCGGTTATATCGAAGCTCCACGCGGTGAGGATATACACTGGATAATGCAAAGTGGCAGCCAAAAAGTATATAGATGGCGCGTCAAGGCTCCTACATTTAGCAACTGGCCAGCCCTAGCTCATCAGCTTCGTGGCTACACCGTCGCTGACGCTGCTTTAATCGTATGTAGCCTAGATCCGTGCTATTCATGCACCGAAAGGCTAACCGTAGTCGATATAAAAAGCGGAAAAAGCAAAATTTTAGCCGGAAAAGAGCTTAAAGCGATTTGCCAAAAAGGAAATTAGATGAAAATTTTTGATTTAGTGAAAAAAAAGGGAGTTGTTACAAAGCCTTATCCGTTAGCGCCGTATGAAATGAGCGAAAATTTCAGAGGCCGCCCAGAATACACCTATGCTTTGTGCATTGGTTGCGCGTCTTGTGGCGTGGCTTGCCCGCCAAACGCAATCAGCGTCAAAATCGAAGATGAAAAGTCAGTAGTGTGGCGATACGATACTGGCAGGTGCATTTTTTGTGGTCGTTGCGAGGAGGTCTGCCCTACAAAAGCTATCAAACTTAGCTCTAAATTTGAACTAGGCGTAAATTTCAATCGAGCTGATTTGCATGTGTGTGGCACTATGGAGGCGCATAACTGCTCGCAGTGTGGCAAGGCATTTACTTCGAAGCGTTTTGTCCAAACCGCGCTTAGTAGAATCACGGCTTCAAATATGAGCGATGATCGCAAAAAGCTAGCCAGAGAATATACGCAAATTTGTCCTGCTTGCAAACGCGAAAACACAGCAGCGAAAATGCGAGAAAATGATTATCAAAGGATTGTGTGATGAGCGGCGATGATAAATTAAAATTTTTAAAACAAATTAGGCGAAGTTTTAGCGTTTTTCGTGTCGATTGCGGTAGCTGTAATGGTTGCGAAATCGAGATTTTCGCCACTCTTGCTCCACAATGGGATCCAGAGAGATTTGGCTTCAAGCTCGTCGCAAACCCGCGCCACGCCGATATTTTGCTCGTAACTGGGCCAGTTACTAGGCAGATGTATTATCCGCTTTTGCGCGCGTATGAGGCGATCCCTGAGCCAAAAATCGTCGTAGCCTTGGGCGCGTGCGGTTCAAGTGGCGGAATCTTCCACGATAGTTACGCCGTGTGGGGCGGTGCGCAAAGCGTAATTCCAGTCGATGTCTTTATCCCTGGCTGTCCTCCGCACCCAGCTGGCATTTTGTATGGGCTAGCTAGTGCGCTTGGGCTAGTAGATCAAAAGATAAAAGAGCAGAAATTTGAAAAAAGTGAGAATTTTATTTTCACAGATAAACCTTCGTTAGTCGGCGATATGGCTTTCGAAAAATCAGCTTACCAAAAGGCAAAATTTTTGATGAGCTATGTCCATGCTGACGAGCTTTATGACAAATTTATGGACGCGCTTCGCACAAGCGGTGAGCCTAAAAACCCTGCTAGCGTCAAAACAGCTGTTTTAAACGCGATTAGCGCAGAAGAGGATCCGAGATTTAAAGAGTGCTTGGGAATTATCTACAACGATGTGTATGGCAAGTATTTTGGCGCAGAAAAAATTGATCCAAAATCCCTTGCTTGGGCGTAAATTTTAAATTTACGCCCCTTTTTGAAATTCTACAAATTTTATCCAAATTTATCAAAAATATCCTAATCTGATAATTTATACAAAAATACTAAATTTTTATTCAAATTCTACCAAAATTTAAGCAAAATTAAGGGGGGGGGGTATAATGGAGAGTATTTTTAAAAGGGGAAATCATGAAAAAACTTCTTTGTTCATTGGCGGGCGTAGTTTGCTTGGGTGCTAGCGTAGCCAGCGCAAACACGCTAGATCAAATCAAATCTAGCAAGGTTTTAAGAATAGGCGTGAGCGAGCACATGGCACCATTTAGCGTATTGCAAAGTGATGGCTCATTTGTGGGCTTTGAGATCGACTTCGCAAAAGAGATCGCAAAGGCTATTTTAGGCGATGAGGGCAGGATAGAGTTCGTAGGCGTGCCTCAAAAAGAGCGCTTAGACTATGTCAAAGACAACAAGGTCGATTTGCTAATCGCAGCTTACACTAGAAACGAAAAACGCGCCCAAGTGGCTGATTTTTCGGTGCCGTATTTTTCTATCAATCTCTCAACTGTTTCAAAAAGATCAGCCGGTATCAAATCAATCGAGGATTTAGAGGGCAAAAGAATAGCCGTCATCGGCGAGAGCAACTCAGATGTCTGGGTGCGCAAAAACCCTAATATCACCCCAGTGCCATGCCAAAACAACAAAGACTGCTACGACAAGGTCAATCGTGGCGAGGCTGACGCATATATGCACAATATCGTCTCAGTCGCCTCTGTGCCGGTGCTAGATCTAAATTTCGAAGTATCGATTCCAAAAATCGGCGAGACATTTTTCGACTGCGTCGTCACCCAAAAGGGCAACAAAGATATGCTACAATTGGTCGATCAAAAGATTTTCGAGCTCTCACAAGCAGGGTATTTTGATAAAAAATACGATGAGACAATCGGGCCGTTTTATAACGGAAATGTCCCTAAACACTACTTTTTGTTAGACGATTTATACAGCCAATTTTTAACTATGTAATCACCGCGAAATTCGCATTGATTAAAATTTTAACTCCTTAAAATTTGGCGCGAGTGTTAGATTGCGCCAAATTTTAAATTTAGGCTTTTTGCCTACTAAAAATCCCAAAATACGCACAAAACGCAAAGCCAAGCGCCACCGCATACGGCGCGAATTCGCTAATCCCCTTAGCCGAGCTAGCTAGCGAGAAATTATGTGCGATAGCCCCGCCACACGCCATGCCAGCGATGAAAATCGCAGAGTTTAGGTTTCCGCTTCCAGCCTGGACTAGGTGCTTGCCAGGACAGCCCTCGCACAGCGAAAAGCACAGTCCCGCCAATGCCATGCCGGCGAAATTCCAGATAAATTCGTTATGCGCGATTGGTTGAGCTTCGAAGCCGAATTTATACTGCCCAAACGCCAAATTTGCGATTGAGGCGCTTACGATCACCGCCACTATGCCCCAAAACATAGAAAAATCGCCGTTGAAAGTGCGCGAAAGTGCGCCAACAGAGCAAAATTTGCTTCTTTGCATAGCCGCGCCGATGATAACGGCTACGATTAGGGAGATAAAAATCGGCGCATGTTGCGAACCAGGGCCCGAAGTCGAGCTAAAAATCGCGCCATTTTCGCCGAATTTCACCCCGCTAATGAGAGCTAGCAAAAGCAAAATTCCAATGATAAGCGGCATGGCGCCAAGCGGTTTTGAAAGCTCGTTTTCGCGCTCCGTCTCGTATCCGCTAGCCTTAAAAAACCTGCCACAAGCCACCCCAGCAAATAGCCCCACCACGCCAGCGATTGCGCTCATATCGCCTCCGCCTAGGCGCAAAAACGCTCTCCACGGACAGCCCAAAAACACCAAGCAGCCAATCATCGCAAAAATCCCTAAGATAAATCTCGTAAATGGCGATGAGGCCGAGAGTGTGCGATACTCGCCACTAATTAGCGAGGCGATAAAACCGCCGATGATAAGGCCGATGATTTCTGGGCGTATGTATTGCACCACGGCTGCTCTGTGAAAGCCAAGCGCACCAGCTGTATCGCGCAAGAAACATGCGGCGCAAACGCCCATATTCGCGGGGTTGCCATAATGCACGAGCGCGGCTCCGCCAAGGCCTAGAAAGGCACCTGAAATGATAAAAAGTATGGTTGATTTTGGCATTAAATTGCCTTTTGGATAAGTTAAGCAGACCTGCTTTTTTTCGGGGCGAATTGTAGCGAAATTTGATTAGAGTTGATTGAAAAAATTTGATTAGTTTGGGATAGAAATTTGGTTTTAAATTTACGGGTTTTGCGGGTTTTGAGTTATTGCATTAAATTTTGGGTTTGGGCTTTGCTTTCGCGTAAAAGTAGCTTTATGTGTTTGAGCAAAATCGGCGAAGCATAGGGCAAAAGCTCGCTAAATTCGGGGTCGAGCGTGGCGTAGGTTTTGGCTAAATGGTTGTAAAATCTCGCCTTGTCGTTTTCGTTACAGATGAAAAGTTCCTGCTCGAAGACGCCTAACGCCTGAGCGATGAACGGGATTAGTTCGACTTTTAGCTCGCGATTGCCGTTGAGGTAGTTGTAAAGCGTGGGTTCGCTAGGGATTTCGCCTGTGGAGTTAAGGTGCGGTTCGAGCGATAAAATCCGCCTGACAAGTTCTTTTTTGCTGATGTTTTTTTCTTTTGCGATTTCGGCGATTTTTTCGTAAATTTCCATTTTCGTCCTAAATATTCAAAATGAATAACTTCTTTGAATTTTAAGTATTTTTTTATTCGTATTGAATATTTATAGACTTCGAATTGAATAAATTTAGGGAAAATTGGGTAGAATATCGCAAAATTTAAAAAAAGAGAAAAAATTGAAAGAAAATGGATTTTTGATTTTAACTATTTTGTTTGTGATATTGACTATTTTTGCTTTGGTTTATACAAATGGTTGTGGCGCATTTGGTTGGATAGGAAGTATTGCAAGTGCGTTGATTGCTTTGCTTTCGCTTAATGAAATGAAAAACAAAAACAACGATGAGAAATTTAGAAAATTAGTAAATGACATAAAATTTGCCATTAAAAATTTTAAAGAAAATAATCAATGGCTAGTAGAGAAAAGTGGCGATAACTGGATTTGTAAGCCAAAATTTAAGGATATTTCAGATTTAATTTTTAAAGCTTTAAAAATGCTAGACAAAAAAGAACAAACTAGCGAATTTAAAAATATTTTAAAATCATCGCTTGATAATGTCGTGCTAAATTTGCTAATTTTGGATTTAAAAGATAGAGAAAATTCGGAATTTATTAAATTACTTGAAAAATATCAAATTTTATATGGCGTTGAAAATCCATACAATACTTTATACGCCGATAAAATGAACCAAAACAACAGCACAGGCGTTATGAAATTTATAATAGAGTGTAAAAAATATATCGATGATTGTATTGTCGCATTTAACAAAAAATACCCACAGCTTTTTGGCTTAGAATTTGAAAGAATTGCAAAAAGCTATATGATAAAAAATTAAAGGAGTTTGTATGGAAAATAATGAAAAGATACAAGAAATAGTAATATGGTCTTTTCTTGTTGTAGTAATATTAATAGTGTTATTAAGCGTAGTAAATAGAGAAAAAGAAAATAAAAATGATACATTATCAACATATATAGATTTATCGGAATTAAATGAAAAGTGCCGAAATTATGACCATGTTAGTTGCGTAAAATTATTTGAAGAATCTAAAAAACTATGTGATAAAAATGATAATGAAGGTTGTGAAAATTTAGCATTTTTATATCTTAATGGTTATAGCGTAGAAAGAAATAATCAAAAAGCAAAAGAATTATATAAAAGAGTTTGTGATAACGGCATAGCTTCTAGTTGTGAAAAATTAGGAGTAGTATATGAGATTGTAGAAAAAGATGAATTTTCTGCATCATATTATTATAGAGTAGCTTGTAGTAACAACATATATACGAGTTGTAGTAGATTGGGTTTTTATTATTTACGCGGAAAAGGCGTGGAGCAAGATTTGTCCAAAGCAAAAGAATTTGCTGAAAAAGGTTGCAATGGAGAAGATGGTGTGGGATGTTGGGTTTTGGGTATTTATTATCAAAGTATAGATAAATCTAAATCAAAAGAGTATTATGGAAAAGCATGTGATTATAGGTTTGAAAGTGGTTGTGAAAACTATAAAATATTTAATGAAGAAGGGTATTGAAAGGATAAAAAATGAAAAAAATTTTATTACTTATTTTTGTTGTAGTTGGTTTATTTGGTGATGATAACGATTATACACCAGAAAAAATCAAAGACCTTAAATATTTTTGTAGTCGCGATTTTATGAGTTCGTGCGTAAATCTTGGTTATGCTTATGATAACGGACTTGGCGGACTTGAACGAGATATTTTTAAAGCAAAAGATTTATATACGAAAGCTTGCGATGGAGATAATGCAACCGCCTGCTATAATCTAGCTATTTTATATTCAAAAGGCGAAGGTGTTAGACAAGATAAATTTAAAGCAAAAGAGCTATATGAAAAAGCTTGTGATAAAAATGAATATGATGCTTGTAACAATCTTGGAATTTTATATGAAAGAGGCGAAGGTGTAAAACAGGGCTTTTGCACGGCAAATGATTTGTTTTTAAAGGCATGTTCTGGTGGTAATGCTGTCGCTTGTGTAAATTTGGGAAATAATTTTTTAGTCAATAATAGATGTGAAAAATATGATATTCAAAAAGCAAAAGAGCATTATGGTAAGGCGTGCGATTTAGGTAGCCAGAAAGGTTGCGATAACTACAAAGATTTAAATACTCTTGGATATTTAAGGAAAAAATAATGCCAAAATATTCGAAATTTAGGGGGTTGGAGTATAAATCAAGCGATGATAGTAATTCATTTTGGGAGCAAAAATCAAATAGTCGTTTTAAGGAAATTTTAGAAAAATCAGCTCTTTATGCTTCAAATTTTGCACAGATGAACGATATCGATGAATTTAGATACACATTTTTTCACGCTTGCAGTATAAACGCTAATCAAAAAATGAGAATTTTTGAACAAATTCAAAATTTTCGTTGTTTAAAAAATAAATTTTATATAACTTCATTTTCAAGATATTGTAAATGCGAAAAAGATTATTTAATGTGGGCAAACTATGCAAACAAATCTCTTGGTGTAAGAATAGATTTTACAATATCGAAAGAAAATAATAAATTTGTTATGCCGGTTCAATATTGTGATGATTTTCCAGTGATAGATATACAAGATATACAAGATATACAAGATATACAAGATATACAAGATATACAAGATATACAAGATAGTGATTTATTAAAGAAAGTCATGACTACAAAAAATATTTGCTGGGGATATGAGAGAGAGCATAGAGCAATTTTTAATAATAAAAGTTTTGAAGAGCTTAACAAAGAAGAAAAGCATTATTTTCCTATACAAATAGAAAGTATAACCTTAGGTAGGGGATTTTGTCAAGAAAATTTAATTTACGATGAATTAGATGAAACAAATATCAGCTTTGACAGACACGCTATAAGAGTAGCCAAATTTATATATGAAGTTTTAAAAAACACTCAAAAATACTCATCTAAAACGCCTAAAATTTATGCCTTTAAAACCAAATATTCCCCAGAAGCAGTAGAAATAACGCAAGAAGAATTGGAGGGGTAATAAAGGACTAAAAATGAAAAAATTTATATTCGCTATTTTATTTGCAAATTTATTTTTTGGCTTTGCTTTCGGGCGAGATACTTGCGATGAGCAATATATGAAAGAGTGGATTGACAGGCTAGATAGCATAAATTTAAACGCAAGGACAAGAGATTTTTGGTTTAGCAAAAGCCAGTGTCAAAATAATACAATGATATTAAATGGTCATATAAATACAAACCAAACTCCATCACAAAGAGAAAAAGATGAATTGGATAAATTTATGAAAAATGAAGTAATGTGTTCTGACTATAATATTGAGCTAGCCGCTGATATAGGACTTAATATCAAAATGAACTTCTTTAATAAAAGTGGAAATTTAGTCCATACTATCAACACAAATCCGAGAAATTGTCCAAATTTTTTAAATTCTACAAATATTTGTGATAGAAAATATATCATAAACAGTATAAATAAATTCAACGCCAGAATGCCTATGGTTTTAGATGAATACAGTGCAACATATAATCTATATTGTGCTAGTAATACTTATATTTATAGCACTATGTTTTTTGTAAATCATTTAAGTGATAATACTGTGTTGGAATTAAAAAATGAATATCAGCAAATAATGCTAAATTCTTACTGCACCAATCCAAGTGACAGATTATTGCGAAAGCTTGGCGTATCGGTTAAACATGACTACTATTTGCAAAATGGCACATTTTTATTTAGCACACACGCAAGTCCGAGTAACTGCCCGAATTTTTAAATCTCGGCGCAGTATCGCAAACAACCCGCCAAATTTATGCGAATTTTAAAATTTTGGCGCGCCAGCACCAAACCAGCGCGCCATAAATCAAATTTAAGCGTCATAAAACGCCTAAATTCGCCTATTTCATCGTATTAAAAACCCTATCGCCAGCGTCTCCTAGACCAGGGACAATATAGCCGTTTTCGTTTAGCTTCTCGTCGATCGCGGCAGTATATACAGGCACATCTGGGTAGATTTCGCTGAATTTTTTCAGTCCCTCAGGTGCTGCGATGATAGAGATAAATTTGATTTTTTTCACGCCTTTTTCTTTTAAGAATTTCACCGCGTCAATCGCCGTGCCACCGGTTGCAAACATCGGATCTATGATGATTGCGGTGCGCTCTTTATAGTCAGTCGGGAGTTTTGCGTAGAAAAACTCAGCCTGCAAACTCTCTTCATTTCGCTGAAAGCCCAAAAACCCGACGCTCGCATCTGGAATTAGCTTAAAGACAGCGTCCAGCATACCAAGCGCAGCGCGCAAAATAGGGCATATCATAATCTTTTCGTCTAATCTTTTTGCTGTCATTTTCGCCACAGGCGTCGTAATCGGCGCGTCTTTTAGGCGCAAATCGTTGCTTGCTTCAAAAAGCATTAGGTAGCTAATCTCGTCGATTAGCATACGAAACTGAAATGGATCTGTCTTTTTGTCTCGCAGGATTGAGAGTTTGTGCTCGATTAGGGGGTGTGAGATTTGTTTGATATTTTTCATGATTTCACCTTTCATAAAATTTGCCTATTATACAGAAAATTGGTAATGAAAGGGTAGATTTTGGGATTTTGATTGGTGGCGGACAGGGAGTTAAACTAATAATGCATTAAAAAGCCTATAATAAAGCATTTTTAAAAGTAGTTATATGTATTTATAGGCTTTTTTATAGGCTGTTTTTGTTTAAGTTTCGGAAGTCTAAAAAATAATTATGAAAATTTCAATTTTCAATACTAATTTTAAGAAAATCCCTATTTTAGGGCTTTTAGCGATTGCGAAATTTTGGCTTTAAGTTTCGCAATGCTTAAAAGCAATGTTTCACGCTAAAAGTCTTTAAGCTTTGCAAAAAATCAGCCAAAATTTAGCCAAAAACTTAATTAAGCTTACGCTATGAATTTAGATAATTAATCTCAATTTTAAACGGCTCTTTGTCGTTTAGCTCTTTGATTTCTTGCATTATATCATATTTAGAAAGTTTAGGGGGTAGCCCTATTGCTTCACTTAACTTTTTTATGCCTTGCATAGTTTCGCAAAGGCTTTTAGGGTCGTTCGCTTGGTCTAGCATAGTATCAGCCTTAATTATTGCATTTAGGATTAAATCGTTTATGGCTGTGGCCGTTGTGCCGTGTTCTTTTTCTAGCGTATCCATTAGGCTTTTAATTGCTAATTCGTTTAGCTCTTTTGTGTGTTTGTTAGGATTGTCGCAAATATTCGATTTAATGAAGTGTTTTAGGTGTTCTAGCCCTTGATTTATAAAGTGTCTAGCCTTGATTAAATCCGTGCTTGGGTCGTATCCGTTGCGGTCAAAATGGCTATAAATCGAAGTTCTAGGGATTTTATATTTTTTAGATAGCTTGGATATTTCAGTATTACCGCTTATAAATTCGGCTGTTAGTTCTTTGTATTTATCGCTTGTTTTTTGTCTCATTTTAACCTTTCTATTTTATATATTTTGATAATTGTTATTATAGCAATAGTTGATAGTTTTGTATAGTCTTGGGTTAATTATTATGTTAATTCACTACTAGAAAGTCTATTTATATAAGCGGTTGCGAGTGCGCCCCTTGCGTGGTTTGCTTGGTGTTTAGCATAGGTCAAAAAGGGCGATTTAGTGCGGAAGTTATTGTCTTTCGCTTTCATTTCGTTTCATAACCTCAGCAAATATCGATTTTATGACTTTTTTAAGGGGTCTTATCAAAAACAAAAACGAGTTCAGCCCTTATAATATGCCTTTGCATAGTCTCGCGCGCCCGTGAGCTATCGTGTTTGATTTTTTTATCATAAAATCTTACTTTTTGCAAAATTCCGTTTATAGGCTTTGCCCTTTTTCTTGTCGAGGTCTGAGCGTAAATAGTATTAAGGGCTTTTGGTTTGTATAATTTACAATTATCCAAATTTGTTAAATAAGGGGCTATACTTTGCGCCAAAACTGCATTAACTTCTTTTTTGATAAAATAGTCGAGTGAGTAATCAAGGCTCTTTAAAATCAAGTTTTGGCGATTTTTTCTATTATCGATAAATTCGAGTAAAAATTTTAAAATTCGTTCGGTTTTTCGGTCGAGTTTTAGCGGCTCTTTGGCTTGGCTGTCGTATTGGCTTAATCCGTGAATTTCTAAAAAGCGAAATCCCTTTAAGTCTCTATGCGCTTTTCTTGCTTTGTCTAGCGTCTCTGAGGTGGAGTATATATAAATACTTACTTTTTGGCTTACTTTGCAAAATAGGGCGGTTTTTGGCGTTTTATAGCCATATAAATCGCATAATCTGAAATGGTTGGTTTTAAAGGCTGTTTCGTTTAGGGTTAGTCCTTGCGTTTGTAGGAAGTTGGTAAATTTGCTTATAAATTTGTCGGTTGCGGTAAATCTTAGGCTGTCGATACCGCTAAAATTTGGCGATGCGAATTGAGATAAATTTTGCGAAATGCTAAATAAATCAGCTTCGGAAATTTTATCTAAAATCTTGTTGAAAATACTCGCATTATGCGCCATATTTTGATATAATTCCATTGACTTAAAATCGTTCAAGGGGCTAGAATTTAGCCCCTTTTTTTATGTCTTATTTGAAAAGGTCGTCATAAAGATTTACCACGCAATCGGCTTTTTGTAAATAATTCAAAATGCCTTTTGCGTGTTTAATCGCTCTTTTATTTTTGCGATTAATAAAATATCGTTTATGATAACCTTTTGATAATTCGTTTTTTACACGAATATCGGCTATTTCTAAGCCATAATTTCGCCTTAAATCGCCTATAATATCTTTCACACTATTTGTGTGAAATTTGTCTAATTCGTGGTTTGTGATTTTTTCACCACGAATTAGGCTTTCCAAAATCAAAGTAGTAGAATACTTGCTTCCACGAATAGCCAAAGGGGCTTTTTTTGAGTTACTCATTTTCGCTCCCTTGATTTTCATTTGAAATTAATCCTAATTTCGCATTAACTTCGTCTATATTCCAAAGTAGAATACTTTTACTTATTCTCTTTGGTTGAGGTAACTTATTCTCTTTTTTATAGTATCGCCATAAAGTCGCTTGGCTGATACCGCCTAAATACGCCCTTAATTGTTTGGCGTTTAGCCATTTATTTAAATTTTGGTTTTCCATTGTGAAAACTCCTTGAAAAATAAATTTATTTCAAGTTCATTGCAATGTTTGAAATATTATTGAAATTATCACAAAGGCAAAATACCAAAGGGCGTTTTTAGTGTTAGCAAATATCGATTTTATGGTATATATCTGTATGGTATGAATTTTTTAGAGAAAATTTTAAAAATTTGCGTTTCGGTATGGTAAGAAATTATTTAAAATCAGTTTTGCAATATCACTATTTTTAAATAAATTTTGATTTGTTTTTTGTGTTTTATCTTTTGTATTTATATAAAAATTCAATGGCTGTGTAGATGTTCTGTGATTATGATTTAGAGTAAAATTAGAATAAATGAATTCTTGGATAATAGAGATTATAAAATCTCTATATTTATACTTAGTAAAATATTCGTATTTTTGAGTTTTATGATTAAATTGTCTTTTTATATCTCGTTCGGTAAATAATGCGTATAATAAAGCCGTATTTGCTTTAAAATCGCTTGGTGGTATTGCTTGAAGTTGATTATATTTTTTTAGAATATTTGTGTCTATTTTTTTATATGGTGCTAACTCTTTTAAAATCTGTTTTGCTTGTTTTTGGTTATGTTTGGTTGGTATTCTATAAATCAAAGGTTCAGCTAAAAAGCCGTTTAAGATTAAATCTACATTATCTAAACAATAATATAAATTTTGTTCGATATTCTCAAATTTGCCGTAATTTATACCTTTTAAGATTATCTCTTTATCTCCCATAAAATCAGCTAATTTATTGCCTTTATGCCTTGAATTTATTCGATTGTTATAAAATTGAATTTTTAAATTTTGATTATCTGTGATTATTTTTTCTTTTTCGTTTATAGACAAATCGCTTTTTATTACCTTATAAAGTTCTGAAAAATCGGTTTGTGTTGCTAATATAGCTTTGGTTCTTTGTTGTGCTTCAATATAATTTAAACCTTTATGCTCTTTCAAAATATCTTTTTTAGAATTATCATCATCTAAAATAAATGCTTTGGTTAGTTTCATTTTGCTAAATTATCCAAATAATCGCTATACCACTGCATTAACTCGGCTCGTTCTTTTAAATGTTCGCTTTTATTGTAAATCGCCCTTATTTTGTTTGTGTCGGTATGGTCTAGCATTATTTCAATAATTAGTGAATTAAAATTATTCTCGTGCGTTATAGTGCTAAAAATTTTACGCAATCCGTGAAAATGTAGCTCATCGCCAAAGCCTAAACGCTTTATCCCTTGGTTTAGCGTATTTTCGCTTAATTGTTTGCTTTTGGCTATGTTGCTATAAAATACAAATTCGCCCCTTTGTATCGTTTGCATATCTCGCAAAATTTCCTTTGTTTGTCGTGTGAGTGGTAATTTAAAATCATTATCCTTGCTTTTTACTTTCATTAGGTGGCGTGGAATTGTGATTAAATTTTTATCAAAATCTATAAATTCCCATTTTAGCCCCCTTACATTGCTACTTCTTAAAGCTGTATGAAGTGCGAATTTTAAAGCGTTTTTTGTGATTAAATTTAGGGTCGTATCGTTATAAAGTGCCTTTATAAATTCGCTTAGTCTTGTAGTGTCTGTAATAGCCCTAAAATGGTTATTTGTTTTAATGTTTCTAAATATGTCCTTAAACTCAATTCCGCCTATTGGCGAAAATTCGATATATCCTCTATTGACTGCAAAATTCATTATTTCTTTTAAAATTCCAAAGGTTTTACGGCTTGTTTCTGTTCCTAAATCGTGGCTAAATTCGTAATCTTGCCTTTTTTGTATGGTTTGGAGTAATTCAAACCTTTTAAGCTCTGTTATTTTTTTGTCTTTTAAGCTTGGAAATAAGTATTTTTCAATGCGCCCTTTTTTGTCTTGTAGGCTTTTGGGTTTTAATTCGCTTTTTTTGAAATCTAAAAAAGCGGTTGCAATGTCGCCAAAGGTTAAAAGCTCTATTTTAGGGCTTTTTAACGCTTCGCCCTTTTGTCTTTTGGATTTTAGGTCAAGGGATTTTTTAATCGCTTCGCCTAGCGTTAAGGTTGGGTATTGTCCTAGCGTAATGCGCTTTTTCTTATTGTTTTCGTAATGGATATAAAGAAAAGTTTTAGTAACTGCCTTTTTGCCTTTAACTACTTTTAAATATAAATTTGGCGTGGTGGTGCTAATTTCTGCTTGATTTTTGTCGGTCGGTAATTTATAAGCTTTTATTTGGCTGTCGTTTTTTAATTGCATTTTAGCCCCTTTAAATCGTTACTTGAAAAAACCAGCCTATAAAAATTTTTGTAGGTGGTTTATAGGCTATTTTATAGTCTGTTTTTTGTGAAAATCAGTGATTTTCTTTGAAATTGATTTTAATCGAAAATGCTTTAAAGCTCTCTTAAAATCGTGGTTTGTGAAATGTTTTGAAAATGGGTAAAATGCGTTGGTGGCGGACAGGGAGGGATTCGAACCCTCGAGCCCCGGTTAGAAGCTGCACCCTTAGCAGGGGTGTGGTTTCGGCCAGCTCACCCACCTGTCCAAGTAATAAGAAATCGCATTATATCGAATAAAACTAATATAACGCTTAAAATTTCGCTAAATTTTGAAATTTTGGTTGTTTTGTGGCAGGGCTGGGGAATACTGCGCCGAGAATTCGGGTGTGCGTATAATGCGCTATTGAGCGTAAATTTTGTTTGATTTGTCATTGCGAGGAGCTGTTTTAATAGCGACGAAGCAATCTACGAATTTAAAATTTAAGGTCAGTGTTTTTGCAAAATTTGCGATTGGAATTTTGAACTCGTAGATTGCCACGAATTTTTGCTTCGCAAAAATTCTCGCAATGACAAATTAAGGGTGCGGGAATTTCTCTGGATTGCTTCGCTCGTTACACTCGCTCGCAATGACACGGAAATCGCGTTTTGGTAATTTTAACTCGTAGATTGCCACGACGGCGATAAGTCGCCTCGCAATGACAAATTTTGACAAATTTGATAAATTTTAGAGATTGAATTTTAAAAAAGCAAAAATCAGGGGGCGCGAAGCCCCCCGAGCAGAAATTATTTTTTTACGATTACGGAAATTCCGTTTGGAATCACAGTTAGGCTCTTTTTGCCTAGCGCATGCGCCATTTCTAGGGCTTCTTCAAGGCTAGCGGCATATTTCATTTTCATATCTTCGACCATGGTTTTAATCTCAGGGCGTGTTACCATGATGACTGTGTGTTTGATCAAAACGCGTGCGAGAATTTGGCTCTCCCATTGATCTGGGATTGTTTTTTCTTGCGGGGTTGCCATACATTGATCGTAAAAGGCTTGCGCGCTTTCGCAATCTTTCAGCGAGCGATAAAATCCCTCGCCACCGTGTCCGTCGGCGCAGTATGAGCACTCGATGATGACGCCACCAGGGTTGCAGGTAGCCTCAGCTGCGGTCATTGATTTGACGCATTGGTATAAATTTTGGTCAAGTGGCGCGCCGCCGTTTGATGTGATGACGATGTCTGCCATTTTTGGCTCGACTTTGGCGTAACTTAGCAAAAAGTCGCAACCTGCTCTGTGCGCTGTGACATAATTTCCCGCAAACGCTGCGACTGTTTTTTTATCCTCGTCGATTACGACATTTACGATGTAGGCGAGTTTGGCAAATTTCGCCGCTGCTAGCATATCTGTGTGTAATGGGTTGCCATCTAGCACGCCAGTGCGGGCAAATTCGCTATCTATGAATTTCGAGCAGTGATTTCCTAGCACGGTTACTTTGTCGCAAACGCCGGGCAAAACGCTCTTTCTGCCGCCGCTAAATCCAGCGAAAAAGTGCGGTTCGATGAAGCCCTCTGATACCAAAAGCTCGGTCTCTACGGCGACTTTATCGATTACACACGGTGCGCCTGATGGCAAAATGCCGATTTGTGTGTTTGAATCAGGATCGAAGCAATCATGCACCACAATTTTTGAGCTTTCATAAATTTCATCGCCTAGTTTGGCGCGAAGCTCGGCCTCTGTGGTAGGGCGGTGAAATCCAGTGGAAACTAAAAGCGTGATTTCGATATCGGGATTTCCCTCTTTTAGCTCGGCAAACATATTTGGCAAAATATCCTTGCTTGGCACTGGGCGGGTGTGGTCTGAGATGATGATGACGCAGTTTTTCTTGCCTTTGGCAAGTTCGCACAATCGCGGGCTATCGATTGGGTTTGCCATGGCTTTTTTGACGATTTCTAGGCCGCTACCCTCGGCTTTAAGCTCGTCGATTTTAGAGCGCAAAACATTTGCGTCCCCCTCATCGAAGTCGATAAAGGTGTTGCCATAAGGAATCTTTAACATAATTTACCCCTTAAAATGAAATGAAAATTTAACTTTTTATTATACAGCGATGAGGTGTATATTTTGCTTAAATTTCAAAATAAATTTTAAAATTTAAATTATGAAAAATATCGGCAAAATTCCTAAAATAGGGCATATCAAGGCGC
Organism: Campylobacter sp. JMF_08 NE1; assembly: GCF_027737875.1. NCBI lineage: Bacteria > Pseudomonadati > Campylobacterota > Epsilonproteobacteria > Campylobacterales > Campylobacteraceae > Campylobacter > Campylobacter sp. JMF_08 NE1. The sequence continues at coordinate 357,986 of NZ_JAOVUC010000001.1, forward strand.
AGGTTTTGTAGCGAATAGCGCCAAGGGCGCATAAATTTGCAAGCACAAAAAGTGGAAGTGGAATTTGCGCCTTGAAACTCGGAAGTGTGAAATTTAAAAAACTAATCAAACCCTCATCAAAAACCCCGCCCAATCCGCATAGGTGCAAAACCACGCTAAGAGGGTAAAAAATCACAAAAATATATCCGATGATAATCACGCTAAGCTGCTGAAATGAAGCCAGCGGAAAGAAAAAATACACCGCGATATTCATCGCAAACCAGACATAAAGATTAAAAAGCGCCAAATTTGCGAAAGTGCCAAATTTGCCCCAAAAATGGTGCGAATACAAAAAAATATAAAGCACACCAAGGGAGGAAAAATAAAACCCTACGCTAAAAGCTAGATGCGGAAAAATGGCCAGTAAAAGCGCAATGCTAAGGAAGAGATTGGCGAAATTTAAAAGCTCGAAATTGCGCCACAAAAGGGAAAATCCCACCACGCACATCGCCAGCGAACGCAAAAAACTAGGCGTAAAATCCAGCACAAAAAGATAGCCAATCATCAGCAAAATCGCCGTAACGCTAAGGTCAAATTTGAGATTTCTCCACGGGAAAAATCGCCTCTGCAAAATGCGATAAATCGGCGCAAAAATCAGAAAAAACGATGAAAAAATAATGCCTAAATGAAACCCGCTAATCGAAACAATATGCGCGATCCCCCAGTGCGTGATGTTTTGGCGCAAATCATAAGGCATGGGCGTGGCGAAATACAGCGCGCTGTAAAGATCGGCTATAAGGGGGTTTTCGTGCTGAGAACGAATAAAATTTATGGCTTTGGTTTTGGGCGAGTTTTCGTAAAATGGGGCGGAAATTTTAAAATTTGGCGCATAAAACCTAGCCTTCACAAAATCCAAAAAACTCAAATTTTGCGTGATGATACCCACACTCACGCGCGCGAATCGTGGGAATTCGCGCCCGGTTTTGGTCGTGGTATAAATCGTAAAATTCCCTGATTTTAGTTTTAGCACGGTGTATGTGCGGCCTTTGGCGTTTGTTTTGTCGTAGGAATTTAAAATTTGGCTTTGTAAAAATATGCGAGAATTTGATTTAAATTCGCAAAATTCGTGGTATTTAAACGCCAAATTTAGCGCAAAAATCAAAATGATAAAAAGCGAAAATAGGCAAAATTCTTTTTTGTTATAAAAGAGTTTGAGTTTCAAAATTTTGAAATTTGGGCGAAATCACTTTCGCCCACGCGCCCTTAGCACGAAAAATTCATCTTAAACTCATACGGAGTAGGGCGTGCTTCGTATGGCCAAACTTGGGTTTTAAATTTCATGTGTTGATAAGCTTGGATAAAATCGTCGCTCATAATATCTTTGAGATACGCTCTATCGCGAATCAGCGCTTCTAGCGAGCCGCGAAGCGTGTGCGGGAACTGCTCGATACCGCGCTCGCGAATCTCATCAAGGGTGAGTTTAAATAAGTTTTCGTCCATTGGCCCTGCTGGCTCGATTTTGTTTTTCACGCCATCAAGTCCTGCCATTAGCATTGCAGCGAAGGCTAAATATGGATTTGAAGTGCTATCTGGGAAGCGAAATTCAGCCCGCACACTCTTTTCGCCTGCGCCATAAGGAATTCGCACAGAGGCTGAGCGGTTTTGGCTAGAATATGTCAAAATCGACGGAGCTTCAAAGCCCGGAATTAGGCGTTTGTAGCTGTTCGTGCTGGCGTTTGTAAAGGCTGCGACGCTTCTTGCGTGAGCTAGCACTCCACCGATATACCATCTAGCGAAATCGCTTAAATTCGCGTAATTTCCCTCGCCGTAAAATAGGTTTTTGCCGTCTTTCCAGACTGATTGATGCACATGCATGCCATTTCCGTTGTCGCCATAAAGCGGTTTTGGCATGAAAGTCGCGGTTTTGCCGTTTAGTTGGGCTACCATTTTGATGACATATTTGAGTTTTTGCACATTGTCAGCCATTTCGACTAGATTGCCAAATTTCACGCCGATTTCGTTTTGGCCCTGGGCTACTTCGTGGTGTCCTAGCATGACATCTAAGCCCACTTGCTCCAAAACCTGCATCATCTCAGCCCTTAAATCAGTGGCTGTATCGATTGGCTGAGTCATCAAATATCCGCCTTTTTTGCGTGGGCGGTGGCCGCTATTGTATCCTGATGAGAAGTTCGTATCGTCGTTCCACTCGCCCTCTTCGGTATCTATCTCATACATAGCGCAGTTTGTGCTATCGACGATTTTGACATTATCGAAGATAAAAAATTCATTTTCAGCCCCGAAATACGCCTCATCGCCAAGTCCGCTATCTTTTAGGTATTTCATAGCCTTTTTGGCGATTGAGCGAGGGCATTTTTCGTAAAGTTCTCCCTTGTAAATATCGAAAATATCGCTAAAAACCACAGCCGTAGGGTCTGCGGTAAATGGATCTAAAAATGCAGTTTCGACATCTGGCATCATTAGCATATCGCTTCGATCGATTGGTTGCCAGCCGTCCATCGAGCTAGCGTCCATTGGGATACCGTTTTTGAACTGATCTGGTTCGACAATTTTGATATTGTAGCTGATAGAGTGCCAAAATCCCTTCATATCCGTAAAGCGGAAATCGACAAATTTAACTTCGTTTTCTTCGCAAAATTTGAAAAATTCATCGACATTATTCACAAATTTTCCCATTTCTTCTCCTTAAAAATTCTAAATTTTGTAATTCTACCCTTTTGTTACTTAAAATACGAAGCGAAATATTTTTGTGCGAGTTAAATTTTGAAATTTGCGCAGTTTTGAAAATTTGGTGCTAAATTTAGTGATAAATTTAAAAAACCCCGCGAAATTCGCAGGGTTAGGGGAGTATGAAATTATTTTAGGAAGGCTTATTTTTTATCTTTTTTAAGCTCTTTTTGCGCTTCTCTTTTTTCCTTGCGCTCTTTTAAATTTTTAGCCAAATTTGACTTTTGCTCGCTGCTTAGCACACCAAGCAAAGCCTCGATGACACCAGCCTCGGCGGTGATTTGCTCGGTAAATTTTTTGCTATTATTTTCTATAAATTTTGCCTTGTCAAAATTAGCGATATCTTCTAGCAAATTCTCGCGTGGCTCTGATTTTTTGGCGATTCGCGCTTCGTTTGCTTCAAACATTATTCTGCGCACCTTCGCCCATTGCTCGTCGCTTAGATCAAGGCGTGGAAGCTCGCGCATAATCGCGCCTGTGTAGCGGTCATTGTGCCCCATTTTGTGGAATTTTTTCATACCTTGGCCAAATTTCGCCCCTTTTGCTTGGCAGTTTTTCATATCGCCAGCGCATGGCATTGCGCCGCCTTCGAAACCGCCTTCGAAACCACCCTTAAATCCGCCCATTTTTGGCATTAAATTTGGAGCGCATTTATGCTGGGCGTTTGCGCATGGAAGCGGAGTTTGTCCGCCTTGCGGATCTTGTGCGAAAGCCCCAGTTGCCAAAACAGCGCACGCTAATGATAGAACTAACTTTTTCATTTTTTCTCCTTTGCTTTAAAGTTGGCGTGATTATACGCGCGCAAACTAACCCCAAAACCCACGCTTTGCTAACCGAAGCTAACTTTGACAAAAATTTACGATAAATTTGATACCAAACCGCTAACATCTAAACACCACCGGTTATTTTTAAACGATTTAATTATCTCATCACTCAATCCAAGAGAGTTTGATAATCTCTCTTCTACCTTGTTTAGCTCACTAGTAGCCTTGTGAATTCTGCTAGAATTACTCATTTTTATCTCCTTATTAGAAAATTTTTATAGCTTCAATACCTTTTATATCTGTATCTAAATTTATATGAAAAAGTGAAAGAAAATATTCTTTTAACAAATCATGGTCTTTTTGATTAAAAAAATATATTGTTGCACCAGCAGTTACAATTCTCCCGCCATCAATCCAACCTATATCAATTACAAATTTCTGTGAATATTCCCAAAAATTTGTAAGATTTTTATTTGATTTTTTATAAACCAACATACGAAATGCAATGTCATACATAATCGATAAAAATAAAACAAAGGCATAAACAAACAAACCTATTATAAATTCGCTATTGAAAGTAAATAAAAAACTGATTATACAAATAGCTAAAAATGGATAACCAAATATATTTTTAAGCCTATTTATTTGATATAAAAACGATGAAAATTCTTTATTTCCAACTAAGCTGTAAATTTTGCGTATTTGTAAATCATTATCATAATATATTGCTTTCATGTCAGATGTTAGTGAGACATAGCGTTCTTTTGAATTTATAGTTATCATATAGGAAATAGTTAAAAATCCCACAAAAATAAAACATAAAATAAAAATTTTTTTTATCAATTCATCAAATTCGCCAAATTCAATATGACTCTGCATAGCTAAAATAAAAATCAAAGAAATAAAGAAAAATATTAAATTTAAAACACCGTGTAATTTTATTCCTTTGCTATAATCACGCAAAATCAACGGCTCTTTGTCATAATCTCTTTGGTTTCTATTTGAATTAGTATTTAAATTTTTATCAAATTTCTTTTTATTCCAATTTTTCAAATTCAGTCCTTTTTATAAAATTCCTTGTGCTAAATTTGCTGTTATTGCGAGCCGACACCTAACTACCAAAATACAAATGTTAATTTTTAAATTCGCAGTTTGCAATTCGTTTCCTTTATTTGATTTTAAAGTAAATTTCTTGTTTTTCATCATAAACAAATATTCTTTTATCCATTTCATTTGCTTCAAAATAATCAAGTAGCTCGGTAGCTTCCGAAAGCATATTTTTATCAACTTCCATATATGATATTTCTTCATCGTGATTTAAATGTTTTTGTTGCACTTCATAAGAATACATTGCAGGCATACTAAAAAACATTATATGAGCCTTTTTTTTAGTAATTAAATGATATTCATCATTGATTTTAATAACTTTTTGCAAATCCGAATATAACTTTTTGGTCTCATCATCAAATTTACAAGTAACATAAAAATATACAGAATCAAAATGCGAAAGCGTATAGCTAACATCCTTTTTACAAGTTTTATAAAATTTATCTCTTTGTTTTTCTAAAATCTTATCATATTCTTTTGTTAGACTTTCTATTTCATCATCGCTCTTGCCTAGTGCTTTAAGTTTAGCATTATAATGGCTTTTTAGGTAATACAACTCATAATTTATCAAATCATCTTTCATCGCTTTTGTGATAAACGGCTCTCTAAAAATTAACAAAATTATCGGTAAAAAATATATCACCATCAATATAGCGATAAATTTAAAAAATTTTTTAATAAATTTACGCAAATTCTGTTTCACTTTTTTATAAATTTTATAAAATTCACGCCATTTTCGTGCAAATAGGCGATTTCATAGCCGTTTAAAATCGCTGTTTTTTGTATGATAAATAGCCCAAATCCATACCCGCTCGAACTTTTATGGCGCACGCTTTTATCCAATTTCCAGTTTAGTTCCAGCTCGCCGTTCGCGCTAGAAATGTCCTTGGCTAGGGGCTCGCCGCTGTTTTCAAAAACTATCGCGCCATGCGTGGCGTAAATTTTAATCTTGTGATTTGGCGAGTAATTCAGCGCGTTTTCGATTAAATTTTTCAGGCAAATCTCCCACAGCTCGGCGCTTCCGTAAATTTTAAAATCGTGCTCTAAATCAACGCAAATTTTATCATTTTCGCGCAAATTTAGCTTTTCGCGCGTGCGCTCAAAAACCTCGCCAAAGCCCATTTGCTCGCACTCTACCGCCTCGGAGCTAACCAGACTTTCAAGAAGCCTGAAATTTTCTAACTGCTCGTTTATCTGCGCAAAAAGCCTAGCTAAATTGCCCTGATTTTGCGGGCTGGGAGCGTTTTTTAGGTAAAATGCGCCCTTGGCAAGGGGCGTTTTCATCTCGTGCATGAAGATTTTGTTAAACATTTCTCTGGTGCCAAGAAGCTGTTTTATGCGCAAAATCGCGCTATTATAGGCGTTTTGGATACGAGAAATTTCTTTATAATCGCTTTTGATTTCCAAAATTTTAAACTCGCCGTTTTTTAAATTTAGCAAATTTGAATAAAGCAAATTTAGTGGCGCCAAAGCCTTGTTTAAAAAGAAAAAAAGTAGCGCCAAAATGCCTAGCAAAACGCAGAAAAAAATGTCGAAAAGCGCGAAATCTCGGTCATTATCCAAGGCGCGCAAAACCATATAATTAATCGGCGTGTATATGAAAAACAGCTCCTCGCGCCCTGATTTTACAATCTGATAGCCACTATTTTTATCGCCGAAGCTCTCGATGATTTTGGCGTTTTTGGTGCCGAAATTTTCGGCTAAAACAAAGCCGTTTTGCGCCAAAATTTCATCACTTGGCAAGCTGGCGTTTAAAAGCTCTTCTTGGAAACTTTGCAAATTTAGCCGTAAATTTAGGCGCAAAGTCTCTTTGTAGCGATAATCCTTCCAGCTATGCACGCCAAACCACAAAAAAACCACCCCCAAAAACGCTACCAAAAAAAGTATCAAAATGCGCCTGAAAATGGACTTTTGCGCGCTGTTTTGCGAATTTATTTGCGCTGAAATTTTTGCGCCCTTTTGCGTACCCGTCTGCGTCAAATTTTGAGAATTTCCCTGCGCCGAATTTTGCGCCGAATTTTGCTCGTTATTTGGCAAGGCGATACCCTCTGCCACGAAGCGAGATTATGTGATTTGCCTCGCTGTGAGGTTTTATTTTGGCTCGAATTTTGCTGATTATCATCTCCAAATTTTTCTCATTTGCCGATACAATCGAGGGCGAGGCGCGCAAAATTTGTTCTTTGCTCACAGCGGCTGGGAAGTTGCGAACTAGCTCGCCAAGCACTTCAAACTCAGCTAGCGTAAGGCCCAAATTTACGCCCTTAAACAGCACATCGCCTAGATTTTTATCCACGCTAAACGCTAAATTTTCGCTCTCTTCTTTAAAATCATTTGCCCTGCGCAAAAGCGAGATTATGCGCGCGTATAGCTCGTCTGGGTCGTATGGTTTGGGCAGGTAGTCATCAGCCCCGATTTGCAGGGCACTTACCTTATCGACGGTCGAGGCGCGCGCGCTCGAAACGATAACCGGGATTTTGCTTTTTTTGCGGATTTCTTTGCAAACTTCCAGTCCGTCCATGCCAGGAAGCCCAAGGTCTAGCAAAACCAAATCAAACTCCGCCAAATCCGTGCTAATCGCCAAAAACGGATCCTCGCACGCCTCCACGCTAATGCCCCGCGAACCTAAAAATTCGGCTATCAATCCAGCAAATTCTGCGTCATCTTCGATCAAAAAAACTTTTACCATTTTTGCTCTTTAAATTTTGATATAAAACTTTAATTATATGTAAATTTTGTAAATTTGAGACTTCTAAATAATAAAATTTATTAATTAGATACTTTTTATTTAAATTTATCGTTTATAATACCGCCGAATTTAAATTAAGAAAGGAGACATGAAAATGTCAAAAGTAACAAAACAACTAAACCAAATCCAAGCAGATGCACACGCGCTATTTGTCGCATTTCACGCATATCACTGGAATATCAAAGGCCTACAATTCGCGCCAATCCACTCTTACACAGAGGAAGCTTACGATGAGTTTGGCGTGCTTTTCGATGACGCAGCTGAAAGAGCCTTGCAAATCGGTGGCAAACCAGTAATCAAAGCCGAAGAGCTAATCAAACTAGCCTCTGCTCCAATCGATCTAAAAGACGATTATAGCGCAGAAGAGGTGCTAAAAAATGTGAAAAAAGCCTATGAATATTTGCTAAAAGAGTTCAAAAAACTAGCCGAAATCGCAGACGAAGCAGGCGATATCGTAACATCAAATTTCGCACAAGACAAACTTGGCGGATATGAAAAACGCCTTTGGATGCTTGATGCAATGCTTGCAAAATAATCTTTGCAAACCTCAGTAAAAGTCGCCAAATTCGGCGACTTTTTTAAATTTTACACTTTAAAATTCACTATTAAAATTTAACCCAAATTATCAAAAAGCAAAATTTAAAAAATTTAAAAAAGCAAAAAAAGTCGCCAAATTTGGCGACTTGTGAAATTTGTGAGTTTTAGAATTTATCGTGCGTATTCGCGCCGTTTGTATTATCCCACGGAAGTTTCGTTCCACCAAGGATATGAAAGTGCAGGTGCATGACCTCTTGGCCGCTGTTTTCGCCGCAGTTGCACACTAGGCGGTAACCTGTCTTATCTAGCCCCATTTTCACAGCGACTTCTTTAATAAAACTGCTAAGACCTACCATGACCTCTGGCGGGGTTACTTGGAAGTTTTCATAGCATTTTTTCGGAATTACCAAAATGTGGATTGGCGCCCTTGGGCTAATGTCGTGAAATGCCAGAAAATCGTCGTTTTCTAGGACTTTGTTGCATGGAATTTCGCCTGAAACAATTCTTTCGAAAATATTCATAATAAATCCTTTTTGGGTTAAAAAATCAGGGCGAATTATAGCTAAAAATTTCAAATTTATGAATTTTTACCTTGTTTTTATCAATTTTTAACTACAATCGCAAAATTCATTTTTTTACAAAAAGGATAAATTTTGCAAGAAATCAAAGCCAAAATCGAAGCAGCCACTAGCTTAGATGAAATCGAAAAAATCCGCCTTGAATTATTTGGCAAAAAGGGCGTTATTACCGAGCTTTTCGCTCAGTTAAAGTCCGTCTCTGCCGAGCAAAAAAAGGAATTTGCAAAAGAGGCAAACCAAAAGCGAGATATTTTTTCCGAGCTAATTGGCGCGAAAAAATCAGCCTTGGAGGCAATCGCGCAAAAAGAGGCGATGAAAAAAGAGGCGATCGATGTTACGCTGTTTAACGAAAATGTCGCTAGCGGGGCACTTCACCCTGTAATGGAGACTATGGATAAGATAATTGATTATTTTGTATCGCAAAATTTCAGCGTAGAATCTGGTCCGCTAATCGAAGATGATTTCCACAATTTCGAAGCGCTAAATTTACCGAAATACCACCCAGCGCGTGATATGCAAGATACATTTTATCTAAATTCAGGCGAGCTTTTGCGCACACACACTAGTGGCGTGCAAATCCGCACAATGGAGAAATTCAAAACTCCGCCAGTGCGTATGATAGCCCCGGGTGCGGTATTTAGACGCGATATGGATTTGACACATACGCCGATGTTTCACCAAGTAGAGGGTTTAGTCGTCGAAAAGGGCGCAAATGTGAGCTTTGCAAATTTAAAATACATTTTAGAGGATTTTTTGCATTATATGTTTGGCGATGTCAAAGTGCGATTTCGCCCTAGCTTTTTCCCATTCACCGAGCCTAGCACAGAGGTTGATATTAGCTGTATTTTCTGCGGCGGATCGGGCTGTCGCGTCTGCAAACAAACTGGCTGGCTAGAAGTGCTAGGAAGTGGCGTGGTAGATCCAAATGTGTTTAAAGCGGTAAAATGGAGCGATGTGAGCGGATATGCCTTTGGGCTTGGGGTCGAGAGATTTGCTATGCTACTTCATAGAATTCCTGATTTGCGCTCACTTTTTGAAGGCGATATTAGATTATTGGAGCAATTTAAATGATAATAACGAAAAATTGGTTACAAGATTGGATTGATTTAAGCGAAGTCTCATCAGAAAATTTAGCCCTTACGCTAAATTCGATTGGTTTAGAGGTCGATGCGCACACTCGCATGAATATCCCAAATTTGGTCGTCGTGGGGCTAGTTAAGAGCAAAAGACGCCACGAAAATTCAGACCATTTAAATGTCTGCGAAGTCGATGTGGGCGAAAAAACGCTCCAAATCGTGTGCGGAGCCAAAAATGTCGATGCGGGGCAGTTTGTAGCAGTAGCACTCGTGGGAGCGAAGCTTCCTGGCGGATTGGAGATCAAACCAGCCAAACTTCGTGGCGAAGAGAGCTTTGGTATGATTTGCTCATCGACCGAGCTTGGGCTTCCTAAGACCTTTGATGGGATTATGATTTTAGACGAAAGTATCGGCGAGCTAATCCCTGGCAAGGCGTTAAATGAGTATGAAATTTTCAACGACGACATAATCGAGATCGAGCTTACTGCAAACAGGGGCGATTGTCTTAGTATTTTGGGTATCGCGCGAGATCTTAGCGCTGGGTTAAATTTAGCGTTGAAAGAAAAAGTCGAGTTCAAAGACCCTGAAAATGCCCCAGGAATCGGCAGAATTCTAAATGTCCATACAAACGCCGAAAGCAACGCGAGATTTTCGTTTCGCGCCTTTGAAGCAAAGAAAAATTTCGGCCTTTCCTTTAAACACATTTTGCGCCTTGCAAATGCTGATTTGCTAGGCTCTTGCGCTGTGCAAAACTATCTAAGCTATGTTACGCACGCGACGGGAGTTTTGCTAAGGGCGTATGATTTCGAAAAAATCGCTGGTGGGAGCGAAAAAATTTCACTTGATATTAAACAGCTACAAAACGGCGAATTTGGCGTGTATTGCGGTGAAAAACTGTTAAGTATCGCTGGAATTTGCCAAGATGAAAATTTCAAAGCCTGCGATAACACAAAAATCGCAATCATCGAGGCAAACTACACCAAACCACTTGTCATCGCAAAAGCCATAAACGAAAACAAAAGTCTAAAAGGCGACGAGCAGGTTTATCGCTCATCTCGTGGTAGCGAGCCAAGCCTTGGCGTGGGCACGGATCTTTTATTTCGCATTTTGGGCGAAAATCCTTCGATTTTGCCGTATGCTGGCGCGCAAAGAATTTCGAGCGCGTATGAGCCTGTAACGATTAGATTTAGCGACAAAGAGATTAATAAAATGATTGGCGCAGATATTTCGCGCGATCAAATCGTAAAAATTCTAAAAAAACTAGGATTTGATATCAGCATAGAAGCCGATTTCATCAACGCCAAAGTTCCGCATTTTAGGCACGATGTGCTAAATGCACACGATATTTGCGAGGAAATCGTGCGAATCGTAGGCATTGATAATATCGCCTCAGCACCGATGAAATTCGAGGAAAAAACACGCATAAACGAAACTTATATAAATTTGCAAAATTCACGCAAAGTGCGCAAAAAAGCGGCTGCTTTGGGATTTTTCGAGTGCGTGCATTATGTCTTTGACGATAGCAAAATTTTAGCCTCTCTTGGATTTGCGCCGTGCAAAAAAGAGATTTTAAACCCAATCAATAGCGAGTTAGACGCGCTTCGTCCAACGCTGATAAATCATCTTTTGGCTTCATCTGAGCGAAATTTGAAAAATTCGAAAAAAAGCGTCAAACTTTTCGAGCTTGGCACGGTTTTTGACGCTGAGGGCGTGCAATCGCAAAAACTGGGATTTGTCGCAAGCGGACTAAAAAACGAAAGCTCTATCGCAAACGGCGCGAAACCTGCGGCTGTGGATTTTCTATACTTTGCGGGATTAATTCAAAGCGTGATCGGTAAATTTAGCGTGAAAATTCCAGAGCAAAAAATCGGCTTTTTAAGCGAATTTGAACAAGCCATAATCGAGCAAAATGGCGAAATTGTGGGCTTTATAGGGCGCGTAGATGGCGATGTGGAAAAAAGTCGCGATTTAGAGAAAACATATTTGTGCGAGATTGATTTTAAAAAGCTAAAATTTGAAAGAATCATGGCAAATGCTTATTCGAAATTCCCTAGTATTTCGCGCGATTTAAGCATTTTGGTGCCAAATGACCTTAGATTTGAAAAGATTAAAGAGGTTATAAGCTCCCTTAAAATCGACGCTTTGAAGGAATTTTTGCCGACTGATTTATACAGAGACGAAAGCCTAAAAGATAGCGCGAGTTTGACAATTAAATTTAGTTTCCAAGACGATAACAAAACCCTCGAAGATGACGAAGTAGCGGGCTTTATGGATAAAATTTTACAAGCATTAAATCAAAATTTAGGATTAGAATTACGATGAGAATTTTCGCTCAAAAATCGCCATTAAATGCCGAAATTTCAAATATCGGCTCGGATAAATCGATCTCTCATAGAAGCGCAATTTTTGCGCTTTTATCGGATAGGACAAGCAAAATTTCAAATTTTTTGCTAGCCGAGGATACGCTAAATACGCTAAAAATCGTAGAGGCTCTGGGCGCAGAGGTCAAGCGAGTGGGTGCCGAAATCGAAATCACGCCAAAAGGCGCGATAAAAGAGCCAAATATGCCATTAGAGTGTGGTAATTCTGGCACTACGATTCGCCTTTTTATGGGGCTTTTAAGCTCGGTTAAGGGATTTTTCGTCCTAAGTGGTGATAAATACCTAAACGAGCGCCCAATGCGCAGAATAGGGGGTCCCCTAAGCAAAGTAGGGGCGAAAATTTATGGTCGCGATAATGCGAACAAAGCTCCGATTGCAATCGAGGGAAATAAGCTTGAATATTTCGAATTTGATAGCAAAATTTCATCTGCTCAGGTCAAAACCGCTATGATTTTAGCCGCCCTTAATAGCAATGGTTGCAAATTTAGCGAACCTGAGCTAAGCCGCGATCACAGCGAAAAAATGCTAAAAGCTATGGGAGCGGATATTAGCACAAACGGCCTTGAACTGCGTGTAGAGCCACTACGCGCGCCACTTAAACCGCTTGAAATTTTCGTGCCAAACGATCCAAGCTCGGCGTTTTATTACGCTGTGGCAGCCTCGATAATCCCAGGCTCGCATATCGTGCTAAAAAATATGCTTTTAAATAAAACTCGCATAGAAGCTTACGAAATTTTAAAGAAAATGGGCGCGAAAATCAGCTACAAAAAAACCGATGAAATTTACGAAGAAATCGGCGATATCGAAATTTCTTACGCCCCGCTTCACGCCGTAGATGTTAGCGAAAATATCCCGTGGATGATAGATGAGGCCCCAGCCCTAGCCGTGGCGTTTGCCTGCGCGCAGGGCAAAAGCACCCTAAAAAACGCAAAAGAACTTCGCGTCAAAGAGTGCGACCGCATAGCTGTCATGGTCGAGGGATTAAAGGCGTGTGGCGTGAAAGCTAGCGAGCTAGAAGATGGCTTTGAAATCATAGGCGGTGGAGAAATGAGTCCAGCAATCATCACGCCTCATGGCGATCACAGAATTGCGATGAGCTTCGCTATTTTGGGGCTTAAATGCGGTATGATGATAGAAGATGCCAAATGTATCGCGACATCTTTTCCGAATTTCAGCGAAATTTTAAAACAAATCGGAGCTAGCGTTGAGGATTGAAATGGCCAAAAGCTACGGCTTTTGCTTCGGGGTAAAAAGAGCGATTAAAATCGCAGAAAACGCGGGCGAAGCCTCGACGATAGGCGAGCTAATCCACAACGCAGAAGAGATCAACCGCCTAAGGCAAAATTTCGGCGTAAAAACCCTAAAAGACGCTAGCGAAGTAAGCGATGAAAAAAAGCTCATAATCCGCACACATGGTATCCAAAAAGAGGATTTGACGCGCCTAAGAGAGCAAAATAAAGAGCTCATCGACGCGACCTGCCCCTTTGTGACCAAACCACAGCAAATCGTCGAAAAAATGAGCGATGAGGGGTATGATATCGTGATTTTTGGCGATAGCAACCACCCAGAGGTAAAAGGGGTGAAATCCTATGCTAAGGGCAGGGTTTTTGTGGTTTTAGAGCCGAGTGAATTGGACGAGATTAAGCTAAATTCAAAGGTTGCAGTAGTTTCGCAAACTACGAAAAAAATCGAAAATTTTGTCAAAATCGTGGATTATTTAATGCAAAAATCGCGCGAGGTGCGTATTTTTAATACTATCTGCAACGCAACGCTAGAAAATCAAGAAGCAGCCGCCGAACTTGCCAAAAAAGCCGATATTATGATAATCGTGGGTGGCAAAAATTCATCAAATACAAAGCAACTTTTTTTGATTTCGCAAAGCTTTTGCAAGGATAGTTATTTGATCGAAAACGAAGACGAAATCGAGCAAATTTGGTTTAAAAACAAAAATTTATGCGGGATTTCGGCAGGGGCTAGCACGCCTGATTGGATTATCAAAAAAGTCGTTGAAAAAATCGAAAAAATATCAAAATTTTAAAATTTCATCTCAAATTTAACATATCAAAATTTAAAAAAATTTAGTTGATTAAAAGCAAAATTTAGGTAAGATTTAGTTTTTAGCATTTTTGTTAAAAATGTAAATAAATTTAAAGGAAGCTTTATGGCCGAGGTGAACGAGAAAGTTCAAAATCACGCAGATGAAGATTTTGCGAAATTGTTAGAAGAGTATGACAACCAAAAATCACACGATGAGGTAGTCACAGGTAAGGTTATCGCTGTTAAAGACAACGAGATTTTCGTAGATGTGGGTAGAAAGCTAGAAGGAGTTTTGGATGTATCCGAAGTGAGCGACGCCCAAGGAAACTTGTGTGTAAAAGTAGGTGATGACATTAAAGTCGCGATAATCGGAAGTAGAGGTGGTCGCCCGGTCGTATCATATAGAAAAGCTATAAAAAAAGAAAAAGTTAAAGCATTTATCGATTCTTACGATGAAAATGCAGAAAATGTATATGATGTCAAAATCGTCTCTTTTAACAAAGGCGGTTATGTTTGCGTTAGCGAAGATGATGTCGAGTTTTTTATGCCACGCTCTCAAAGTGCGCTTAAAAACCCAAATGGCGCTATCGGCAAGACTTTTAAAGTAAAAGTTCTAAAAGTAAATGAAGATGAGCTAAGTATCGTGGTTTCACGCAAAAAATTGCTTGATGAGGACCGCAAAGCTAGCAAAGAAATCATCGAAAAAATCGTAGCTACTGAGGGTGTCATTGAAGGCACTGTTAAAAAAATCACAACTTATGGTATGTTTGTCGATGTAGGTGGCGTAGATGGTCTAGTTCATTACAGCGAAATTTCATACAAAGGTCCTGTAAATCCCAGCTCGCTTTACAAAGACGGCGACAAAGTCCCAGTCAAAGTCGTTAAATACGATAGCGACAAAAAACACCTATCTCTTTCAATCAAAGCTGCAATGCCAGATCCTTGGAACGAGATCAAAGACAGCCTAGAAGTCGGCGACACAATCCGCGTAAAAATCAGCAATATCGAGCCTTATGGCGCATTTGTTGATTTAGGCAACGATATCGAGGGATTTTTGCACATTAGCGAAATTTCATGGGATAAAAATATCAAAAATCCAAAAGACTTCATCAGCGAGGGCGAAGAAATCGATGTAGAAGTCGTAGAAATCAACCCAGATGAAAGAAGACTAAGAGTAAGCCTTAAAAACTTGCTTCCAAAACCATTTGATGAATTTTTGGCAAAATACAAAGTCGGCGATGTAGTAAAAGGCGCAATTACAACAATTACAAATTTTGGTGCATTTGTTAGAATCGACGGCGTAGAGGGTCTTTTACACAATGAAGACGCTTCTTGGGATAGAAATGAAAAATGCAAAAATTTATTCAAAATCGGCGATGAACTAGAAGTTAAAATTATCAAAATCGACAACGACACACAAAAAATTTCACTAAATCGCAAAGAGCTAGGCGATAGCCCGATTAGCGATTATGCGAAATCTCACAAACAAGGCGATGTCGTAAAAGGTAAAATTCGCGATATCAAAGATTTTGGAATCTTCGTAGAGTTAGAAGGTGGCGTAGATGCGCTACTTCGCAAAGAGGATTTGGGCGATAAGAGCGCAGATGAGATCAAAATCGGCGATGAAATCGAAGCTGCGATTGCATTTATCGACGAAAAGAAAAATCGTATTCGCCTAAG
Organism: Campylobacter sp. JMF_08 NE1; assembly: GCF_027737875.1. NCBI lineage: Bacteria > Pseudomonadati > Campylobacterota > Epsilonproteobacteria > Campylobacterales > Campylobacteraceae > Campylobacter > Campylobacter sp. JMF_08 NE1. Next base: position 373,616 of record NZ_JAOVUC010000001.1, read on the forward strand.
TGTTCGCAGACTAGCTCACCAAAAAGAGCGCGAGCTTTTAAACGAAGTAAATAGCGATGACGAAAAAATGACTTTGGGAGATCTTATTAAAGATCAACTAAAATAACCCCGCTTGCAAGGCAGTTTTGCCTTGCAACTCCACATACAAAATAGGAGAAATTTATGAAAACTGTAATAGTTTGCGACGCAATCCACAATATAGGTTTTGAACTTCTCTCAAAAGAATCAGATATCCATGTAATCGACGCTACCGATGTCCCAAAAGACGAGCTTTACGGCATGCTTGGCGATGCAGATGTAGCAATCACTAGAAGCTCGACTGCGGTAGATGAGAAATTCTTAAATTCAGGAACTAATCTCAAAGCTATCGTGCGCGCAGGCGTGGGCGTGGATAACTGCGATATTGACGGCTGCTCTAAGCGCGGAATTATCCTTATGAATGTCCCTACGGCAAACACAATCGCCGCTGTGGAGATGACTATGTGCCACCTGCTAAATGCCGCCCGCAAATATGTAAATTCGTGCAATGATTTGAAAATCAATCGCATTTGGAAACGCGAAAAATGGTATGGTACCGAGCTATACAAAAAAAGCCTAGGCATTATCGGCTTCGGAAATATCGGCTCTCGCGTGGGTGTGCGCGCACTTGGCTTTGGTATGAGTGTCATCGCGTATGACCCATATATCGATCCAGAAAAGGCCACGAAACTAGGCGTGAAATACACTACGAATTTTGACGATATCCTAGCGTGCGATTTCATCACAATCCACACGCCAAAAAACCGCGAAACTATCAATATGATTGACGAGCCACAAATTGCGAAGATGAAAGATGGTGTGCGCCTCATAAACTGCGCGCGCGGTGGATTATACAACGAAGCAGCCCTAGTAAAAAACCTAAAATCAGGCAAAATCGCATATCTAGGCATAGATGTTTTCGACAAAGAACCAGCCACTTCACATGATTTCTTAGATATCGAAAATTTAACCGCCACTCCGCACCTTGGCGCAAATACTTTGGAATCACAAAGAAATATCGCAGTCGAGGCCGCTGAGCAAGCTATCAGCGCAGCACGCGGTATCAGTTACCCAAATGCGCTAAATTTACCAATCAAAGCAGAAGATTTGCCAGCTCAAATTGAAGCGTATGTGGATTTGATATCAAAAATGGCATATCTAGCCGCCCAAATCAACAAAGGTCCGATAAAATCTATCAAAATCGAGGGCAGTGGCGAGATTTCGCAATACCTAAATTCAATGCTAGTTTTCGCTATCGTGGGCGCACTACACGATAGTTTGGGCGATTCGCTAAATTATGTCAATGCAAAATTCTTAGCCGATGAGAAGGGTATCGAGACCGAGTATAAAGAGTGCGTGGGCAGTATCTACAAAAATGAGATTGGCGTTACGATTATCACAGACAAGGACACTTCGAGCGTCGTAGGCACGGTCTTTGACGGTAAAGAGGGTCGCATAGTCAATGTCAATGGATTTAAAACTGACTTCAAGCCAAAAGGCAAGATGATAATCTTCAAAAACACCGATGTTCCGGGCGTCATCAAAAACATAAGCACGATTTTAGCCGATGAGAATATCAATATCGCTGACTTCCGCCTAGGCAGAGGCGAGGACGGCAACGCACTAGCCGTGATCTTAGTCGATTCTCAGGTGCAAAAATCAGTCCTCGAAAAACTCGCTAAACTCGACACTTGCCTCATGGTGCGCTACGCATCGCTATAAATTTAGTCAAAATTAATGTGGGGGTTATAATAAGATTTTATTATAACCCCAAAAGAAAGCAATATGATAAAAAATTTAGAAATTTACGCAAAAAACTCAGGCAAAACCCGTGATAATATCGCTTATCGCATGGCGAAATTTTGCACCTTGGCACTTAGTGCGCAAAGCTTCACTCTTAGCGAGCTTAGCAAAGAGCTAGGCGTGGGCGCAGATACGCTCAAACGCGATATGAAGACGCTACAAAATCACGGATTCGAGTTTGCAAAGAGTGGTGGCGAAATCCGCGCAAACTGCGCAAACTGCGTTGGGGGGGGTTTCTAGATACCTGCTCGCTTAGTCTAGCGCGAAATTTAGGTGTTAGCGAGATTTTCCCTAGCTTTGGAAGCGAAGAAATCACAGACCTGCTAAACGGCGTTTATAAAATCGACGCCAAATTTGACAAATTTGCCCCAAATTCCACGCTCAAAAGGGATTTTGAGGAGATTTGCTACGCTATCAAAAATCACAATATTTTAAATTTCACTTACTCTGGCAAGGAGCGCACCGCAAAGCCTTATGCCTTTATTTTCCGCCTTGGGGTGTGGTATGTGCTATGCGATGAAATGAGGGTTTTAAAAACCTTTACATTTGAGAAAATTTCAAATTTAGATGTTTTGGAGCAAACCTTTTCGCCAGAAATCAAAAAACTAGCCCAAATCAAAGAAAACAAAAATCACTGGTTTTCGCAAAGCCCAGTGAGTGCGAGATTGCGCGTGGATAATACTGCGCTTGCATACCTTGGGCGCAAAAAATTTTTCATCACGCAAAATTTTATTGATAAAAATGATAAATTCGCCACACTTGCCGTAACGGCGGCGTTTGAAGATGAAATTTTAAATTTCGCAAAACTCTACCTACCATATATCAAAATCATCGAACCAGCGAATTTGCAAAGCAAATTTGAAAAAATTTTGCAAGATTATCTAAAAAATGGCGGAAATTTATGAGAAACGACAAACCTTGTCGCAAGAGTTTCGTAAAATACTATAAATTTTTACGAAAGGATGAAAAATGAGTGAATTGGTAATTATCCTAAGTATAAAGGAAAAAATAAAAGAACTAGAAGCAAAGCTATCTAAAAAAGAGGATTTGTTAGAAAAAATCAAAGAGATAAAACCTAAAATTTACGAAATTTTACGAGCGGAAGTGTTGAGGTATTCTTGTTTGCCATACGAAACTTATATTCATATTTGCAATGAATATGGGGTTAAAATATCAATAGCCTCGACTTACGACCTTTTTGACTGGGATTATTCTGCAAGCGATTTTTACGATAAGCACGAGGAAGTTATACATGCCATCGATATATTGGCGGATGATTATCCCATAATATCAGAAAACATTAGGAGGATTAAAGAGCAAATCAGGGAGCAAATTTGGCGATTAGAGATTAGATTTCAAATAGAAAAAATATTTATTGAAATGGGATTTGAGAATATAGCAGAGCAAGAATTTTGGCTGCAAAAGTTGCGTAAGGTGCTATAAATTTTTATGAAAAGGATGAAAAATGTTTAAATTTATTTTGGGTTTTGGTTGTGGTGCAGTGCTAGCGATAAAAGCTATAAATTCACAGCGATTGTTGCAAGTATTGCTGATGAAAGATTTAAAAAAGTAAATTTTATAAAGGAAAACAATATGAAAACAATATTAAAAAATATGGAATTTATACCAGAAGAATTAGAAGCTTTGACAAATCTACCAGCGGAAGAGGTAATGAATGAATTAGAGAAAATAGCAGAAGATGAAGAGTCAATGAGTGAATTAAAGAAACATTTACAAGAAAAGGAGAAGCTATTGCAAGAATTAGAAGAAATGGAAAGACGATCTGTGGAACAAATGGAAAAAATAGAACAAATGGAACAACGATGGAAAAAATTATGTGGCGAAGATAAATTTGATATAGATAAGAAATAAATTTTTAAAGTTAAAAAGAAATTTAACTTTTTTACGAAAAACCGAAAATGTTTAAATTTATTTTGGGTTTTGGTTGTGGTGCTACGGCTGGTAGATATTTTTAACACGAAAGGAATAATTATGAAAACAAAAAATTTTATAGATTGCGACGCTCTTAAAAAAGAGATTTGGGATTTAAATTTCGGCTCAACTTTGTATATGCTTAATTGTAGCTTGCACGGAATTCCTTATCAGTGGTTTTCTTGGACTGCGCGTATTAATTTACCGCTAATAACTCCATTTCTAGCAAGGAAGCGTTATTATAAATTTGCCAAAGCAGTTGAGAGTTATAAGGTATATTTGGAAAACATGGAAGCAAAAGCTAGTGAAAATATCGGCAAGCTTCTTTGCGCGAAAAAAGAGGCTAGTGATGAAATAAATCAAAAAATTGATTTGACAATCGCACAAATTCGAAAGCTTGTCCAAGAAGTCAGAGATAGTTATCAAATACAAAAAAATGCATTTGATAATGACGATACGAAAAAAATAGCATTTGGCATTAAACTAGATTGGAGTAGCATGCAGTGGGTCAATGCCAAAATATAGCGATTTGCAAGGGCTTTGGCTCTTGCAAATTTTATTTATTACCGATGAATAAAATCAAAGTGGATTTGGCAAAGGATAAAATATGTTTTTTATAGAACCGCAAAAACGAAAGTATATATGCCCAGAATGCGGATATATTGGAGTGTGTATAAATGCCCATCATAACTGCCTGAAATGTGGTGCAGATTTAGATAAATTGAGTTCAAAAAATATCGCGGCAAAATTCTTGGTGCAATTTATAGATTGTTCGGGTATATGTCCTGTGTGTGGGGGCAGAACAGGAGAGCGTGTTGGTATTTTATTCCGCAAACGCAAAAAATGTAATTGCTTATTTAAGTCCGCAAAATTTTGAATATTCAAATATATTTGTTTTGATTACATAACACGACAAATAATCAAAATTTGAAAAAATGTGAAATTTCAATAATGGGAGGGTAGATAAAAATTACAATAAACATAAAAATACTCGGTTTATTTTGAGCGTTGGTTGTGGTGCAGTGCTAACGATAAGGCTATAAAATCACAGCGATTGTTGTGAGTATGGTTGATGAAAGATTTGAAAATTTAAATTTTTAAAAAAAGGATTTGTTTTGAGTATTGACGAAAAAAGAAACCTTGTAGAAAAACTAGAAAATTCACAAGATGAAAAGTCGATTGTTTTTTATATGGGGATTTATAATGGTGGAAAAAGTTTGCTTTAAACGCTTTTTGATAAATGAAAAAACCATAAGATGAAGTAAAAATTTTATAAAGGAGAAAATGTGAAAAAATGTGATTTGAGAATTCTCAAAAACGAAACTGAAAAAATTTTGGATTGTGTGATAGAGTTGGCACAAAAATATGAAAAATATAGCCCTAAAATCGCAGAATTCATAAAACCATTACAAAAAGAGAAAGATAAACTAGAAAGAAACGAGTATGTTATAGCATTTTTAGGCTCTGTAAAAGCAGGAAAATCAACGCTTATAAATCTATTTTTAGATAAAAATTTAAACCCTACGCAACACGAAGCCAAAACAGCCTTGCCAAATTTGATAACCTATAAAAAAGGTCAAACGACACCTATTTTGGAGATTAAAAATAATAAATTTAAAAATTTAGTTAATTTTCAAAAAAGTTCAGTTAAGGGCGAAAGTGAAATTTATGATTTCTTAAATAAATTAAACGAAGCTTTTAGAGAGTTTTTGAATGATAAAAACCAAGATGAGATTGATGAGTTTTTTAACGGTTTGGAATTTAGCGATTTTCCTAGAATTTATTTAGATTTTAATATAGGGTTTGATTTAAGCTACGATTGTGCTATTACATTTGTCGATACACCAGGAGCTAACGAAAAAGGCATTGCTACTCATTTAAACAAAATTTTTAAAGAGCAATTGCAAGAATCTTCAAAAATTGTGCTTGTTGTTGATTATACTAGCATTAGCAAGGATAGCGACAACGAGCTTATTGATGAGTTTATAGCTCAAACAGAAATAGTAAGTGCCAACCAAGAAGCATTTTTAATCATTGCAAATAAAATAGATACTCTAACGGATAAGAAAGATAAAGACGAAGAAGAAATAAAAAATAAAATTTATAAAATTTTAAATGAAAAGATAGATAAAGACAATATATTGCCATTTTCAGGTAAATTTGCCCAAAGAGCAAAGGAAGTATTAGCAGAATTAAAAAAATCTAAACCTGATTATGAAAAAATAAAACAGATAGATGAGATATATGAAGATAGTTCTAATTACGAAAATACGGCTAAAAAAGATTTAAAGCGTTCAAATTTTGATTTATTGAGAGAAAAATTACAAATTTCGTTAAAAAATACCGACGATAAAATAGTGCATTTTGCACTTAAAAAGGTAAATGGGATTTTAGAAAAAATTGGAAATTTTATAGAAATTTCTAAGGATAACAGTGTCAAAAATAAAGAAGAGATAGAGAAAAGCTTAAATGAAATTAAAAAGAACCAAAAGGGGCTTGATAAAAATTTAGATGCTACATTTAACAGATTTAAACAGGATTTAGATATTTTGTTGGAAAAAACTAGTCAAACCTTATCGAAGTATAAAACTAAAAAAAAAGATTACAATAAAAGGCAGAGTAGCAAGATAGTAGATAATTTACCGGTCTCAGACAAAGCAAAAGAGTGGTTAAAAAAAGATACAAAAGAAGTTTTTGTATCTTCTGCCCATGGTTATGAATACAATGAAGAGTTGGAGAACATTTTTAAATTTATAGATGAAACTTTTGAAAAGAGTATGTCTGAAAATGAAATCAAAAAAAAGTTAAAATCGTATTTTGAAGATAGATTAAAAGAGATTAACGAACAATTTTATAATGAATATAAAAATACATTAAATGTTTCGTGGGAAAATTTAAACGATGACATACAAAAAAGTAATCCTCAAATAGAAAATATCAGAGAAAATTTGGGAAAAAATATCAAACTAGACTTGCCAAATTTAGATGAAATCAAGTTTGATACAGATGTTAAGGTTACACAAACTCGTTCATATTGGACAGATGACGATGGATGGTGGGCAAAGATTAAAAGGTGGCTTAGACTTGGTGGTAGAACGGAACACAGCAAAACAGAATTAAGCAAAGAAAAGGCAAAAGATGAAATAATCGCTAAATTTGATAAAAATTTGGATAATATGGAAAAATATCTATCCGAATACAACACTACAACAATCAAAAATTTAGAAAATAAATTTAAAGATTTACGCGTGGAAATCGCTACATATTTAGAGATAAAAGAAAGCGAGTTTAAAGACAAAGATAGTGATGAAGATATGAAAAAATCGCAACTTAATGATTGTGAAAAGTATTACGAAGAGCTTATGCAAAGAATAAAAATATATTAGGAGAAAAATTATGAAAAATTTAAAATTAAGAGACTTTAACCATATCGATGAATATAAAATTTTGATAAATTTATCAAATTCTTACTCTATAAATTCGGATTTGATAGAAACTTCAAAAAGTAAAAGCAGTTTTAAAAGCCGTTTTAAGGATGCTATTACCGGCGAAAGCAAACGAAGACAGGATTTAATCAACGAAAATTTTGCCAACGATATAAAAAATCTTTTTGAATTGCAACAAAAAAACGAAGTTAGGGTAACTAGAATTTCTAATTACTTAATGCAGACAATTGACAGATTGGCTAATGATGAAGAAATCATAAAAAATAAATTTGCTTTGGTTGAAAACGAGATAAAACAAATAAAAAATACACTAGAAGATCATAAGGCTTGGTTGAAAAACAATACCAAAAGAATAGAATTTTTAGAAGCGAAAGATAATATTAATATAAATATATCTGATTTCAAAGCAAATATTATATACGCTGATTTTCCTTTGCCTATACAAATTTATATGATGCTTAGGAATTTAGCCGACGGCGAATTTGGCGCATTTTACGATACCATAGAAGATAAAAAACAAAACGAGTTAAAAAGGTATCTTATAAATGAAATGCAAGAAGCTTTAAGGTATAGAGGTATAGAAAAAGATGAAATAATGGTTTTAGATGAAAATTTTATCAAAAGTATAAATTTAAACGAGACAGATAAAACAGCACTAAGACTAATCTCAGCTAGACATTATGATGGACTAAAAGAGCTTGGTTTAAGACCACAAATTTCAAATTTGATTGAAATTTTAACCAAACATGATAACGAGCAAGAAATTTTAAAAAATATACAAAAAGAAAAACATATTGCAAATTTTATGACTTATGATAGGATTTTGCAAATTGCTGTTGATGAAAATTTGAGATTTTAAAGGGGCTAAAATGAAATGTGGCGTAGTTTTGTCAGGTGGTGGAGCAAAAGGTGCGTATGAAGTTGGCTTTTTAAAGGCTTTAAATGAATTTGGTATAACGACAAATGCAATAAGTGGAACAAGTATAGGTGCGTTAAACGGGGCATTGTGTTCGGCTGGTATGAGTATAGATGAAATAGAAAAAATTTGGCGAGATATTGAAAATCTAAACCCCATAGCGTTAAAAAATTTAAACGAAAAAGCAGTATTTAAAGGTATGATAAGCATAGCAGAACTTTTTGTGCTTTTTTCGCCACAGCTTAAAATTGCAAAAGGGGCGAAGTTTTTATTTACACCTGTTGGCGAATATTTTAAGAATTTACTTAAAAGTGGCGATGACGGCGTATTTAAAACAAATCAAATAGGTGGAATTTTAGAGCAATACGCACCGCCGCAAAAACTAGCAAACGGAATTCCTTTTTATACTTGTGCTACTAAAAGCGACGGCTGGAAAAGAGATTTGACTAATTTTATAATCGATAAATTTGATTATTCGAACGACGATATAAATGAATATTTTCATATACAATCTTTAAGCGATGATGAAAAAATAAATGCAATTTTGGCTTCTGCTAGTTTGCCTTTGATATTCGAAGCAAAAGAGATTTGTGGTGCAAAATACAGCGACGGCGGTATCACAGACAAAGGCAATACGCCGATAAGACCACTTATAGAAAATGAAAATTGCGATATAATCTTTGTTTGTCATCTAACAAACGGAAGTTTGTTTAATAAAAATGAATACAAAAATTCTTGCATTTTTGAAATTCGCCCTAAAATTCAGTTTGAATTTAAAGATTTAGTGGCCTTTGAGCCTGAAAAAATAAGCGAGTGGATAGAGTGTGGATATAATGACACGAAAAATGAACTTGAAAAATTAAAAGATGTGTTAGAGCAAAAAATGAGAGCCGATATGGCTGATTTGGAGCTAGAACGCGCTAAAAACCGACTATTTGGCAACAAATTTGAGTTGTAAAATGAAAAATATTTTAATCCTTTACAACCCATATTTCAAGGCAAATGTCATCGAAGAACATATAAAAATTTTGCTTAGCAAAGGCAAGGTCGCATTTGGCAAGGTTAGAGCCAAGGATAGGGATATGCAAAATTTAGATGAAGACGCCCTAAACGAAATTTATAATAGCACGAACGCAAATGCCTATTTCCAGCTGTTTTTGAGT
>NZ_JAOVUC010000020.1:0-1085 GCF_027737875.1 Campylobacter sp. JMF_08 NE1
CACTCAAAGGCGAAGCTTCGTATATGATGAATTCTGCATTGCAAAATGATTTATTAAAATCTCTTCAAAAAAGATACAAAATAGAAAGATTTTATAAAGGTAGAGATAGTGAGTGAGTATATTTTAGGGCTTGACATAGGCTCTGTCGAAATTCGTGCCATTATTGCAAAAAAAGATGAAAATTTAGCAGTTTGTGGTATGGGCAAGGCTAAGACATACGGCGTAAAAAAAGGCATTATCACAAATATCGAACAAGCTGCAAACTCTATAAAACATGCAGTTAATGACGCCGTAAAGAGCGCAGGACGCAGATACGATAAGGTTATAGTTTCGATTTCCGGTGCCTATACAAAAAGTGTTCCATCACAAGGCATTATAAGCGTTCCTGATCATGAAATCGGCATAACAGAAATCAAACGAGCTATGCAAATGGCAGAACACAACGCAAATGTTCCAAATGATTATGTCAAACTTCACATTTTACCTTATGATTTTAAAGTTGATGAGCAAGACCACATAGAAGATCCTTTGGGTATGAGCGGAAACAGACTTGAAGTTTCCACTCATATCGTTATTGTTCCTGAAAGTTCTGTTAAAAATTTAACCAAATCTGTCGAAATGGCAGGAATAAAAATCGATAATATCGTTCTTTCAGGCTATGCTTCGGCTATTTCAACCCTTAGTAAAGATGAAAAAGAGCTTGGTGTTGCACTAATCGATATGGGTGGCGCAACTTGCGATATGGTTGTGCATTTAGGAAATTCGCTTCGATATAATGATGTTTTACTTATCGGCTCTACTAACATAACTAACGACTTATCAAAAGCGATTCACACACCGCTTCCATACGCCGAAGAGATAAAACTATCTTATGCCGATTTAATCGATGAAGGCAAAAGAGAGATAGAACTTCCCGTTCTTGGCGAAGATGAAAGCACTCACAGTGTTAGTTTAGAAATTATAACAAATGTTATTTTCTCGCGCATTGAAGAGACTTTGATGTTTTTGGCTAAAAAACTTGATGAAAGCGGATATAAAGATAAAATCGGTGCGGGAATCGTCCTAACAGGCGGTATGACAAAGCT
>NZ_JAOVUC010000021.1:0-1032 GCF_027737875.1 Campylobacter sp. JMF_08 NE1
GCACTGCTTCCGCCCATGAAGTTGATATAATCTTCCAATTTTGTTTTCTTAGGAGCGCTTGTTTCGCTACCTATATCATCACCACCGATAGCGATAGAGCCGTATCCGTTAGCTACGGCATTAGCACCAATTGCTATGGTTTGTCCAGCTATGGCTTTTGATTGCGTTCCAATAGCGACACTTTGTCCAGCATCATCGTTTGCTAAATCCTTAGCTATGGCTAAATAACCAATAGCAATATTTCCTTCGCCTGAACTGTCTGCTAATGCCCTAGCACCTAATGCAATAGCGCCCGTTCCATTTGCTTTTGGACCTGGAATTTGAAGTGTCGTAATGACTTTTTCGTTGATTTTAACTTCATAATCCACATGGTCGCTATTTGTACTACCATCCCACACTGCACCGCCGATTGCGATATTTCCCATCCTACTTGTCGAAGAATTTCTACCTATGGCGATACTAGTATATCCAGTCGCATCTCCACCCATAGCTGCAAATGTGTATTGGTTGTGAGTTTTACCGCCCATAATTGCAACGGAATCTCTGCCATTTGCAATAGAGTCCTTTCCAATAGCGATAGAATTATCGGTATTAACAACTCCACCAACAGTAGCAAAAGAATTTACTCCGTTTGCGACAGAATTTACGCCCAGTGCGATAGAGTTATCTTTAAGAGCCCTGCCACCCATAGCAGCAAGAGAATTTGCACCATAAGCGTGTGAATTTGCACCAAAAGCAGTTGAATTATCAGCTCCTGCATGTGTTATAGAGCCAGAACCCCAAGCGACAGAATTTGTAGCGTTTGCTTCATTGCTTTCGCCACCAAGCACAACCGAGCCGTCGCCTTTGGCTATATTAAATCTACCGCCAAGAGTAGCTGATCTTTCTCCGATAGCTTTGTTTTCTCTACCGCCTAGCGTGGTTGCTGCATAGCCACTAGCTATATTAAGCCTACCACCACCTGCTAGCGAATTTGCACCCGTTGCGTTGTTTTCAAGACCAAAAGCGGTTGAATTTACACCGCTTGCACCA
>NZ_JAOVUC010000022.1:0-1026 GCF_027737875.1 Campylobacter sp. JMF_08 NE1
TATTGACATTGAAGACTTGATTCCAAATGAAAATATGGTCGTAACTATCACGCACCGCGGATATATCAAGCGAGTTCCAAGCAAAACTTACGAAAAACAAAAACGCGGCGGCAAGGGCAAGGTCGCAGTAACTACCTACGATGATGATTTCATCGAAAATTTCTTTACTAGCAACACGCACGACACGCTTATGTTTATCACAGATAAAGGACAACTTTACTGGCTAAAAGTCTATAAAATTCCGGAAGGCTCACGCACGGCAAAAGGCAAAGCGGTTGTGAATCTCATCTCGCTTCAAGACGGCGAAAAAATAAAAGCGATAATCCCTACTAGCGATTTTTGCGAGAGCAAATCTTTGGCATTTTTCACTAAAAAAGGTATCGTAAAACGAACAAATTTGAGCGAATTTAAAAATATCCGCTCAATCGGCGTAAAAGCGATCAAGCTTGATGAAGATGATGAATTAGTAACTGCGCTAATCGTTGCAAACGGCGAAAATGAAGTCTTTATCCCAAGCGATGAAAACGGCGAAAACGCTGAAAATACCGAAAACAGCGTAGTTGAAAACGAAGTCGTTGAAGTAGTAGAAGAAAACGCGGGCGAAGAGCAAATCAACGAAAATATGCTTTTAATCGTTACCAAAAAAGGTATGTGTGTCAAATTTAAGCTTGAAAAAATTCGCCAAATGGGCAGAGTAACGCGCGGCGTAACGGGCATTAAATTTAAAGAAAAAGGCGATGAAGTAGTCGGTGCTGCGTTTATCAAAAACGATATTGACGAGATTTTAAGCGTTAGCCAAAAGGGTATTGGCAAACGAACCGAAGCGAACGAATATCGCTTGACAAATCGTGGCGGAAAAGGCGTGATTTGTATGAAACTTACGCCAAAAACAGGCGATCTAATCGGCGTAGTTATGGTAGATGAAGAAAGCGATCTTATGGCGCTAACTACGACAGGAAAAATGATACGCACTGACATTCAAAGCATACGCAAAGCTGGTCGCAACACAAGCGGTGTAATCGTCGT
>NZ_JAOVUC010000023.1:0-1024 GCF_027737875.1 Campylobacter sp. JMF_08 NE1
GGCAGGAAAGGCTTATACTAAGCCTTATGACGGTGCTTTGGTAAAATTTGCGGTAGATAGATTAAGGGCTGAATTTCCGGAAAAATATGTCGGCGTAAAAAGTGCCAAAAACGGAAAAATCATAGTCATAAACGACAACAGTAATGAATGATGATATTGTCGCCGTCGCCACAGCGCACGGCACAGGCGGTATATCCATAGTGAGATTAAGCGGTGCAAATTCGCTTAATCTTGCCCTAAAACTTATAAATAAAAATTCTCTAAAACCCCGTTATGCGACACTTTGCGAGATAAAAAATGCTAATGGCGAATTTATCGATGAAGCCATTGTGATTTATTTTAAAGCCCCGTTTAGTTTCACAGGCGAAGAAGTCGTCGAATTTCACACGCACGGCGGTTTGGTGATTTCAAATTTAATCATCGACGAGCTTGTAAATTTAGGCGCTAGAATTGCAAGCCCGGGTGAGTTTAGCAAAAGAGCCTATCTAAATGGTAAAATGGATTTAACAAAAGCAGAAGCTATTCAAGCTCTCATAAATTCACGCAGCGAAAGCGCAACAAAAATCCTAGCTAAAAACCTGCACGGCGAACTTAAAAACTATGTCGAAACCTTGCGCTCGGAGCTTGTTAAGACGCTGGCTTTTGTGGAGACTTGCATTGATTATGCCGAAGAGGATTTGCCAAGCGATATTTTAGAAAAAACTAGCGCAATGCTAGATGAAAACTCGCACAAACTAAGCAAAATAGCCGAAGTTAGCGAACAAAGAAAAGGGCTAATCGAAGGCTTTAAAGTAGCGATTATTGGCAAACCAAATGTCGGCAAAAGTAGCATTTTAAATTCACTCTTAAACTACGAAAGGGCGATTGTCAGCGACGAAGCAGGCACGACAAGGGATCGCATAGAAGAAAGCCTTAAAATCGGCACTCATATAATCCGCATTATAGATACAGCTGGAATTCGAAATGGGGCTTCAAATTTAGAAAATATCGGCATTTCGCACTCCATAAAGGCTGTAAAAGAAGC